>JAYOKQ010000042.1:14105-31501 GCA_038119905.1 Gemmatimonadota bacterium | reverse complement strand
CGCATGCAGGCCGGCACGATCAAGGCAGCCATCGTTCCCACGGCTGCCACTGAACAGCACAACGAACATCTGCACATGATACACGATACGCTGCACGCTTCCTTTATGGCAGAAATGGCAGCGAAGAATTTGCTGCCACAGGTCGTGGTAGCTACGCCCATCGGGATTGGGGTCTCGGAGCATTGGATGGAACATATCGGAACTCTTACGGTGCGCCCCGAGGTTTTTTGCGAGTACGTCTATGACGTGTGTCATTCTCTCGTCCGCGCGGGCATTGAAAATATCCTCGTTCTCAACGGGCACGGTGGCAACGTAAAACCCATGATGCGCCGCATAGACGAATACCGCGAGAAGCTCGGCGTCAATTTGCGCTTTCAGTCATACTGGGACGTATACGATCCCCAAACAGTACAACAGTATATGGAGCATGGCCGCCTCCCAGGGCACGCCGACGAATACGAAACATCGACGATGCTCTATTTGGCCCCAGAACGGGTCCAAAACGAAGCGATTGACAATCCCTCTGCGGCACTAGGCACGAAAGAAAAGGGAGAGGCGCTAATCGGACCGGCGATCGATGGAGTAACCGACTTGCTGCATCAAATGATTGCCGGCCAAGAGATTGACTTACCAACGGTTACGTTTACACCAGAGGGCAAACGCAATTTGGTTACCGGCGAACCAGCCTAGCCTACGGGGTCAGCACAACCCCTAGGGCCTGATCCGGCGTTTCGACTAGCACGTCGACGGCATCCCCTATTTCATCCAGTGAGAAGGAATGGGTATAGAGGGATTCGACCTTAAGCGCTCCACTGGCCATCGCGCGCAAACACTCATCGAGATTGCGCTGCGTAGGCCATTCGACAAAAACAGACGGGTAGTTTGTTCCGTGCTCGTAGGCTTCGTCGTGGTAACCCGGACCGGTGCGAGCAGCGCTGCGCACGTCGACGTTGCCCAAGCCAGCGGCAAACCCGTGGCTTATGTGCGCTCCACCAACGATCGTAATACGGCCCATACGGTGTCCGTCTGGCGTGGTCTTTAAGCTCTGATAGAGCTGGTCAAAGGCCGAGGTCGCCTCACCGCCGAAGGCGATTATCCCAAAATCCATGCCATATTCCGCACTGAATTCAGCTGCGGCGGCAACGGGATCCATATCCATGGCATGGACGGTCCCTTCTATTCCGTTGCCCAATGCACGCTCCAAACGAAGCGGAACTCGATCCACTGCTAGGATATGACACCCGGAAAGCTGACCGAACTGGGCGCTGAATTGTCCGACCAGCCCCATGCCCATTACCATGCCATTCTCTCCAAATAGCGGAACGGTGCGGCGAATCGCGTGCAATCCAGTAGCAGCCAGATGCACCGAGGCAGCCGCCTGCAGGGAAACCCCCTCGGGAATCGCCGCACAGAGGTTTTGCGGCACGCAAACGCGATCAGCGTGCAGCGCATAGCCACCGCCCATGCAGGCGACCTGCTGGCCTACAGAAAATTGTTCAACGCCCTCACCAAGCTGTTCAATAACACCCGCATTGGCATAACCAAATGGACGCGGCGGCCGTTCTTCCTGCGTCTCATTGCGCAGGTTTTTCACGCGTCCCAGTTCAGTACCGGGGCTGATCAGAGATGCCGCAACCCTCACCTGCACCTGGCCGGGCGCCAGCTTAGGCAACTCTTGTTCAATGCACACGCCCTGACCTCTATAGTCGATGGCAGCCACTTTTCTCTTCATTGCAATCACGCTCCCGACGTAGATAAGCTCACTCGGCCGTTTGTTCGCTTGTTAGCGCGCTGAGTCGATCGCCAGCGCGAATCTTTCCCACTCCTTCGAGAATCCGCACGCTCGCCAACCGGGCTCCGATAATTTCTCGCACTTCGACTATTCCCAATCGTTGGCGGGATTCAGGTCCCTTCTCATCAACTCGATCAAAGCCGGGAAAAACGGCAAAACGGTAACCTGCACGCAGCCCGTTTTCGCTACCGATGTTAATGTATACATCCTCGCCATACACGGAGAGCACCTCGGGCATATGACCGTCCAACTTCAGATCGTCTGGTTCAAACAGCGCCTCAAGGCCGCTTATGATTTCTTGTAGAGCAGCCAGCGTAGCTTGCCCGAGGAGCGATTCGCGAAAGTCTACGCTAGCGAACTCAATGGTGCGCAACTCGGCAAACTTCACGTCTTGATCGCGCGGCTTGCCCAACAGATCCAAGCCCAAGTCGCGATCGCTTGCTTCTTGTTCGCTAGTGACCATACCTAGGTCGCGCTGGTCTGCAATGCGATACGCACCTACGCGCATCTTGGCCAATCCAGCGTAGGATTTATAGCCCCCTAGCATTGGATCTCCAACCGACAGCCGCTTCATATCGTAGTCATCAATCGTGCCTAAGAATAGGATATCAGCTTCTAGGACTTCGGCAAATTCGGCAAACTCCTCCATTTCGAGACCGCGGCGTTCGCCCAACACTTCGTTGACCGCGGCAAATGGCACAACGTGCCACTTAGCGCTACCGGCGGCCTCTTCACTGAGCAAACCAGCCATTTCCCCGCCCAGGTCCCAGATATCCTTGCGAAAACCAGACTTGTCGATAAAGGGTAAAACCGCCACGTATGTCGGAAGAATATCCTGCTCGCCTTCGCGCAGCCTTTTTAGCTTCAGATAGATTTCAAGCGCACTTTCTTTTGGCGCCTCTTCCTCAATAACCTGGCCCGCTTCCAACTGCTGAAGGTCTTCTGGTAACGTCAGCGGCGCACAGCCTATTAAGCAGAACGAAACGTAAAAAAAGGCGGCAATTATTCGCCCTTCACTTAGGTGCATTCTGTATTAACCCGGTAACGCGCTTGTTAGCAGCGCCTCTGGAGTGGCTGTTTCACGATCGTATTCAGCGGAGATACGACCTGCGCACAGCACGTAAATTCTATCCGACAAACCCAACACCTCTTCCATTTCAGACGAAAACACCACTATAGCTAAGCCGGATTGCGCAAGTTCACCGAGCACTCGATAAATCTCTGCCTTAGCCCCTACGTCTATTCCACGCGTCGGTTCGTCTACGAGCAGCACCTGCAGCTGTTCGACCAACAGCCAGCGGCTTAACAGCACCTTTTGCTGGTTTCCCCCGCTGAGATGGGCTATCGGCACCTGGGTATTGGGCGTGCGCACCCGCAGTCGTCCCACCAATTCATCGACCTTCACCTGCTCTCGTCCTAATAGCACACGCCCCCAGCGACTTAAGCCATCCAGAGCGGCAATGCTGGTGTTATCGCGCACGCTGCGCCGAGGGAAAATCCCCTGTTCGCGGCGATCTTCTGGCACCAATCCCAACCCTAATCGCCGAGCTGCTAGCGGACTGTCGGGCGGTAAGAGACGACCCCCTATTTTCACGGTCCCTCCCAATCGGCGGTCTGCGCCAATCAGCGCATTGGCTAATTCAGTGCGTCCCGCGCCCATTAGGCCAGAAAAACCCACAATTTCACCGGATCTCACGCCGAATGAAATCTCGCGCACCGCATCGGTGGACAGCGAATCTACCTCGAGGGCCCATCCCCCAGTTTCTCGTTTAACATGGGCGATTCCCTCTCCCAACTCTCGGCCAACCATCAGCGATATCAACCGCTTTTCATCGAGTGCACTGGCCATCTCACAGGCCACGTTCACTCCGTCGCGCAGCACGGTTACGCGGTCACTTATCTCTAGCACCTCTTCCAGCTTATGCGATACATACAGCACGGCGACACCCCGCGCCCGCAAGCCCTGCACCAACCCCAACAATAGCTCAATTTCTTGAGGGCTCAACGCCGAGGTGGGCTCGTCCATCACGATCAGCTGGGCCCGCTGAGACAAAGCCCGGGCAATTTCGACGAGCTGCTGCGCGCCAACGCCTAAAAATCCGACTTTTGTCCGCGGATCAACGTCCAGACCAACCTGCTGCAACAGGGACTTGGCTTCGGCATAGAGACGCTGCCATTGAACGTGGCCGTTCCGATTGGGAAGGCGACCGAAAAAAATATTTTCTGCCACTGAGAGCGAGGAAACCAGCTCTAGCTCTTGATACACAACGACCAACCCGGCGTCCTGCGCCTGGCGGGGATGGGTAAAATGGACGGCTTGCCCAGCGACTTGGAGCGAGCCTTCGTCCAATCTATACGCACCAGCAATAATTTTTATTAGGGTAGATTTACCCGCACCGTTTTCACCAACAAGCCCGTGCACTTCACCGGAACGGATTTCAAAGTCAACGTCGCGCAGCGCGTGCACGCCGGGAAAGCGTTTATGCACTCCGCGCAGCGCGATCAAGGGCGAGGTCATCGCGCTCCGCTCACCATGCGGCGCACGAGACTATTTTTTCGGCGCGTGTCGAGATAAACAGCCAAGATGATGACGAAACCGCGAGCTATGTCGTGGTAAAAAGAGGATACGTTGAGCAATACGAGGCCGTTACTTAGGACGGTAAGCATCAAAATACCAATCAAAGCCCCGGCGAGTGTCCCCACGCCCCCCGTTAGACTAATTCCTCCGAGTATGACCGCAGCGATGACCTGCAGTTCAAAGCCCAACCCAGCATTAGGCTGTCCAGAATTTAGCCTCGAGGCAAGGATAAACGCACTAAGAGCAGCCAGTGCGCCGGCTAGGACAAATACAGCAATCCGCGTTCCCTCAACGGGCAGTCCCGACAGGCGCGCAGCCTGCGGATTCCCACCGATCGCATATATATAGCGCCCCAATGTGGTATAGTGAAGCACATATAAAAATAGGCCCAACAACACGGCTGCGATCACGACGGGGATGGGCAACGGGCCCCAATGCCCCGTGCCTACATCGACGAAAGAATCAACGGTTCCCTGCAGAGAAACGGCCCCCGTCGAAACCATGGCACTCCCGCGCAAAATGGCCATCATACCCAGCGTAGCGATAAGCGAATTGATGTGAGCGCGCGTAATAAGCAGGCCGTTTATCAATCCGACAAAGGCTCCCGCAACCAGCGCGGCGCCTAGAGCCAGCATCACGCTATCGTATGCGTTGAGAACGGCTACGGCAATAATCCCGGCAACGGCCTGGGTCGACCCCACGCTGAGATCGATTTCCCCGAGTAAGATAACCATGACCATGCCGATGCCGGCGATGGCGACCAACGCCGCATCGCGCAATACATTTTTGATATTAATCGCGGTAAAAAATACGGGGCTCAAAAGGGATAAAATGACGCAGAGTGCGACCAGTGCAAGCAGCAAACCTGCCTGTTCGTTTTGAATCAGGCGCGTCGCCCATTGCTTCATGGCAGCAAGCCCCGCACTGCATCAAGCTTCATGGCGAAAGGCTGTGCACTGCGATCGTAAAACTGATCGACATTGTCCTGCGTAATCATAATCGTTGGCGTTTCGTAGTGCGCCGGCAGAGGCGACCCGGCGTGTAGTTTAACCGCTGCATCTACGAGCGAAACACCGACAAAGTCGGGAAACATGCCCAGCGCCGCTCGGTACGACGTTCCGCCCATCAACGCCGTTTGCCCCACAACGCCCTCAAAGCCAAAACCGATAGCCGTCAGCGCATCTTCGTCAAGCCCTGCCGCTTTATAGGCGGCCATTCCACCGGAAGTAGAGTCGTCGTTGATACCAAAGATGGCATTGATATCCGGATGGGCTGTCAGCGCGTCCTGTGCAACCTTGAACGCTTTTTCCTTTAGTCCCTGACTGTCGACTTCCTGCACGATTTCATAGGCGATACCGCTCTCTTCCAAGCCCCGCTTAAAACCGGCTACTCGCTGGCGGCAGTCCTCAAAGTTAGGAAAACCTATGATGAGTACGCGCGGTTCAAGACCGTTGTCCTTTGCATGTTGGGCATACCAAACCCCGGCCTTATATCCGCTTGCCTCGTTGTCGATTCCAACATAGGTATCGCTTCCGGGAACGGGATTCGATTCCGTAATTACGCGCACTCCGGCCTCTTTAGCTTGGCGCACAACCGGCCCCATTGCTTTGGCGTCGACCGGTGTGAGCACCAATACATCAACCCCCTGAGCAAGCAAGTTTTCTGCCTTTGAAATCTGTGCCGCTACGTCCATATTCGCATCGGCGATGACCAGATCTACCCCTTGAGAGGCGGCGTGCCGTTGGGCCGCCTTGCAGATATTTTGATACCATTCATGCGACATAAAGTTTACGACATATCCCACCTTTAGCTTGCCGTCGGAAGCCGTGTCCGAAGAATTCCCACAGGCCACCAATAAACCGCACAGCATAAATAATGATAGATACCTAACCATGGCGATTGGAAGACTCCTATTCTTTAACAGCTCCCGCCGTGAGTCCCTGCACAAAATAGCGCTGTAAGCCGACGAAAATGGCAATGGGCGGCAGGCTAAAAATAAGCGAGGCGGCAAAGAGCTGGTCGTACTTGTTGACATACTGGCCCAAAAAAGCCGTGCGCAAACCAACTGCTATGGTTTGTGCTTTCGATTTAGTGAATACAAAGGCAAAAAGAAATTCGTTCCATGACAGCAAAAAAGCGAAGGTGCCGACAGCTATAATGGCCGGCGCAGCCAGCGGCAATATGATGCGGTAGAGCAATTCGAAGCGATTGCAGCCATCAATCAGGGCAGCCTGTTCTAGGTCAACGGGTATCGCACGGAAGTAGCCGTTGAGTAGCCAGGTACAAAACGGGATGGCAAAGCCAGTGTATACGAGAATCATTCCCGGATGGGTGTCGAGTAGGCCTAACACACGGATCACTTGAAATAGAGGGATCAAGATCGAAGAGCCGGGCAGCATCTGCGACATGACAACCACCATTAATAGCACCGTGCCCCCCCAAAATTGGAAGCGAGAAAAAGCATAGGCTGCGCTGATACTGAATGCCAGAGCAATAAGGGCCGTGCTAAGAGAAATCACCACGCTGTTGAGAAAGTATTTCAAAAATGGACCGGCGTCCCACAAGTCTACGTAGGCAGAGAACGTCAGCGAACCCGGAATGAGAACCGGCGGAGAACTGGTGACTTCAGCGAGCGGCCGTATGGAGGTAGAGACCACCCACACCAGGGGTAAAATCAGAGCTATCACAAAGATGGATCCCAATCCATAACCCAACCCCGCGCGCAGTCGCGCTTGCGTCTTAGTTCGCATTGGAGGACTTCCGATCGGCAAAGAGCATGCGGATAAAGACCAAACTCAGCGAGAGTAAAAAGACCAATAGCAGCAGGCCAGCCGCAGCACCCCGCCCCAAGCGCAAATGCTCGAAGGCGATGCGATAAATGGTAATGGGTACGACTTCGGTAGCCTTGGCCGGCCCCCCTTCGGTCATGATAAAAATGAGCGCAAAATCATTTACCATCCATATTGTGGCAAAGAGAAACACTACCCCAATAACGTGCTTAAGCTGAGGTAGCGTCACGTTAAAAAAGCGCTGAAATACGTTCGCACCATCTACCTGAGCCGCTTCGTACAGCTCGCTTGAAACCCCTTGCAATCCGGCTAATAACATGATGGTGATATAGGGCATAAAGCGCCAAATATTTGCGGCTATTACGGCACCCATTGCCGCATCGGGCTCGGCCAACCACGCCACATTTTCATCGATAAACCCCATACTTAACAACCCGTAGTTGACCAGGCCAAAGCTATCGTGGAACAGCCAGCGCCACATATAGCCTGTCACAACGGGGGCAATCGCCCACGGAACGAGGAGAAAACCAGTAAAAACGGGACGATATTTTTTGATCTCGTTAAAAACGAGCGCCATGCCCAAACCGAGGATAAATGCTAGCGGCAATGAGATGAGCGTGAAGCGCAGCGTGGCGAATATGCTATTGCCAAAAGAACGGCTGCCGATGAGCTTGGCGTAGTTTTCCAATCCGAGAAAGACGTCTCCCCCGCTGGCTTTGAGCAAACGAACCTTGTAAAAGCTCATAGCAAGGTTGCTAATGACCGGATAGAGGATGACGACGGCCAGAACAGCCAGAGCAGGCAGCAGAAAGTAATAGGGCGTTAGTTGCCGTTGGAATTTACTGTCCATCTCAATAATCACTCAATATTTCGTCTACCTCTACCGCCGCTTGATCAAGGGCCTGCTGTGGCGTGAGGGTCCCGGTGAGCGCCATATTCACCGCATCTGCTATATGGCGTTGAATTTCCGTTATGCCCGGATGGCCCGGCCAACTAATCCCATTGCGTCCAGCCTCTGCGAGTTCTTCCAAGCCTATATAATCGCTCTCAACACCAGGTTCGTAGGCCGCCTTTTGCGTGGGAATTCCCCCCAGATTGGGGTTAGGTTTACGCCATACGGGATCTTCTACATAGAGTGCTTTAAGAACTTCCCAGGCGTGGTCAGGCACCGGACTGTAGCCGGTAATGGCCACCATAACCACATCGAGCAGCGTGCCCGGGGGGTGCTGCTCGACGGCGCTCGCAGGACCTGGCACCTGCGCAAGTTCTAGCTTACTCAGATCGAAATCGTAATTGCCCGACATGGTGTTTTGCCACCAGGGCCCCTCGATGGAGAGCGCGGCTTTTCCCGTTGCCCAATGTGCAGCATTCTCATCAAAGCGATAGGCTGCACTGGCGGCCGGCATATAGCCATCGCCCTTGAGTTCAACGAGAAAGCTAAGGGCCGCCACTCCAGCCGGCCCATTGAAAGCGGCCCGAGTCCAGTCCTCATTGAAGACCCGTCCTCCGGCACGAAAGAGAAGGGGCAAAAAGCGATAGGCCGTATCCAAATTAACCCCACCCGGCATCGTCAGCGCATTGATTCCCTGCTCCTTCAGCTGAGGCCCCATCGAAGCAAGCTCTTCCCAGGTCTTGGGAATTTGCATATCGTTTTTCTGAAGGATATCACGGTTAACGGCCAATATAAACGGCAGCATGGTAACCGGCAGACCGTAGTGTTTTCCGTCATACGCTACCGGGGCCCAGACGTTGTCGAGGATACGCTCTTGAACCACGGGAAAGTCCGAAAAGTTTTCCAGGGCATACAGCCCACCCAATTCGCCAAACTCGACGGAGTATTTATGGTGAACCCGCACGATATCAGGCCCCTCACCCAATATCGTCGTGCTAATTAAACTCTCGCGCTGCGTTGCCCAGTCGCGAAACTCCAGCTCAATCTGGATATCATCCCGTTCGGCATTAAACCGCTCGACGGCTTGCTTGCTCCACTCGATGACGCCGGGCACCCCACCAAATTCCCATAGAATGACCCGCACCGGCTCACCAGGCACTATGCGCTCAGGGTTGGCGCAGGCCACCAGTAGGAACAATCCCAAACTCAACCAGCGCGTTTTTTTGTATTTCATCGTCTCATTTCTCTATTTGCTATCGGGATATATATAGCCTTTAGCGCCACAGCGAGCAAGGTGTGGCTCACGTTAAGTGAATTTCTAATAGGAAGACCTTCTTCTCACTCCAATGAGCTCGCACACCAATCCCTTTTTACATATACTGATTAACACTCCAGGAGGTGACCCCATGATGAAGACACTCTTAGCCCTTATAATCGCCCCCCTAGCACTTGATGCCCAGATCGACGCCCATTCTCCGCTGCAAATCCCTCGCTTAGAAACGCCGCCCACGATCGACGGCGACCTGAGCGAGTGGAAAGAGGTAGCCCATAGCGATGGCGTGTGGGACATGCGGCGAATCAGCCATACCGCCCCCTATGCCCTTGATCGTGGGGCGCGCAACAGACTGACCGACCACGGCGATGAAGGTCCCATCGAGGACGATCTTAGCGCGCGATATTACGCCGCTTGGGACGATACCTTCTTTTATTTTGGCGCCGAGGTTCGGGACAATGTAAACGACATTGATGATCCTGAACCGGCCGACAAACGCTGGTACTTTCGCGACGCTATATGTTGGTTTATGGAGGCACCCCGCGACCGCGCTCCAGAGCTGTTCGCTCAAGGAGATAACGCGTTTTGCTTTACGGCCTCAACGCAGCAAAAACCCGCCCATGCCTGGTGGCGGCACGGCGCACCCGGCATTGCGTATGCAGAAGAACCAATTCCGCAGGCGACGTGGCAGGTGCGCTTTACCGGCCATGCCGGCGATTTTGTTTTGGAAGCGCGCGTTGAAATGAACTCGACCTTTGGCGTGAGCGACCCGCGCTGGAGACCACCCCAAATCGGCGACGAATACAGCATGGAAATCGTGCACACAGACCCCGATGGCAAAAACTACGGCGGACATTTTATGATCTACGGTAACGGGGATGACGACAGCACCTGGCGACCTGCCGTTTTAACGGGCCCACAAATGCCCCTGAGGCGCTTGGAAGAATGATTTTCAATCCGACGATCGGCGCTAAAAAGAAATGGTAGAATAACAGACGTAGAGCCCAACCCCATCTTGACATCGGGATGCAGCGAAAATATCTTGTCGCGAACCTAAAAGAGAGCAGATAGTGTCCCAATCGATCACACCTCCACCTGAAAACGCAGCAGACGATTCGTCTGAAGGCCCCGGTTTAGCCAGCGGCCTAACGCTGCGTTCGCTCCTACTGGGTGTTGTTCAGGTACTAGTGGTCTGCCTCGGGGCACCCTACGCGATTTGGGTCCTCGGATCTTCGGAAATCACGTGGTCGTTCTTTCCGATTGCCGTCGGATTTTTCTTTGTGTGTCTCATTGCACTCAATGCCCTCCTCAAAGCCTTTAACCCAGCTTGGGCCCTGCGGCCGGCAGAGATTATAACCGTCGTTGTAATGGGGTTAGTTACGACCGGCATCCCCATCTTTATGATGGGCTTTGTCCTATCCATTCCCACCACCCCCTATTATTTTGCTTCAGCGGAAAACCAGTGGGCCACGCACGTGCTGCCCCACTTGCCAGCTTGGCTGTTGCCCTCCAATGACGGCTTGGCCATGACGTGGTTTTTCGAGGGACTACCCATTGGCGAACCCATCCCATGGAGCACGCTCCTCGACGCATGGACCATGCCGCTATTTTGGTGGTTGAGCTTTATTTGGACCCTCTATTTTGTCTGTTTTTGTCTGGTCGTCATCTTGCGCAAACAATGGGTTGAGCGCGAACGATTAGCCTATCCCTTGATGGAGGTCCCTCAGGCGTTAGTCGCAGACTCCGAATCTCCGTCGCTGCTTCCATCCCTAATGCGCAACAAGGTGTTTTGGGCCGGGGCTTCGATCCCTCTTTTTATCGCCCTTTGGAATATCATCGGCTTCTTTTTTCATTTTTTCCCCCAAATAGCCTGGGAACACCCCATCCAAATTGCCCACGGGTTTCCGACCATTAATATCCGCTACTACTTCCCGGTAGTGGGCTTTATGTATTTTGCCAACCTAAACATCACCTTCAGCATTTGGTTTTTCTTTGTTTTAACCATGCTTGAAGAGGGTCTCTTCAATCGCTTCGGTATAGGCGTAACGGAGGGAGATACATTCGTTTGGGGATTGCCTTCTACCTCCTGGCAGTGTTGGGGTGCCTTTGTAACGCTGGTCCTGTGGAGCCTGTGGATGGCCCGCGACCACCTCAAAGACGTAGTGCGCAAAGCGTGGAATAGCGGCGCTCCCATCGACGATTCCCGCGAACTAATGTCGTACCGCGGGGCGTGCGTAGGATTGCTCTTGGGGATCTGCTATATGCTAGCCTGGCTCTATCGGGCCGGTATGGAGTTTTCCGTAGCCGCTTTTTTCTTGGCTGGCGTTCTGATCGCCTACTTAGGCATTACCCGCCTGGTTGTGCAGACTGGCGTCTTCTATATGACCACTCCGATTGTCAGCCAAGCGATGACCATGATGACGCTGGGCACGGCCTCCATCACGCCGAGTGGACTAGCCGCGCTGGGCTTGAGCTATTCATTTTTTGGCGATGTGCAATCGATATTCATGCCTTCTGCTGCCCATGCAGCCCGATTACACGACGCCATGCGCATGACCCGACGAGGCCTAGGGCTAGCCATTATCCTCGCACTCGCCGTTGGTTTTTTCTCTACGCTAACCTACGTCATCATCATGGCCTATGATCAAGGCGCATCCAACTTCAACTCGTGGTTTTTCCGCGTATCTTCCGGGGCTGGGGTGCGCTCCTTTGACGACGTAATGGCAAAGATCAAAAGTCCAGCTGACTTTCACGCGCAAAAGCTGACCTTTTTTGCCATTGGCTCTGCGGCTATGTCTGTTTTGACATTTTTGCAGTACCGCTTTCCTTGGTGGCCTCTCCACCCAGTGGGTCTAGCCATTTCATCCGTGTGGATGATCCGCAACCAAGCCGCTGCCATCTTTATTGCCTGGGCAGCCAAAAGCCTCATAATGCGTTTTGGCGGAATCGACCTCTACCGCAAAGCCTCCCCCTTCTTTCTTGGGCTTATCGTCGGCCACTTTAGTGGGGTCGGTATATCCTTCATCGTCGATATGATCTTCTTCCCCGGTAACGGGCATCCCATTCTACACGGTTAATCCACTGGGCACTATCCCCGACCTATCCCCTTCCTACTCGTGCGTAGAGAAAGTCGCCTCATCATGGCAAACCCACCTATTCGCATTGGCGTTATTGGCTGTGGAACTCAGGCCAATGTTCACTTCCGCGGCATCAAAGCCATTGGCCCCGAACGCGCCACCGTTCCCGCGCTCTGCGACCTGGACCAAGAGCGACTCCAAGCCGCTTCCGAGCAATGGCCCCAGGCGCGGACAGCACGTGATTATCGTGCAATGCTCGAGGGTGAAGCACTCGATTTGGTCATTATTGCCACCATGCCCAATACACATTGCACGATGTCACTAGCTAGCTTGGAAGCTGGCGCTAACGTGCTGTGCGAGAAGCCTTTTATGATGAATATAGAAGAGGCAGATCGCGTGTTATCCCTGGCGCAGCGGGTCGACAAGCAAGTGCAATTGGGCACCAATATGCGACACCTGCCCTCGGCCCAACACGCGCGCCAACTCATGGTCGATGGCGCGGTGGGGAACCCAGTCTATATGAAAGCCTGGGGCTGCCACAAAGTCCCACCGGCTTGGGCACCACACTATCATTTGGCCACTTCCGGCGGAGGCGTGTTGGCATCAACCCTAGTCCATACGCTCGATTTAGTTATGTGGGTCAGCCTCTCTCCCAATCCGGTATCTGTAAGTGCTGCGACCTCGCGTCTCTTTCCCACCAAACGCGGCCCCAAACTTGGCGAGCACGTACACGCGCGCTACGATGCCGAGGACCTATTAGGCGCCTTTGTGCGCTTTGACAACGGGAGCTACTGTGCACTAGAGGGAAATTGGTGCAGCGAAGTAACGGACTTCCACAGTTTTCAAATTACGGCGGAAAAAGGCACGATTACCGGTGCCCCCTATTCCATTTGGGTCGACGAAGACGGCGAGGTCGTCGACCGGACCCCCGCGCTAGCTCAGGATAACTGGTTTGAGAGCGTGCAGACGCAGGACGCTGCCCTGATCGACAGCTTGCTCGGCGGCGAAAGGTGGCAGCTGCAGGATGCTCGCCAATTACTCAACCTGCAGAAGGTCATCGATGCATGCTACGAATCGGCACGCACCGGACGCGAGGTCTACCTAGACTAACTCGCAGTCGTTGGTAAAGAAGCGGTTTCAAGGGCGAGTTGCTCCCCCTGAGTCCGATAGTCTTCGCGCGTCACAGCAGGAACGGTGCGCCAGACGAGAAACCGCTTGCGCAGGACGTTGAGAAATCCCGTATTAAGGCGTTTCCACGATGCAACATCCCCGCTGACTCGTTCCAACTGCATTTCAATGCGATAAATACCGGGGATATCCTCGGTCGGCAGCATGCGCAAGACGACCCGCTGACTAACGCCTAGATCGTACGGTGCAAGCCAGACCATAAGTTCGAGTGCATAGACCGGATCAGCCCCAGCCTTCTCGCGGCGAAAAACGACCCCTTCCGTCATAAAATCACCTACAGATCCTTCACCGTAGGATGAAAATACGCGGTGCAGATAGGCACCACTGCCCAGGGCATCGTTGCGGGCCAGCGTAAAGGGGAAGTCAAACTGCCAACGGTCCCCCTCCGGCTCGGGAAAGGTCCAGCGACGAGTCACGTCGGGAACCGACATGGACGCCGCCTTGCGGGCTGGATAGAGCGTGGACAGGATAACGGTCGCCATTACGATCAGCGTCGAAGTGATAGCCGAAAGCGAAGAATAGTTGAGGAACATCCCCCCCAATAAATCGTAGCGCGTGAGCAACAGGGTGGTCGATTGTCCCACTAAATACCCCAAGACGGCCCCCACGATGGCAAAGACCATACTCTCGGCAATAAAGAGCGAAGAGATGTGGCCCGGTGCCAACCCAACCGAGCTATATACGCCTATCTCAGCAGAGCGCTCATAGACGGAACCCAGCATGGTATTGAGCACTATAAGCGCTGCTATCAGCAGCGGAACGAATAGGTTGCCCATGCCCGATAACGAGGCCGATCCCATCGAAGTATAGACCCGCACTCGGTCATCAACGCCCACAAAGAGCGGAACAGCCACGCGCGAAACAAAGTCTTCGACCTTATCGAGGAGGGCACGCCGATCGGAAAAACCAGCCAAAGCAATCGAGCGCAGCGTGCCGCCTAGGTCGATCACTTTTTGATAGGGCAACAGAACCACGTTATTGGCTAATAGATGGGTAAAGGTCTCAATGGCAGCAGTATCCATCAGGCGCGGATCGAGATTGGCCATCTCCTGCATCTTCTGCGCTTCAGCTACCGTATCCACCGGCATGAGGCTCTCGTTGTCCAGATCGCGCAGCGCATCGATACCCTCTCCGTCGATCAGCCCGATTACCCGGTACGATTGCCCCATAATCCACACATCGACATCTCCGACGTCTTCGAGCTGAATGTCGAGAATCTCAGCAAGGGCCTGCGGCAGAATACATACGTCGCGCTCACCGTCGGCAAAAAAGCGGCTCTGGTCCCCCACCAACAGATCCCCCAGGCCCATCAAATCACGCTCTTGGGGTTCGACCCCCATCAGTGCAAAGGCAAAACTTTCGGCACCGGTTTCGCGGCGCTGCACATCGATATAAGCTCGCTCGCCGATAAGGTGAGTCGATAACCACGATCGCGGCAGCACGTCGCCCTGTCCACCAAAGGCGCTTTGTGCATAGTCCAACACCGAAAGCTGCATCCCCTTCCAGCCGCGATCGCGCAGCAAGGCCCCTTCGTAACTGGGTTCATTAGGTCGAGGTATCTGATAGTACTTCAGATAGCTCTGAACCGAAGTAAATGCTTGGGCTGTAAACGTTAACAGCGTCAATGTAATTACGGTTAATAAGGTGCGAACCTTGCGTTTGCGCAGATTGGAAATACCTAAAGCAACGGCGGCAGTGGTCGCGCTCATACGTCCGATATCGGCCTCGTGAACGCCGGAAGAAGCGCGTTTGCGCTGGCTCACTTCGCGCGTAAAACGGCCCAAAATCATCATCAGCGCCGTGCCGCCGATAGCAAAAATAACAAAGGCGAGAAAGATAATATAGGGCGATGACGAAAGCTTAAAAGCCGGATGGATAAAGCGCATAATGAGAAAAATAGCCAGAAAGAATAACGAAGCGCCCAGCATTTGCCGCCGCACGTCGGCAAAACCAAAAAAGAGCCGTTCGCAGCAAAAGGAAAACGGCAGCAGCAGCGCAAAGTAGAAAATGACGCCGTATACCGTATCGTCTGCCGTGGCCTTTATGTCAGGATATCCCCTGCCCTCCAACCCCCATGCCTCACGCGTGCTCGCTTTAAACTGGCTGTAGCGCCGAGCTTCGAGGTGTTCGCGGGCCTGGACTAAAGCGGCACGGGCCTCGTCGTGCAGTCGCATAAACTTATCGTTGCGAACACCGTATCTGGCCAGCTGCTTTATACGGGCGTCGTCGAGTGTCCACATATCGCGGGCGGCCGCATAGCTTGGACGTAGAACCGTACCTGCATCTATGGGATACCCGCTGCCCTGAGCCCTCTTTAAAACGGCCTCATCCACCTCCTCCGGCTGCACCGGTGATTCAAGCAGAGCATCCGGGGCCCCACTGAGCAGATAGCGCACCCCGAAAAGGCTTGTGCTCATTAGCACTTTGACGCGCGTTCCCGGCTGAGCATAAACAACCGAAGCCAGCGTCACCTTCCCCTCTTCATTGCTCTGGCGTTCGACGTAATCAGCCCCCCACGACTGCGGTGTTCCATCTCGTTCGTCGAGCACCGTAACGTGGTCGAGCACCGATAAATAGCGCGAGTCGACCGTTTCAAATAAGCTTAGAGCCCGGCACTTAAAAAGCACCTGCAGCATCTCGTTTTCCCACCAGCCCCACGGATGGGCCATCGGGTAGGTCTCATCCCCCTCTTGCCCCATATCGGGCGCTGAAACAATTTCACCCTGGGCATCAATCTCGTAAGCCTTTATGGTATTTTCGTAGCGGTTACGCATGATATCAAAGCGGAACCGGCCCTCTTCATCTGCTTTTCGCACCATCAGCGTGCGCACGCCCCCCACGGAATTCGGCCCCTGCTGCTGGTAGGTAACAACGGCACCGCTAACCGGAGATTTTGGGACGGCAAAGTTAACGTCGCGGTCAAACCAATAAATCGAACCCGCCAAACTATGCCCGTAGTCTTCTAGCTGCAGTTTACTCGGCTTAAGCAGGTCGGCATCGCGTCCAGCCCAAGCCACCATCGCCGCCAGCGTGCGAATCTGACGGGTGAGATTATCCATGTTCATCGCCTCGGGCACATCAAGGGGCGTGTCGACGGCGCGTCGAGCGTCGTTGGCCGTAGCCAACGCCAGCGCATTTTGCCCGACAAAAGCTGCAGCCTCGCTAGCAAAAGCCAGTGGGATGGGTAAGTAGTTTTTCCACGTGCGTTTGGGGGGAGCAATACCTTCGTAATGGCGCGTCGAATCGGCAAAGATCTCCTCAACAGCCTGGCTCAGCCGCTTTGAGTACGGCGTGAGCATGTATTTTACGTAATTGTCCGTTTGCCATTCGGGATTATAAAAAGTCCCCATCCCAAAGGAGGCACTGCGCTGACCGTGGCTTGAAAGGTCAAGCGAGAGCATGAGATCAAAGTCGATGCGTTCGCTGTCGGACATGCGCTCGCGAAAGTATTCACTGCCGCGGCTGTGGCGATAGAGGAAATCGTTGATCCCTTCCAGGCCCTGAAAATGCCCTGAAGTGGCCAAAAACAGCACTGAATACTGCGGTCTCTGTGCTTGAAGGGCCTCTGCTAAATTCAATAGGGCAACAATTCCGGCGGCATTCTCCGCCCCAGGTGCACGAGCGGGGACTACCGACATCGCGTCATAATAAGCCTGTATGACAATGACTTGGTCCCCCCAGGCCTGCGCCCCCTCGCGACTTTTCTCCGGCATCAGAGCTTGGGAACCCGGCAGCCAACCATATATGTTTTCAGCTTCAACGGCCTCCCAGTCCATACGAGCCTCTACCCGCGCCTGAACCGAGTCC
>JAYOKQ010000042.1:0-14095 GCA_038119905.1 Gemmatimonadota bacterium | reverse complement strand
TCCTCCTCCAAAGAAGCAATCAACGCACGGGCGTCTTCGCGATCTACCCAAAAGCGCGGAACGTCGACAGAGACTTTTAGGAATTTGTCGGCTGCTTGTTCGCGATTAACCCCGCCATTATCAAAAAACAGAATCGCCTGGGCACCAAGGGTGGACAGGTTTAAATAGTTTTGCCCCCCATCAAAGTCGAGCAGAACAATCGCCCCCTCGAGCACCTTACCATCGACTTCTTCCAGCGTGCCTTTGCCGCCGTAAACCAACGGTCCCTCGACGCCACCGGCCGGTAACGACGATGTGCGCACGCCGTTGGGCCAGAGACTGTACAGGTCGATGCGCTCTCCCCCACTTAGGTAGAGGGCCGCCCCTTTATCTATGGGAACAGCCACTTCGAACGCCTCGCTCTTTATATCTTGCAGTCCGATCTCTCTAAAGCGCTGATTTAGGTAGCGGGCTGCCTGGCGCTCACCAGGATACCCGGTTACGCGCGAACCCATCGCAGCAAAATGCTCGATCTCAGAGGCGACCTTTTCCTGACTAATGCCGGCGGCGATGGCACGCAGCGTGCGAGCGGCATCCTCATCAACCAAGCGAACGGCCTGAGGAGGGGTTGGCGCCCAGCCGAAAAAGGCGTTGACCTGTTGGTTGATCCGCTGAGGATCTCCAGAAGCAAGAGCAAAAATCAGCCCCATCGCCGCGATCATCGCGGCCCCTTTGAATATTCGCATCATTCTATTGTCCCTGAGACCCGTTTATACACCACCAACTTATCCATGAAAGTAAACGTGGCCGTCGCCCATAAACCAGACGATATCTACGCAATATGACAATCCAACTCCCAAGAAATAACCGGCGATCAGTCCCATAAAAAATGGGCGCGCAGTTTGGTAGGCCCGCAGTCCTCCGTAGCGCATAATAGCACTCTTGCAAACCCAAGCTATGAAAACCGAAAAGGCAATATAGCGCGTCATCCATAGCGGGGCTACGGCGATCCCTACCGGCGAAAGAGGCCACCAGTGAAAGCGATACTGACAGAGGGCGAGAAGACCATATGCAATGCCACCCAAAGAAAAGTACCCCAACTTGTTCCAATCCGTGGGCCAAGGGTCGTTGAAATGGCGAATAACGCCGTCAAAGGCCATACCGCCTGCCCCCCCTCCAGCAACAAAATACCACGAACCAAAGTTGCCTGCCCCGTAGGTATAGCACAGGGATAAAACAAAGTAGATATTGGCAATAAAACCGACAAAGACCGCCAGGGCCAAGGCCAACGCCATACCGCGACGAACCCGATAAATTTCGGCCAGTCTAGCTCCGTGAGCCGCAGCCGGCATAAACAAAGACTGCACATCGCCAAACCAAGCATAGGACAACCCCAGTGCCACTAGGTTGTGTCCACCAATTCCTGTTCCCGTTACGGCCAATGTAAAAGCCTGTGCTCCAACGGGCGTGGTTAGATAGTAGATACCGGCCTGGATGACGAGTCGGGTAATCCCATAATAGGCAACGAGAACCCCCATAATGAAGAGCAGTGCAATAGACAGATCCATGCCGGACTTCCACAGCCACCCCACCACATAGAGCAGACCCAGAACGAAACCGTAAACCGCCGTGCGGTAGGATACCATTTCCTCGCGATCGTCTACCGTCTTTTGACCGGCAAATACCTGCTGCCAAACAGCCAGCAAGTGCCGCCTGGCCATCCACAAACTGATAAGCACCATCGCCGTAAATCCACCCCACGCCTGCCATGAGAGAGACTGCATACCCCAGACAAAAGCGTCGGGACGCGTGACGTCATAGCCGATCCGATTGGTGATCCCCTCCTGAAGTACCGCCACTAAATAGAAAACGATTATGCTTAGGGACACCTGCGTGCTCACCAAATACATAAACCCGATTACAGGCAAATACAACATCAGGGTAATCGCAGGAAATTCTCGGCTAAGTTGGATGGTGACTGGATGATGGAAATTTATCTGGGGAAAACCTATATAGAAATAACCTATAATGTTGAATAGGATCATCGACAAAGGTATCGCACACCCAAACCAAAACAGCTTGGAACGCACCAAACTCTCTCCATCGCCGTCGACGAGTAAACGAGGCATTTCCATCAGCGGGAATACCAAGCGTTCGTTTTCTATCCACTGACGTCGAAACAATACCACCATGCAGAAACAAATGAAATACACTGCAAATATTAGGCTCAGCCACCAAAAAAGCGGGCCTGCCCACGCCTCAAAAGGTATGTCGCGCCCCGAGGGCAACCCTTCATAAAAGTGCCGCATCGCTTCCCCATCGGGTCGCGGCACTAGCCAATCGGGAAGAAAGGGATGTATGTTGCCCTCCCAATCGTTTTCCGGCGTCGCGCCGTAGTAGGGGCTAGAAATTATGGCGAGCAACGTGCCGGAAATAAAGGTGGGAATACCCGTTGCAGCTAAGCCCATTACGACGATGACCGCCCATTCAGCTGGCTGTAGCGCCGATGCGCTATGAATCCGTTTCCACAGCGCATTTAGCAAGAAAAGCACAATAAAGCAAAAGCCTACGCTCGTCGGAAAATAGGACCAGGTAATTTCTGACGAGCGCACCATCCAAATAGCATAGGGTGCTCCGCACACCACAGCCAGCACAACCAGCATCCCGAAAAAAGCAGATTTAGCGGTCATGAACTTTCCTTGCGGTGTGGCCGAGTTGACACACTAGCATGGTGCTCCCAGCAAATACAGTAGCATGCTCTCAATCCAGAGAATATCCAAGAGTGTTGGGAATACAGGGGGATTATCGCCTCGAACAGCGTTCGCTAACGATGCGGCTGTAGATTAAAACACCACCTGAGAAACGGCTTTTGAAATGAGTGCTATGGCGATTGAACTCATGCCGATCAACCCCACACCGCACGAATAGCCGGCGAGTAGAATGGGGGCATAGGCCTGCCACCGCGCCAGCCCAAAGCGTTTTTGAAAGTAGAAACGACCGAGTATGGCCCCAATAAAATTCAGAATGACGAAATGCGGCCATTGTCCGAGCCCTGCGACAAAACCGTAAAAAATAGCCATGGGCGCATGTAAGACATGTAGCGCTCCGTAGAGCATCAAACTAAAGGCTAGGCCAATACCGATATAGTCCCAGCGAATGATTTGCGTCAGCAGGTTGGCTCCAGCACCAGGTAACGTCGATTTTGCCCAAAAAGCCTGCATCGTGGCATGAAATGGCCACAGTTTTTGCACATAGGGATAAGCCGACGATGGGATGGGCCCCAGCTTCCAAATCAGCGACCAGAAAAGAAACGAGCAAACAAACATCACAATCAGCGTCAGCGCCGTCATTTTTATCAGCGATCCAAAACGAGTTCGCGTTAGTTCCAACTGCTTGAACGTTTGCGCCTCGTAGCCCCACTGAAAAATGGGCACAGGGGCAAACCAGATACCCGCGCCTTCATACCCCGACAGATAAAAGCTAGCCTCGCGCAGATAGGGAAAGGAAACGCCCTGCGGACTGCCAGTAAGGCCAATCATGCGCGCTCCGATATAGGAGTAGATCGGCGTCCATACAAAGCCAAAAAAAGCGGTAATCCACCAAGGGAACTGGGGCACTAAATAATACACCATACCAACAAAGGCCAGGGTGCTAGCCGCCCATATCCCCAGCGCGACAACGATGCGAATATCTCCTCTTTCTGGACTTGGCCCGTCTCGTCGTTGATCTGTCGGCGCATTGCGCTGGGCCGCCCGTAGCGCCCAAAAAGCCGTTGTAAATCCAACTAGTGCAACGACAATAGCCCCTCCAAGAGAAAAGCTAAGCCAAAAGTCAAATGAGTTGGCAATCATGGTGGGTATGGCCGACATACCGGGTTCCCAGGTATGTAAGATACCGCCGGCATAAAGCAGTGGATTGGCCACCAGGTTCACCATAATAGACGACGAAAAGACACCGACCACCACCCAAAACGGAAGCACAAGTCCAATAAGGACGTGGATTAGGTCCGTTGCGAGCCCTATAACGGCGGCCGGCAACACGGATTTCATCGACACTGTGAAATCTATAAAAGGAATCGGTAAGACGGATACGGTCTCCGTTAGGAAAACCGATGAAAGTGTCGGGACTACGACGTAAAGCAATCCCCAGACGGCCCCGATAAATGTCCCCGTGCTGAAGACATGCCAGCGCCACCCTTCCTTTTGCGACGAAGTCTCAGCCAGCGCCGTGGCTCCGCCGGCCTGGACATAGGCCATTGGATAGGGCAAGCGTTCTATATCGTGCGTTATGCGGAAAAGTGCGTAGCCCAAAGAGAGCGCATTGATGCGCTGGAGCACGACGGCTACGAGCAAAATTACAATCGGCTTTATCCAGGCCGCGTGCAAAAAGCTGCGTTCGAGAAGCGCTTCAGAACCGCGCGGCGGAACGACCCATGTCGGTATGTGCTCGGCGAGCCCGTCGGCCTGAGGAGACTGTATTAGATATTGGTCCCAGATAAGCACGCCAAAGGGACCGCCAAACAGATCGGCCCCCGTTCCCAACTTCCCCCCCATAAGTACGAGCCCACCGGCGACCCAGTAGAGAATAATAATCTCTTGGGTCCGCAGCCGCACAAAGGTGCGCTTAGCGATTTCTATAAATAAAATTAGCGTGACCCATTCAGCCCCACCGGCCATGCTCTGACCAGTGACCAACCCCAAATAGATGGCACCTGGCAGCATGACAAAGCCAACAAAGAGGGCCGCCCAAAGGGTTTTCATATTGAAACCCGGCTCGAACGGCGCATTCTCCGGCATTATTTCAAAGCGCTCTTGTTCTTCAGGCTGCGCCACGATTACTCAACTTTCATTGGGGAAGGCTTCCCTCGATGGATTTTCTTCAGCACCCGCATTAAGAGATCTGTTAAACAGCCTCTACGAACGTTTGGCAAAGGCAACCAGAGCATCTTCAAACCGCTCTACCTGCGCTGAGTATCGCTGACGAACTTCAGCCAAAAAACGATTAAATTGCGTGCGTTCTTTTATGCGTTCAATATCGCGAGAAACGGCCGAATAGACCCGCTGCTCTTCGAGTCCGTAATACGAATCTTCTGTCCGTTCAACGACCTGAAGAAGGGAATAGCCTCCTTCTGCTTCTACTGGGCCGTGTATTGTCCCAATTGGCACATTGAGCACGTAGTTCATCCAAGCCGTTCCGTACTGATTGGCCTGCAGTGCAAATACGCGGTAAACCCCTCTTTTGCTGCCCTTGCGCAGCGTATGCTCTTGAATGATCTGGGGAAAGTCAGCGCCCTCATCAACTGCCTGCTTTAATTGATCGGCCTCTTCCTTTGTCGCGACAAGCACATCGCGCAGTCTCGCGTAACCTGGAATCCGGAACCGGCGTTTTATTTGTTGGTAGTGCCGGTTAATTTCCTCTTCGCTTACCTCAATATCGTCCGTTATTCTACTACGTAGAAGGGATAGCAACAGATCCTCGCTACGCCACTTTTGCCATGCTAAAAAATTAGGCGACTGATCGACCCCGCGCTGTCGTGCATTGGCCGCCATGAGCAGCTCGGGTAATACCGTATTCTTTATTTCTGCGACAAGGGTTTCCGAATCAACTGTGGGCCAACGCCGGGAAGAGGTGCCAACCTCGCGAACAACTTGTGCTAAAACGATGGAAGTATCCGCAAAGGAGTAGACTACCTGGTTGGAGTCGGCCGGCAGGGCAAGATCCTCGTTCTCTTTACGTGCTGCCAGATAGCGCACCGCACGTTCAAGCCCTTCGGGAGAAAACGATAGATCGAGGGACTTATTTAACTGCTGAAGGTAAGCCCCGCGTAATAATCGACGCTTCTCCTTGCGGATATACCGCACAATTTCCCCTTCGACCTGTTCCTTTGTCACTTTGCGGTACTCAGCCACATAGGCTAAGACATATCCTTTAAACAGCGGAATAGGGCTAGACAGATTTCCTTCGGGAATCTGAAATACGCGTTGAACAACTTCTTCTGGGCCGTCGTGTATATTGTAGATAAACTGCTGCACCCCGCCCATAGGAATGTGCATAAGTCGATCGACCGAATAGAGCCGACCGGCTTCGTAAATATCCAATCCATTGAGAATTTCTTCGCGTACCCGCAGGGCCGTTTCCATATCGGGCAAAAACAGTTCTACGCTAACAGCTTGACGGTTCCAATCACCCGTATTGTAGGCAGCTTCTATTTCTGACGGTGTAGGCTCCGAGCGATCAGCCACTTCCTGATTAAACATCATTTCCGCTAGTTTCTGCTCGCTATCTCGCTCCATGATACCGAGGTATTTTTCGTCTTTTTCCAACGCCAGCGCTCGAGCTTCCACAAGGAGTAATTCGCGGTCTATAAGCGTCGTAAGGTAGTCTCTGTGATCCTCAATGCTCAGTGAATCCCCCACATCCAACCCGCGTTCAAATGCCGCCAAATCCGCCACGCGCACCTCTCGTTCGCCAACCCGTGCCAATAGGGAAGGATCTCCGCTTTCACATCCAAGCAGACATAGAACCAGCACCACGGAAAAGAGCCTACTAAAAACTCGACCAGAGAGTGCGATGAGCATGCACCCTCTGGTCGTATGAGAACCAAATGGAGAACAAACGGGGGTCAAAGACGAGTAACTCCTATAGATTAGAATTGGCTAACGGCAAATAAATGCGCTATACGCTACTCAAGGAGGGGTTCAATTTCGCTTTCCACAACGCCCTGTTGCACGTTAAACCTGCACTCGAAATCAATAGTGCGCTCTGGATTTCCACTCGCGTCAAATGACAGAACAAAGTCATCTACAGACAGCACCACGTCGGTTGCATCTTGCGGGAGCTTGTCAAAAGTGAGGGTCCCGGAGCGATCGTCTCCGCGAAAGACCGGACGGAAGCGGTGAAAGGCGGTTTTGTAAATTAACCCCATGCGTTCGAGGTTAATGTCCTTATCTATTCCGGAACGCCCGCGCTCAGTTTGGTAATAGGTGCTAAACTGATTCCCGCCCAGTGGATCGACCCCCTCACCGGCACGCCCCGGGTCGTAGTAACGCAGCGTGCGACCGGTATTGGTCGTCAGCTGTGTCCTTGCCGGGTCGAATTCAATTTTGGAATAGGTCTTATTGATAACTGTGATGTCAAACACGATAAAAATCGGCGGGACGTACCCGAGGTCTACGTCGAGTTCGTTCGTCGTATAGGGATTGGTATGCCGGCCGTCATACAGCGGCGGATAGAGAGCATTTAATTCGTCATCCGTATAGGGCCGCACACGTACAACCATTCCCTCGTGGCTAAACAACACCGCTTGTGGGTCGTCCGGATCAATCTGATATTCCCCCCTCCCCTCTGGAAGCACAGGGGTCAAAGCAACCTCATAGTACATTTCGCGCGGTATCAGGCTCGCCAAATAGGCGCATCCGCTAAGCGCGCTAGCCAACACCATAAGGCTGGCAATGGATTTTAAACGAAAGGACATACGCACGTTATTCCTTTGCAGCGACCTCGGCTCTACCGGGCCACTTTGTCTTCACCAGTTTCTAGATCAATCTTGCTCACCCCAGCCATAACGGCCATTTCCATCGCATCCAATACATAGCCGTGTGGCGTTTGCGCATCGGCCGTTACAATTAAGGTCGACGACCCCGAACGCAAACGCTCATTCTCAAGGGCGGCCGTCAGCTGCCCCATGCTAATGAGCTGGCTGTTAAATTCAAGCTGCCCTTCTGCCGAAATCAACAGGTTGAGCTTTTTCTCTTGGTCAATTTTGTCGTAATTTGCCGCAATCGGCAGCTCGACCTTGAGTTGGGTCGCCTGCACAAAGACCGAAGTAACCATGAAGAACACAAGCAGTAGAAACACCGCGTCAATTAACGGCGTTAGATTCAGGTCATTGTTGTTGGCATCGTTACTCGACAATCTACGCGCCATCACTAACCCTCCGCAGATTTAGCAAAGGCTACGGCTTCAATGCCTTGCCCCCGTGCAATGTCGACAATCTGCACCACGCGCTGGTGACGAACGGAACGGTGCGCTTCGATGATAACGTTCTTTATGTTATCGGCTTCAACGATAGCCCCAATCCGTTCAGCCAACTGCTCGGTAGTAGCCGTCTTGCCGTTAACTTGGACCGCGCCATCTTTCTCAATAACAATGTTGATATCCTTGCTCGCGCGGGCCGAATCGTCCCCCTGACCACCGGGCAAGTCAACGCTGAGCCCCTTCGTATTGAGAAACGTCGTAGCAACCATAAAGAATACCAAGAGCAAGAAGATACAGTTAATCAACGGCGTCATGTCCGGATCCATACTCGTTGCAAAACGAGACTTCTTCTGCGACCTGCCGCGTATACGCTTGGCTAGCGCTGGTCTTTTGGGCATCCCCAGATCCTCCCTCAGCCCTCGCGCTGCTGGCTAAAACGGACGATCAGCGTGTTGGCAAAAGCATGGCAATAGAGCTCAATCTCCTTGAAGGCTTTATCTGCACGCGCAGATAGATAACGGTGAAATACAATCGTCGGTATGGCTACAATAAGACCGGAAGCCGTCGTTATCAGCGCTTCCGATATACCGCTAGCAACAGCTGCAGGATCACCCGCACCGGCCTGAGCAATGGCATCAAAGGCGCGAATCATACCGACGATCGTTCCGAGCAGACCCATGAGAGGGGCAAGTACACCAATCGTTCCCAGCGCGTTGAGCAGTCGGCCCAGATAATCTACGCCCGCTTCTTCGGTTACAGTAATCAGCTCTTGACGCATGTCCTCCAAATCAGTCCTATTTTCCAGCACAAGCGAATCATAGCGTTTCAGCAGAGCGGCAAAGACGTAGTTGAGAACGCCTTTGCCCTGATTAAAATGCTCAATGGCCGCCTTTTCTCCCCCACGTTCAAGCACAGCTTCGACTTCAGTCAGCTGTGCTTCTGCCTCTTCTTCGGAGGGCAGGCGCATATAGTTTAACAGTCGGTCAATGGCGACGACCATGGAAATGAGCGAGCAGATCAACAGCGGCCACATCATGGGTCCGCCTTTGAGGAACTGGCCGACTAAGAAATTTTCCGACATTTGGAGCCTCCCATAGTATTACATATTACGGTGCGTGTTAGAGCCTATTTTCAACAATCCAATCCCGGTGTAAGCGGGCAAAGTTTACTACATCAGAATTCTCGATATCATCCTGTCCCCGAGAAAGCGTCTCGTCGTAGTTCTCCACGGCCTGAGGCCACTGACGGAGAATCTCATAGGTCAGCCCCAAATTACAGTAGGCTGCAAGTTGGGTATAGGTATCGGGATATTTCTGAATGATTTCCTTAAAACCTTCAATCGCTTCACTATACGCTTTGGCCTCAAACTGCTCCATAACTTTTGCATAGGCCAAGCTAGCTTCAATTTCACTCAACTCTTCGACCAAAGCTTCGGCCCGCTGGGTTTCAGGCGCTTCGGGATAGGCGTCAATAAGCACAGAGTACGAAGCCAATGCCTGATCATAACTGCGGTTGTTATAGTGGTAATCACCTATGGTGAACTGTGCCTTGGCCGCAAATTCGCTGCTGGGAAAATCGCCTACCAATTGCGCCATCGTGCCCACACCACTCTCCATATCTTCCTGTTCAAATTCACACCAGGCTTTAGCATAGAGAGCTGAGTCGCCGAATTTCCCTCGAGGGAATCGCTCAAGCAGCGTGCTATAGGCGACTGCAGCGGCGGCAAAATCGCGCTTGTTGTAGAAATTTTCTCCGACGAGAAACATAGCTTCTTCTACATAATTTGAGCGGGGATAAGCTTCGGTAAGCTTTCCAAACTCAGCAGCCGCCTGATCGAAGTTCGTCAGCATTTGGTAGCTATGGGCCAAATAATACTGGCCGTGAACGGCGTTGCGATCGGACGCAAACGATTCCACGTAAAAGGAAAAGCCTTTTGCCGCTGCTTCATAATCACCCCGATTGAATTCGGAGAAAGCTTTGGAAAAGGCCAAATTAGCGCTCTCTCCAGACTGAGGGTAGCGACTAAGTCCTTCGGCAAATGTCGCAGCCGCAGCAGCATAATCTTTGCGCTGGATCAGCGCATTGCCAATAATCGAGTAGGCCCGTTCTTTGCGAAAATACCCAGCGCTATTGTCGTCTTCAAAATCCATTTCGAGCAATTCGCGCGCGAAGGTTTCCGACTGCTCAAACTGCTGCTGATCGAAATACAACTCCATCAGCAACATTTGAAACGTGGCACGCTGCTGCTGATCTTCCGAAGCGGCAATCAGTTCTTTGTAGTAGCGCACGGCCTCGTCTTCACGCTGGAGACGGATCATTCCAGCGCCTAAGGTACGGAAGGCACTGTCCTTGATATTGGCGGCTGGATTTCGATCGAGCAGCGCCTTCATATCAATCAAGGATGCTTCATATTCAACGCGCGCACTCGAGGTGTCTCCCTGCGCATCGTATTTTTTGGCTAGTTCGTACAAAGCGCTGCCGCGCGACAACAAAGAGCCGTCGAAAATATCTGAGCGAACAGGCAATTCGAGCACGGCTGTAAAACCCTCTATAGCCTGACGATATTCATTTTCAGCGAAGTGTATACGCGATTTCACATAGAGTAACTGACCGCTTAATTCTTCGTCTGTTATAGCGTCCAGTGCTCGGGTAAGAACATTTTTAGCGGCGCTCTGATCGCCCGCTCGGACATACAGGTCGGCCAATTCTGCCTGCACCTTAGCCCACTGCGTCCATTCGGGATCGATGGATTCAAACGAGTCTATCGCTCGAGTTAAATCGCCCGTGTTCTTATAGCATAGACCGAGTTCCATCTTGGCAGGATTGACTGGAGCCGATTCTGGGTACGTATCCAATAGCTGCTGGTAAACGGCTTGAGCTGAGCTATAGTCACCCGCTTCCAGGTCCATCCGCCCCAACTGTAACAGCGCATTGGGTGCTGCAGGATGATCCGGATACTGCGCAACCATAAATTCATAATCATCTGCCGCTCGGCTGTCTTTATTTACCTGATACGCATAGCCGCGAGAGAAATAAATATCTGCTAACAAATCGCTATCACTATGGTCTGCCAGTAAGGTATCGAAGAGCGAAAGGGCTTCAGCATATGCGGCGGTAGCCCGTTCGCTGTCCCCGTCCTTAAGGGCAGCGCGCATAATTGCCTGATGACACTGACTGATCCGAAACAGCACTTTATCTTCGGCAAATCCAATGCGGGCAGCTACATCGCCATAGGCCGTAAGAAAGATGCGATACTGCTCTGCGGCGGCATCGTACGATTCCTTCTCAAAAAGAAGGCGCGCTATAGTTAGCTGTGTTCGGGCTTGGAATCGCTTGTCGTCGACATTTTCAATCGCCGTGCGATAGGCCGCAAGGGCGGCATCTGTTCCTCGCTTTTCGTTGACCAATTCCGCCGAACGAATGTAGGCGTTTTGCACGAGCGCCGTTTCCATGGAATATTTTTCAGGAACTATCGCATAGGCGGTAAGAGCCTGATCTACATCGCCTCGTTGGGCAAAGATATCTCCCCGCTTAAGCTGCGCTTTTGCCACCAACTCACGCGAAGTTTCTTCGACCAATCCCTTGAGCTTCATGCTTGCCATTTCAATCAGCTCTTTTTCTGACATGGCCGAAAAATCATAGCGTCGGATAAGTCGATCTAGATAGTTGAGCGATTGATCAAACTGTTCCAAGCTTCCATAGGATTCAGCGATTTGAAAATATGATCGGTCTGCGTGTGAGCCTCTCGGCGAAAGCGTGATAACCTCTTTAAAGTTATCAATCGCCTGTTCGTAATTTTTCAGCTCGTAATAGGACCATCCTATATTGTAATGGGCGGCCGTTTCGTAGACGCTATTCGGAAAATTCTGCAACAAGCGCTCGCCCTCAAGAATAACTTGATCATACTGCTTTAACTTATAGTTGGTCTCGAGCGTTTGAAATTGGGCCATCACCCGAGTACGCTCATCTATTCCCTCACCCGAACTGATCTCGGCAAAATAAGACAGGCTTGTTTTAAATTCTTCCAGCGCTTCTTGAAAACGCTGTTCGGCTTGATCCTCTTTCCCTTCAGATCTCAAAAAGCCCGCCCGTCTGAGTTTGTCTTGGCCCAGTTTATTATGGGTATTGCCCAGCTGATAAGTAGCCGCAACGCGGACCGGTAGAATAAACTCATCCAGCGTCACGGTGACTTCGTCCACGTCAATTGTTGCGTTATTTTGGGTCGCCAGTACCGCTTCAAAGTGCGGCAGGGCTTTCTCGTAATCGCCCAAGGCATAGAGTTTCTGCCCAAAACCAAAGCGGTCTTGCAGTTCTTGAGGAGAGAAGTATCTCGTACTCAACCCCATGACGCTGCCCATCAACGCGACTACGAGAAGATTAAAAAGCATTATCCAACCCTCACTTTGTTATGCACAGAGTGATCCATCTTAGAAACCAGCCAGCACATCAAAAAACAGCGTAGAGCTGTTTCGATTAAGAGCCGCATTCGTCTCGTCGTCATACTCACGACGCGTCGTTTCCCAGCCGATCTGCGTTGAAAGCGCGAATCCGTAATAGTCAGAGCGATTGGTCAGCATGAAAACCGTCGTCCATTCTTTAAAGTTCTGGCTTTCATCAACGCGGTCGACCTTGGTGTAGCGCCAGAAAGGCAGGCCTTGAAAACCCAACTGCAGATTCGATTTGTTGGTCAGATCAAAGCGCGTGCGCAGAATAGGCGTATAAATAGAGAACGAGCGCGTGCTCCCCTGCCCTAAATCGCGATCCAGTTTCTGTGAATGCTCGCGCAGCAACAGGTGCTTGAACATAGGCTTGATAGAAATATTCCCGGCTCGAATCGTATAGTCGACTTTGTTCACTAGCGTGATAAGCGAACGAACGTCTTCGTCCTGCACTGTTCCATCGGCAAACTCGTCTTCTGCCTGGCTATTGCGCACCCACTGTAGGTTGTTGACAAAATTCAAGTCAAGAACTGGGCTGGTACGCGCTTCAATGAACAGCGTATTGACAAGACTGTTGCGCATGAGCAGCGGATCGCGATCAGGCGGCAACAGCTGCGAGTTTAGGTCACGCTCTTCAATTTGCCGAGGCGTAATGTGCGGGTAGGGCGAATCGATGCGCTGGGCGCTGCGATCACGCCAGATGTAGACATCATCGCGGATATCGTCTTCCACCTTTTTGATGTCGTCGTTTATGCGTATACGACCAAGGTAGGGTGAGTTAATCAAGTACTCGTAGCGGGCGTACAGAGCCTTAGCTTTGCCTCGTCCGGCCACCTCTTTGGTATCGTAATACCCAATCGAGAGCGTTTTCCCCAGGAAGCCCAATCCATCCTTACGCGAGAACACGTGAAAGCCACGTCGATCACGACGATAGGGATAGTCGGGCAATCCATCGTTTTCTCGGTAGTCGACCACGCCGTTGTTGTTGAAGTCGAGACCGTAAACAAAGTCAGGCGGATCAGCATCGTAAAAGATGATCGGTTCGGTCCAGTCGGCGATGCCGTTGAGGTTCTGATCGGTATCAGGCACCAAATCCTGGTTTTCGTCCAAACCGGGGAATACACCAGAATCCTGGCGGTCGGCACTGGGCAATTCTACGATCAACTCATCGGGCCACTGATCGTTATCATCGTTGTCCGTCATCACGAACATTTCCTGCATCTGCGAACCCGTCTGGGCAACGTCCGTGAAAAAGGGTACGCCCCCGCGAATGCTGTCGTAGTTGCCGCCGTAGTCTGGATCGAGCTGAAATAATTCGACACCGACGGAGAGCGACTCGTAGCGCTTGATAGCATTGACAAAATAACCCAGCGTGCGCTTTTCAAAGCGCTTGCCGGCGTTGTTTCCAACCGGATAGATGAAGAACTGCGGATTGGTTACAAATTCAGCCTTTACATCAAACCCACCTATGGTCAAATGGCCGTTAAGACCAAAGAGTGCTTGACCGGTCGGGATACCGTATTCAAAGCTGACGACGCGCCGGTTGTTAAAGTCCGTCGCACGGGATTCAGAGCGAACGACCGTATAGGCTACGTCATCGGGATTTTCCAAATCCCATTTAAACTGCATAAACGGGTTGAGCTGACTTGTCGATGGGGTCGGGGGCACCGGCCACTGCTTAAAAATGTCCTCCCCAGCAT
>JAYOKQ010000041.1:26750-31830 GCA_038119905.1 Gemmatimonadota bacterium | reverse complement strand
GACATCAAGCTTGGAAGGCTTGCGCTCTGCCAACTGAGCTACTCCCGCACACGCAGTTCTCTTGCTATTTACAAACTCATGACAGACCGATAAAGATAGGACGGCATTTATAGTCTGTCAAGACTTACACAAACACGCGGCGGCATCCCGCAAATCGGGGGAGAATGCCGCCGCGTGTTTAGACGTTTTGTAGAGCGAATAGAGTAGCTTTTAAGCGCTACGCCGCTGCTCAGCTCGTGCCAGTTTAGGCAAATAATACTCGCTCATATAATGCTTCTTACAAAAACCGCGCGAAGAGTGCTTTTCTTCACAACCGGGCACCTCACACGCTTTACGACCGTAGATACGCTCTCGCTCAGGAGTGAGGCGTCCGTAGCGGCGCACTTGCTGGTAATGACGAAAGCAGTACCCTTTTGCAACCTGCTCCTCCTCACAGCGATCCACCAAGCAGCAAACGCCTCTTTTACCGTATTCGCGTTCGGGAGTTAATCGACCATGCCTACGCACCTGCTGGTAATGACGAGGACACAGGCCCGCTGTGCGCGCTTCCATTCCACATCCATCTACCTCGCAGATGATATCCCAATTGCCGCGAAGAATTTTGCTTTCCATCGGATCCCCCTTACCGTTTGCTTGTTGAACTTTCGAAAGTATTAGCAAAGGAGATACCACTGGGTTATAACGAAATGAAGATAGATCACAAAACAATTAAAAACAAATACTTACAATTTTAAAAAAATTTATCGGATCCCATAGTGCAAATTAGCGCGATACAGCTTATCTCAAAAATGAGATGGACATCGAACCCCAAAGCATCCTAAACAGTTGGAAAAAAGCAATTTAACAAGATTTACAATTCCGTATCAGGTATGAGATGACAGTCTCACATTTGATACATCTTTTAGCAATCCGTGTTCCTTCAGCCGGCGATACAACGTGGCGCGACTGATCCCCAGCTTTTCCGCCGCCTTTATCACGTCGCCTCCTGCAGCACGCAGTGCCTCCAAGTGCAAATTACTTACAGCATCGCGGTAGCGGATCTGAGCCAACTCAAAACCCGTGGTATTCTTTGATTCTTCCGCAGCTACAGTATCCTGCAGCAGACTAGCGGGCAGGTCTTCTAGGGCAATCGTCCGATCCTTCACCAAAGCAACGGCATGCTCAATCGCATTTTCTAGCTCTCGCACATTACCCGGCCAGTCATAGCGACACAACAGGGCCAACGCCTCAGGCTGGGTTTGCGTAACGACTTTTCCGTTGCGCTCGGCGAATGTGCGCACAAACTGCTCGACAAATAGACGAATATCACCCTGGCGCTCGCGCAACGGGGGCACTTCCAATGTGATCACATTTAACCGGTACAATAGGTCTCGGCGAAAACGACCGCCCTCTACCTCACTTTGCAAATCGCGATTAGTCGCTGAAATCACTCGGCAGTCAATGGGTATTGTCCGGTCCCCCCCCACGCGCACAATACTTTTCTCCTGTAATACGCGCAGTAATTTAACCTGAACCTCCAGGGGCATTTCGCCAATTTCATCTAAGAAAATTGTCCCCCCGCTGGCTAGCTCGAATTTGCCCAATCGACCTTTTTTACTCGCCCCAGTAAAGGCACCTTCGACATAGCCAAACAGTTCACTCTCTATAAGATCTCGCGGTAGGGCCGCACAGTTCACCGCTAGAAATGGCCCCTCGCTAAAGGCGCTCGCATTGTGAATCGCTTGGGCAAATACCTCCTTGCCCGTCCCCGTTTCACCTTGTATCAAAATGTTGGAGCGAGTTCCGGCAGCGATTCGGGCCAACTCCCTGGTCTTATCCATCACCGAACTTGCGCCGATGATATCGTCAAACGCATAGGTGCGCTGAACGCCGATAACTCGGTTTACCAAACGACCGACTTCACCCATTTCGCGAAATGTCAGTACGGCACCTATCGTTTGCTGGTTCTCGTCCATGACAGGCTGCAAGTTGGCCATCACAGCCACGGCACCGGACGTCGTGCGCAGCGTAACCACCCGACTGTTAAACTGACCGCCATCCATCAACCACGAGCGCAGTGGCGGCTTGTCCTCTACGAGTTCATCGGCCAATATCCGCTCACTGGAGGTGATTCGCCGCCCCAATATACGCGCAGCAACGGTATTAATCTCTTCTACGTAGCCTCTTTGATCGATCGCAACGAGTCCATCGGAAATAGACTGCAGCAAAGCCAAGGAACGATTGTAGAGCTGGCGCAACTTAGCACCTTGCAGTTTTTCACTACGAACCAGTTCCTGGAGACGGCCGGTCAGACGAATATCTTCAATCTCAGCAGCAATCTGACTAGAAAGAGCGAAGAGCATGTTGAGATCATCGATACTAAAGCGACGCCGCTCCGTTCCCAGCGGAACTATTTTATCGAATAGAGTCAGCGTGCCGACAATGCGCTCTTCAAGGACGAGCGGCACACACACCATAGACGAACCCAACTCCTGCGGATTTTTTAGCGATCTTACATCATCGATCATGATCGGTTCGCCCGTAGCAGCGACATACTCAGCGATGCGTTTTTCATACTGCGGATCCAGTGCACCTTCTGATTCGAACAAGACGGTTGCCAAGGCGAGCGAGCCGTCTTCAACGAGCAGTCGAATCGCAGCCCCTTTGGCCTGTAGCACATCGGCAGCCGAGCTGGCAATAAGCTCGAGCGATTCATCTAAGCCCAGCCCCGAATTCATCGCCTGACCCAATTCGTTAAGCGCCCGCACCTCGTCGGAGCGACGTCCCATCGTCTCATGGACATCTACGGCACCCAACAAAGCCAAGACAAGCTGTCGCACATCTTCTAAATGACCCATCTCTCCTTCGGTGAACGGGCGCACAGCCACGCGCTGTAGACCAATCGTGCCCCGCAGTTCATCTCCGTCTTCAATCGGCATGACTACTATAGTGCTGTATTTCTGCGCCCCGACCGACTGGGCATCAGATCGCGGGTCGCGCTGGAGAGGGGCAACTTGGATGACATTCCGATGAAAGGCTGCCGAGCCTGTGATGCCTTGACCGAGGCGAAAACGAGCAACCTGCCCTTCCATGTCACCATAAGACGCGCGCACAACGAGTTCATCGGTACGCCTATCGAGCAGATGCAGCGCGCAGCAATCGGCCTCAAACCACTGGGCCAATAGGCGTACAAATTCCTCGAGACTATTGCTCTGCGGCGAAGCCATTAGAGCCAGCACCCGCTGCCAGAGCGGTGCGCGATCTGTGGACGATGCATTCGACATAGATTTAGCTATACAATAAAAAACTCCCGAAGCCAAGGCTCCGGGAGTTTACAATCGGCAGATGGCCATTTCAACGGCTGATCTTAACAATTCGGTAGTGCAATATTCCGGCCGGCACTTTAATCTCTACCTCTTCTCCCTCCGAATGCCCCAACAACCCTTTTCCAATCGGCGAGGTCGTGGAGATCTTACCGGCTTCAAAATCGGCCTCTTCTGGAGCAACCAGCATGTACGTCAGCTCTCGATTCTTCTTGAGATCGACGAGTTCAACGGTCGCACCAATGTAGACCTTGTCTTCGGGAATCGCTTCATTCTCCAGCAGCGTAGCGCGACTGAGCGTATCTTCTAATTTGCTGATGCGCTGTTCTAAAAACATGAGGCGCTCTTTGGCAGCTGAATATTCGGCATTTTCCGAAAGGTCACCGAATTCACGGGCACGCTGCAGGGCCTGGCGCACCGTGGGCCGCTCTTTTTCCTTCAGCTCTTTCAGCTCTTCTTTGAGCTTAGCATAACCGTCTCGGGATAGATAAACTTCACTCATAGCCAGCCTCAACACGCAAATGGTACTACATAAAAAGCGGAAGCGACAACCGCTTCCGCTGAAAACAACTTACCCAACTCAGTGAGAATATAATTTACCCCCGAGACAAATGCAAGCATTCTCGAAGCGCTTGTATAGGCAGCGTTTACCCTATTATAGCAACATACTATATTACATTCTAAATATCCCATTTTTGCGCCCCCTTGGCCACCTATGACGCTGACGTTTTTACATTTTGCCGACTTGCACCTCGGCGTAGAAAACTACGGGCGAATTGACCCGACTACGGGACAGCATTCGCGCATTGAAGACTTTAGTCGCTCTTTGGGCACGGCGTTCGACTTCGCCATCCAAGAACGCGTAGACCTCGTCGTATTTGCAGGCGACGCCTACAAAACCTGCGATCCAAGTCCAACTCATCAGCGCGCCTTTGCCCGCCAACTCCGGCGCCTGCAGCAGGCCGCCATACCTACGGTCCTCATCGTCGGCAACCACGACACCCCGGCCGCCTTCGGCAAAGCCACTGCACTTGATATATTCGGCGCCTTGGAACTCGACAATACCTACGTAATTCGCCGCCCAGAGATACTGAGGATAGACACGCGTCAAGGTCCCATTCAGGTGGCGGGCTTACCTTGGCCTACCCGCAATATACTCCGCACGCACGAAGAGTATAAGGATCTGTCACAGGAGGAACTCAGCGGGCAAATACAGGGCATATGTGCCGCACAAATAGACGACTTCGCCCGCGATTTGGATCCAGATATACCCGCTATTCTCACAGCCCATATCACAGCTTCAGACGCGGCCTATTCGGGCAGTGAACGCACGGCGCTGATCGGACAAGACCCAACGCTGTTAACGAGCACGCTAGCCAATCCGGCCTTCGACTATGTCGCCCTAGGGCATATCCACAAATTTCAAGACGTGCACAAGGGCGCCGCGCCTCCCGTCGTTTATTCGGGCAGCTTGGAACGCATCGACTTTGGCGAAGAACGCGAAGCAAAGGGCTTCTGCATCGGCAGCATTGAACAGAACGCAGACAACCCCAGACAACGCACCACCCAGTATGAGTTTATCCCCGTTCCCGCCCGCCGTTTTACAACGGTGGAAGTCGCCGTTACGGACTCCTCTTCTCCAACTGAACAGCTGATCCATGCCATAGAACGGGCAGAAATAGAAGATGCCGTTGTCCGTGTCCTGTATACAATACCTTCAGATATGGAAGAGCGAGTCGACCTAGAACGCGTTCGCAGCGCACTGGCGACCGCATTCT
>JAYOKQ010000041.1:9531-26740 GCA_038119905.1 Gemmatimonadota bacterium | reverse complement strand
GATCCAACCCAAGGAACGTCCGCGCCGCTCCTCAATCACCGAAGATATTGCCCTAGGCGAAGCACTCGATCGCTACATTGACAACAACGCGCATTTGAACGAAAAGCGCGCCGAACTCATCAAAAAGGCCCACGAGTTGGAACACGAATTGTCCTTGGCCTCGGGAGAAGCGACTCCTTGATTCCCCAATCGCTCTACCTGCGCAATTTTCTCAGCTATGGCGAAGGAGTACCTGCCCTCGATTTTACCCAGTTCCGCGTTGCCTGTTTGAGCGGAGACAACGGTCACGGTAAATCTGCCATACTTGACGCCATCACCTATGCTCTTTGGGGAGAAGCGCGCAAGGGACAGCACGAACGCAAACCCGACGATGGCCTTCTGCGCATCGGCGCGAGCGAAATGCGCGTTGAGTTTTCTTTTGAGCTCGACAGTCAGCACTTCCGCGTCCTGCGCAGCTATCGCAAACGCAGCAGCCGGGGAACGGCGCAACTCGACCTACAGGTCCACGACGCCGACAACCAAACCTACCGTTCCCTATCCGAAGGCGACTCGCTTGTGCGCACTCAAGAGCGCATTAACCAACTGCTCAATTTAGACTACGAAACCTTTGTAAATTCGGCATTTATAACGCAGGGGCGAGCCGACGCATTTACGCAAAAAAATGCGCGCCAGCGCAAAGAAATCCTCTCTCAGATTCTCGGCCTAGAGCGCTATGACCGACTCCAATCCTTGGCTCGGACGCGCTTTCAAGAAATCGACCAACGCACTCGAGAGCGCACGCGGCGCCTAGAAGAGTTAAACGGAGAGCTCGCCCAAAGCGAAGAGCACACTGCCTCGTTAAACGAAGTGGGGCAACGCATTGATCAACTGCAGGACGCGCTAACCCAGCGCAGCGAAGAGATCGAGGCGGCGCGCAATCGCCTAAGCGAATTAGAGAAAACGCGCGAACAGCGTCAGATTATCCTGCGTGAGCAGGAAGAGATCGTACAGCGCAAAGAACGACTCGACAAAGAAAAGAGTCATTTAGAACGACAGCAGCGCGACGATGCAGAGCTACTCAAATCCGAGGATCAGATACAACGCGATTTCGAAACCTATCAACGGCTGCAGCTACAGGTGGCTCAATTCGACCGCGCGATGCACGCACTGCGCGACCTAGAGAACAAACGCGGCGAACTGCGCGCGCAGATTACCTCGGCTCGACACGAAGTCGAACAGCGGCTACAGACCCACACCGCACAGCGCGACGGGTTTGAAGCACAGCTTGGAGAACTGCGCGAACTCCTCGCCCAGGAAGACCGCGTTATACAATCATTTAATCAGCTTCAGACATTGCGCCACAAGATGCAGAAGGGCGACACAGAACGCATCCGCCACGAGGCCCTACGCCACGAACAGACCCAACTCCAGCACGCCATAGAATTACAGCGTCGCGACCTGCGCGCACAGCACGACCAAACCAAACGACAAGTCGCCGATTTGGAGAGCGAAATAGCAGCGGGCGTGACCCTGAGCCAAGAACGCGAGCAACTGCGCAGCGAAGTAGTCCAACTGCGAGAATCCGCTACCGAGCGCGACCGACTTAAAGAACTCGGCAGCGCCTTGCGAGGCCAAATCGAAGAGCAGCAAAAACAGCACGCGCAAGCAGAGCGCGATGCAGCGACAGAACAGGAGCGGCTCAGTGCGGCAAAAAACCGCGCTGAAGATCGCTGTCCCGTATGCGGCAGCACCTTAGACGAAGCGCACAGAAAACAGTTGGATGAAGAATTAGAGCGCACGGAGCGCGAGCAGAAAGCGCGCATTTTATCGCTGGCTGAATCAGTGCAAACGTTAGAAGCCGAATTGGGCACTATGCGGCAAACCTACCGCATGCTAGAGGAACAAACGGCTTCCCTTGAATCAAAGCAGCGAACACTAGATGCTTGCGAACTACGCATACAGCAGCTCGCACAAAGGCAGGAAGATGCTCGACAACAGCAACAGCTCCTTGTAACGCTTGTCGCTCAAATGGAGACCTGTGCGGAGAATGAGCGCAGCCGCCTCGCCCAAGTGGAACGTGAATTAGCTAGCTTGGACTACGACGAGCAAGCACATCAAGCTCTCAAGCTCCAAGCCGAGCAGATGCGCCAGGCCGAGTTGGACCATGCCCGCCTACTCAATGCGCGCACTCAGGCTGAAAACCTGCTAGGGCAACGCGACGAGGCCAATCAGAAAATGGCCTTAGCTCAGCAATATCTGTTGGATAAACGCTACGCACAGTTGGAACAGACACAGCTAGCCACACTTGAGGGCGAAATCGCGTCTCTTGGCTACGACGATGGCGAGCACGCCCAATTGCGCAAAGCGCTAGATGAACTGAGCGAAGTCTTCACGCTGCAAAACAACCTACAGGCTGCCCGCGAACGCCGTGCCAGTAATCGCGAAGCACTCGCCCGCACGGAACACAACATGGGTGAGTTGGACGAACGGCGCGTTCAACTCCAGCAGGCTCTTCTCGACGCGCCCGACCCCAGCACCGAACTAGCCGCAATAGAACAACGCGTCGCTCAACTGAACGAAAAGCAACGCACAGAACAACAGCAGCGAGATGCACATATCGAACGACGCGGCTCCCTGCTCGCCGTATGCGAACGCGAGGCACGCCTAACCTCTGAACGGGACCAGCTTCAATCAGAAATCCAAGATGATAGCAGCGACGCCTGGATATACCAAACCCTAGACGAAGCCTTTGGTAAGGACGGTATTCAAGCACTCATTATAGAGAGTGCCGTGCCGGAAATTGAGCGCGAGGCCAACGCTATACTGGCGCGGCTGACCGACAACCGGATTCAGATTTCCATCGAATCGCTACGCGACCTGAAGACGGGGGGAACCCGCGAAACGCTCGATATTAAAATTTCCGACGAAATCGGCGAACGCCCCTATCACCTTTACTCCGGCGGCGAGGCCTTTCGAACCAACTTTGCCCTGCGCATTGCTCTATCGAAAGTGCTGGCGATTCGCGCCGGCACACAGCTGCGCACACTGGTGATCGACGAAGGATTTGGAACGCAGGACAGCACGGGTATAGAGCAGCTTGTGGAAGCAATCCAAGAAATCAGCCGCGACTTCGATAAGGTTCTCATCGTCACGCATCTACCTGAACTCAAAAAAGTCTTTCCAGTACAGATTGAAGTCGTGAAACATCCAGACGTGGGCTCCCGTTTTACTATCGTTCACAATGACTAATAAGTTTACTATGCACCATACACTGTTTACCATGCGAACAAAGATTCTATGAGCACAGCCTCTATCAGCGAATGCATTTCCGAAAGCGGCGCGCAGTGGCACGTGCAGGACAACGACCTCTGCGCACCAAGCGATTTTGGCAACCCTAGCGCGGAGTACGAAGCCGTTAGCCAGCAATGCGCTCTCCACTACGCGGGCCACTGGGGACGCCTGCTATTTAGCGGCAGCGAACACGCCGCGTTTCTCCATCGCATGACGACCAATCACTTTCTCGAGCTTCGGAATGAACAAGGATTTGAGGCGGTTTTCACCGAAAACCGCGGGCGTATCATCGATGTGGGCACGTTCTATCACCGCGCCGATCAAACGCTTGGTATAGTTAGTCCGACGAACCGGCAGGCCATTCCCAACTGGCTCGACCGCTATATCTTTGCCGAAGACATCACCATCAACGACATCGGCGACAGCACATCCTCGTTCGAACTTATAGGCCCTGAGACGGGCGCATTCGCTGCAGCGCTGTGGGGCATTTCACTCGAGGATCTTCCCCCACACCAATTGGCCCACTGCGACGACCCGCAGCTGTGGATAGCAAAACTCGACCTACCGTGGACGGGGCTTCGCTTGATCGGTCCAAGTGAGACTCTGGCCTCCCTATGGCGTATTATCACCGAGAGAGGCATCTCTCCTCTCGGAGAAACCGCTTGGAATCTGCGGCGGATGGAGTTGGGTATACCCCTTTTCAATAGCGAACTCAATGAAGAACACAACCCTTGGGAGGCAGGCCTAGGCCGCGCCATACATATGAACAAGGGATGTTATATAGGACAGGAAGTCATCGCGCGGCTCGACACGTATGACAAGGTTAAGCAGCACCTCGTAGGCCTATCCATAGAGCCGGAAACTCTACCTGCCCCTGGCACTACTCTATACGGCGAACAAGGTCCCGTCGGCGCGATCACCTCAAGTGCGCAGTCTCCCGCTTTTGGCTCCATCGCCTTGGCTTATATTCGTCGCGCATACTGCACGCCGGGCACCCTGCTTCACCTAGGTAACAATGGACCTTCGTGCCGCGTGCACGCACTCCCCTTCTCGGCCCTATGTTAGCGGACCGGTCAGCCGATCCCACGCGAAAAATATTATTTCTACGGTTGCTGAATCTTCCCGTCCGAGCAGCCCAACAGCACCATGCACGCTGGGAGTCGCACCCATGCGTTGTTGCAGATCGATCCCTTGACGGAGTAATCTACGCGGTATCTCCCCAAGCACAGCAGAGAGGCATCACCGCTGAAATGAGCCGCCGGCAGGCAATCCAACACCTGCCCCGTCTCGAATGCATCCGCCCCGAACCCACCCCAAGCGAAAACATTCGAAGGCATATTTACGCGATCCTTCAGGAATACACCGAACTCATCGAGGAAGTAACACCGGCCGAATTCTATCTGGATATCACCTTTAACCGGCAGAATATCCCCATAGGATTCCGCGCGGCCCAGCTTCTGCGCAGCGAATTTCGCCGAGAAATGCACCTCGATGTCCGCATGGGATTGGCCCCGAACAAACTACTAGCGCGACTGGCAGAACAGGTCGGTGAGCCACCCATCACCGCCGTCGAACGCGATGCCGTACCTGCTTTTCTGGCCGATCTTTCCATTGACATGCTGCCTGGCATAGGCAAAAAAATGCGCGCGGCACTCAGCGAATTAGCCGTAGAACGCATCGGCCAGCTTGCAGCATTGGATGTAGCGACACTTCAGCAGCACGTCGGCCGCGGAGCAGCCCGACTCCATCAGCGAGCACACGGCATTGATAACACCTCCGTAGAACCGCACAACGCAGAAGAAAAGCTGTCTTCAGTAGTACGCTTTAGCGTTCCGCTCTTTACAAGGGAGGATATTGAGGAAGCACTGCGCGAACCAATCGCCCTACTGGCCGGCTCTCTGCGCCGGCGCGCCCTGCGCTGCAGCCTCGTCGCGACGGAGCTCTGGCTCGGCGATGGGTCGACCAAACAACGTGCGCATGCCCTTTCGCATTACTCGGATAGAGATCACGTACTCATAGAGGCCATACTACAAAACGTCGAATCCGAAGCCGCTTCCGCGAACGGCCTGCGCGGTTTCCGAATTGAACTGCGCCAGTTTACCGACCGAGCCTCTACTCAACTCGATCTTTTCACCTAAACGCAGCAGAGGGAGATGAATACATTCATCTCCCTCTGAACAGTACCACTCGACACTTCATTTAGTTCAGCGAACAGGCCCCCGGACCGCGCGGATCGCCGCAGCTTCCACAGGGAGCGCCTCCCGTAGGAACGGGCGTTACAGCAACTGCTCCCACGGCAAAGCCCGACCACTTCTTCTCTAACTTTGGGCTAGTGCACTGCGGGCAGGCTGGCCGCTGGCTTCCCTGAACTAATAGCTCAAATTCACTCTTGCAGTCGCTGCAGGCATATTCAAATATCGGCATGGTATATACCCTATTCGTGCAGTGATTTTTGATACAGGCCCACGCTATAAAACTCGTAGGAGGCCGCCTTGTCCGGAAAGTCAACGACGTGAACGGTAAACCGAGAGGGCACTCCTGTATCCGGCATTTGTTCGGCAAAAAACGTGCTATAGGCCTCGGCGTACTCCTTGTAGATACGCTGCTGCTCTTCGTGAAATTTCAGCGGTTCAACCATCGGGTTTATATCTTTGGGCTGCGCGCCAAAGGCGTGCACTTCAAGAAAGTCGATCTTGGTGATTGAGTCGCATATCTCGGCTTCTTGAAGCCACTTTTCCCAGCAGCGAAAAACCATTTCGACTTCTTTGAGCGGCTCCATACGAACCAGCTCGTCGCGCTGCAACAGCCCCTTGGCTGAATAGCCCCCGGTCAAACCAGCAAAGTATATTTTGAGGTCTCCATCGCCAATATCCTCTGTGACGAGAGCGGATAGCGTCGGACGATCCCCTCCGAAATAATAGGTTACACGACCCCGCTTTTTAATTTGGAATGCCATGTCAATCTCCCTTTTAATTAAGTGCTTCGAGTAAGACCTCGGCCCAGTGACGAGCCTTGCGTCCGGTAAAGTCGGCAATCTGGTGACGGCAGGATGTGCCAACAGCCACGACTTCGACGTCGAGCGGCTGTGTATTGATCACATCAAATAGCCGCTGTTGGCCCACCTGACGCGACACTTCATAATGCTCCTTTTCGTATCCGAAGCTACCCGCCATACCGCAGCAGCCCGAGGCAACTTCCTCGACTTCGAACTGCGGAGGCAAACCGAGCACTTCGCGCGTTGCCGCCGTTCCAATAAGCGCTTTCTGATGGCAGTGGCCGTGTAACAGCACCTTGCGCGCCAAGGGCTTAAATTCCAAGGAGAGATCGCCCGCACGCGCTCGTGCGGCAAGAAATTCCTCCAGCATAAATACCCCGTCGGCCAACTGCTGCGAACGAGCACCTGGCACTAGATCGCGATAATCGTCGCGTAGCGTAAGTATGCAGCTCGGCTCAATGCCTATAATCGGCACCGAGCGTTCCACATACGGCAAGAGAGCCTCTATATTGCGCTCAGCGAGTTCGCGCGCCTGAGTGAGAAAGCCCTTTGAAATCATGGGACGACCACAGCAAACTTTGCTCTCTTCGAGTATCACTTCATAGCCGGCTTTTTCGAGCAACACCGTAGCCGCTATGGCAATCTGCGGTTCCTCGTATTCGGCGAATGTATCGTTATAGAGGACGACCTGTCCCTTGGCCCCCCTCGGATTTGACGGCCGTTTTTTAAACCAGCGCGAAAACGGTTCACTCACGAAACGAGGGAGCGTGCGGCGACGGTCAATGCCTATAAAACGATCGAGAAACCAACGACTCAATCCGCTGCCAGCGATCCAGTTTGAAACCGGCGCTAGGGCCGATCCCCACCTGGCAGCATGTGCTATATATCCGAACAGATAGGAGCGAAGCGGGTAGCCGTGTTCGCGGTGATAGTGGGCCAAGTATTCGTACTTGAGCTTGGCCATATCTACGTTGGACGGGCATTCGGCCTTGCAGGCCTTACACTCGAGACACAGATCCATTACTTGATGGACGTTTTCTCCCATCAAACCGCCTTCCATCTTGCCGTTAAGCGCAGCGCGCAGCGCATTGGCTCTCCCGCGCGTCGAGTGTTCCTCTTCAAGCGTCGCCATATAAGAAGGACACATCGTGCCAACGAGCTTTTTGCGGCACTGTCCCACGCCAGAACACAGTTCGACCGCTTCCTGAAATCCGCCCTCTCCATCAAAGCTAAAGAACGTTTCCAGTTGCTGGGTTTGATAGTCTTCTCCGTAGCGCAGGTTCTCATCCATGCGCGGCGCATCGACGATCTTTCCAGGATTCATCAAACCGCGCGGATCGAAAGTGCGTTTGGTCTCGACAAAGAGCTCGACAATGCGCGGGCCGAACATCTTGGGGATCCACTCACTGCGCGCCAATCCATCGCCGTGCTCAGCCGACATTGCCCCACCGTATTCAAGCGCCATATCGCTCATCTCCTCCTCTAAAGCACGCAGTATGGCAATACCCTCGGGCTTTTTAAGGTTGAGTATTGGTCGAATATGTAGCACGCCGACGCTGCAATGTCCGTAGTAGCAAGCATCGACGCCATGACGCGCCATCGCGTCCTGAACGCGGCGCACAAACTCGGGCAGATGGTCTGGGGGTATACAGGTATCCTCAACACCAGAAGTCGGTTTGGCCTCGCCCTTCATTCCCATCAGCAAGCCCAGTCCCGCCTTGCGCAGTGCCCACATATTCGCTTGCTCGACTGCCGTCAAGGCGCGCACAAATGCATACCCCATACCCCGCTCCGTCAACCGACGTTCCAGCGCTTCCATCTTGCCGATTAATTCGCTCTGTGAGTCTGCATAGTATTCGACAAAGAGCAGCGCCTGCGGATCGCCCTGCAGAAAGCGACGCCGCGGCGCGTGTTCAATGGACGCTCCCGTCAGGTCGAGGAGCAATTTGTCGGTCAATTCCACCGAGGCAGGCTCCGTTTCGAGGGCCACTATATTGGCCTCCAACGACTCGTTCAGATCACAAAAATGGACCGCCACAAGACCTTTATGAGGCGGCAATGGGACCAGATTGAGCTTGGCCTCTACCACCGTGCACAGGGTCCCCTCGGAACCGACAACGATCTTACTCAGATCAAACCATTCGTTCTCGTCGAGAAATTCATCCAAGTTATAGCCAGAAACACGTCGCATTACGCCGGGAAAACGAGCCCGTATCTCGTCGGCATTATCGACGGCTACCTGGCGCACCTGGCGATAGATCTGCCCCTCGAGATCGCTCTGAGCCGACTTCTCAGCGTAGGTCGCACGGTCAACAGGCTCGAAATCAACTAAACTTCCATCCGACAGCACTACTTTGAGTCCTAGAATGTGATCGATCGTCTTCCCATATATGATAGACCGCGCCCCACACGAGTTATTGCCAATCATTCCACCAATATTGGCGCGACTGCTCGTTGATACATCGGGGCCAAAGAGTAGGCCATGGGGCTTTAGAAACTCGTTTAGTTCATCGAGCACAACACCCGGCTGCACGCGCACCCAGCGCTGTTCCGCGTTGAGTTCAAGTATCTGGTTCATATACTTGGAGAAATCGACGTGCACCGAGTTCCCCACCGACTGCCCTGCTAAACTGGTGCCCCCACCTCGCGGCAGCATAGAGACCTCTTGCTCAACGGCCCAACGCACCAATTCGACTACATCCCCCTCGTCGCGCGGGATAACGAGACCGATGGGCTCCATCTCATAAATACTGGCATCGGTGCGATACAGCATGCGCGCAACCTCATCAAAGCGCACTTCACCGCGTATTTTTTCGCTTAGCGTTTCCGCAAAATCAACCGTTGTCAATGCCGTGCAATCCTCTGAAAATCACCATGTTAAGTTTTTTTGACTGCCTCGAGGAGGAATCTACAGCGCATCCCTAAGAGCGTCAATCTAGGGCAAATAGCCCCACCCCGAGGTCAGCATGCCCCACAGAGCGGCAACACCAAAAGCGATCTTTCCGTACCATAACTGCAACAATAAGTTGGACCAACTACCTAGTTGACCACCTACTTTTATGGCCACAATTCTCTGTGTAGAAAGCTTTTTGAAACAAAATGCAAGGTTGAATCAATATATCGTTGACAAACTTTTGCCACCCCAATATATTGTCAGCCAACCACGTGGTTAGCGCGCAAAAGAGGGGGCTTCCGGGACAAGGGGAGATCACGGAAGTCCCCACTTTATTTTCTGCATTTAAGGGCCTCTTCATGTCGCGCGATAGCGCTGTTTCCGTCAAAATTTTCGATCAAACCTACCGCCTGGCTGCCAGTCGAGACCGCGATGCCGATTATATTCAACGAGCAGCCGCATACCTCGACGAGAAAATGCGCGAAGCCGCACAGCATGCAGGACACAGGGCACCACTTGATATTGCAATCCTAGCAGCTCTCGACATAGCTGAAGAGGTCATGGCCGAGCGCGACAAAAAAGAGCGCCTGCTGGATCAAACCGACGCTCAGATCGACAGCTTCACCAAGAAACTAAACGACGAAGGGTTAGACACCGACGGTGAACCGAGCCCTTCCCCGCGCTTTTAGCAACTCCCACTCTGTTTATATGTAGTACTCATTCGCCGACGGACCCGTCGGCCGCGGATGGGGCATATTGAGCGGACAACGCGCTTTGTACGTCGGATCCAATCGTGCCCATAAATGTTCTAACGCGTGCTGGTTCCAACGAAAAAAATGGTCGCGCCCGATGTATTCCATCGCACCCGACCGCTCTAGCGCATCGATCAACGGTTCCTTTGCCCGCGTAAAATACATATCGATCCCACCCGATCGCAGTCGTTCGACGACTCCCCGCAGTGCCTGCTCACCCGATGCATCCATCTGGTTGATCCCCTCGGCATCGACTACTAAAAAGCGCAGCTGAGGTGCACGCGCCGTTGCTTCTATTATACAGTCCTCAAAGTAGCTGCTCGAGCCAAAGTAAAGTCGACCATCGAAACGCATTATGGCAATCTGCTGATCTTCCTGCAGACCGCCGACTCCTGCTTCGCGCAGGGTTCCATCGAGATGCCGCGTTAGAAACGCCACGTGCGGGCGCATAGTACGATAAAAATTGACCGCCAAGGACAGTCCCATGCCCAGTGCAATCCCCCAGTGTAGTGCTGGGGCTGCCATAAAAGTCACGACAAAGGTTGCCGCCCCGATGCATCCATCCTGACGACTGATCTTCCAAGCATGCCACAGCGGCTTGATGTGAATAAGCTGGATCACCGACGCAATAATAATCAGCGCCAGCGTAGCCTGCGGCAGGTAGTAAAAGAGCGGCGTAAACCAAAGCAGCGTTACCGTGACAACGAGCGACGTGACGACCGAGCTGAATCCGGTGCGCGCACCGCTTGCGTAGTTAATAGCTGACCGCGAAAACGAGCCGGAAACCGTATAGCTTTGGGTAAATCCAGCCGCCAAATTGGCCAAACCCTGGCCAATGAGCTCCTGATTGATATCAATTCGCTCTTTGGTCTGCATGGCGATGGTCTTGGCAATCGCCATCACCTCCATCAGACCAATCAACACCAGCGTCATCGCGCCCGGCAAAAGCTCCATTATGGCATCAACGTCAATGGGAGGAATATTAATAGCCGGTAACCCGCTGGGAATGGTCCCCACCATCTCTCCTTCATAGCCCAACTGCCAGGCCACAAGCGAGGTAATAGCTACTGCCGTGAGCACATTGGGAAACCGCGGCGCTACGACCTTTAGCGCAAAAAGCACGCAGGCAGCCAAACAGGCCATAGCAACCGTTGCCAGATCGCCCCCCCTATGAGCCGCGCTGGCAATCTCGGCCCATATATTGGCCACGTGATTGTCTCCGTGGACAGCGGGTACGCCTAGGACCTTGTGCAGCTGCGACGTCGCGATAATGAGGGCCGCGGCGTTGGTAAAACCGACTACGACCGGAGCAGAAAGCAGGTTGGCTATAAATCCAAGGCGCAGTAAACCCATTAGCAGGCGCATAATGCCGACCATGAGAGCCAGCAAAAACGAGTAGCCTATAAACGCTGCGCTGCCCATTGGAGCGAGCGGTTGGACGGCTGCTGCACTGATTAACGCGGCAGTAGCGACGGTGCCGGTAGCTAGCTGACGCGAGGAACCAAAGAGTGCCGCAATGGCAGGCGGTAGAAACGCCGCATAGAGTCCGTATACTGCAGGTAGACCGGCCAACTCAGCATAAGCCATAGCCTGCGGTACGAGGACCATCGCCACCGTGATACCCGCCGTACAGTCTGCCCAGAATATCCTGCGGTCGCGCAGTTCGGGCATCCAGCGTAGAAAGGGAAAGAATGACTGCATTAAACGTCTATCTATTGAGTTGACATGCCACTTAAAACCGGAGTACAATAATAGGCAGTTTGCCGATTTAATCCACCATGGGACAGGCTCGACATGCATTCAGACCAATACGCTTCCTTTTTTACGGAGCACGGTTACCTCATACTAGAAGATCTTCTCGACGGCGAAGCAATCGACACCAGCCGCCGCGAAATAGCCCGCCTGCATCAGATGGCAGCCGACCTAGTCGCAAAGGACGCGCTCAAAAGCAGCGATTTCCAACTCGAACCCTATGCGGGTCAAACACATTCCAGCGAGTCCCCCATTCTGCGCAAGATCGAAAATACGCGTATCCATTCGGCGTGGTTTCGATCTTTAGCTTCACACCCCGAACTCGTTGCAATAATCCAACAGCTCCTCGGCGAGGATCTCCTGCTCTTTCGTAGCACGCTGATGCTCAAACCCGCACACCATGGTTCAGCCCACGCCTTCCACCAAGACTCGGCCTATTGGCCCATGGATCCACCGGCTCTCGTAACCGTGAGTATCGCGCTAGACGATGCAACTCCTAACAATGGCTGTATCAAAGTCATCCCAGGAAGCCACCAGTGGGCACTTCAGGAGTGGGGACATATTGCCCAGAGTCGCGATGCGCCCCTATCGGATCGCGAGGACCTCGACCTATCCGGCCAGATCGACGTTCCACTCAAGGCGGGTTCAGCCGTGCTATTTCACAGTAAGCTAGTGCACGGCTCCGGTGCCAACACAACGGATCAATCGCGCAATACAGCGCTCTATGCCTACTTCTCATCGCAGGTGAGCTATCGCCCTGGTCCCAACGGCCCCCAGCGGCGCACCTTCCCCGTCATAGCCGGCATGAACGGTGCTACAGAGCATGAGTTGGTCGCCGATTGATTCGCCTAGCACTTCTGCTGCTCTGCTCGACCGCGACCCTCCGCGCCCAATCGCCTTCGCACCAACCTCTTCCAGATCATCTACCCGCCCAGTATGGCATCATTGGCCTGCGAGCAGACCAACGCAGCGATAGCCTGTTTGTAGCGCGCGTTTACCCAGGGGGACCCGCGGCGACAGCTGGCCTAATGCGAGGAGACCAACTCATTGCCGCCGACTCCTTTCGCCTCACGAGCACAGACGAGTTAAGTCGCTATATACAGAGCATCCAGCCGGGGAACCGCACGCAGCTTGTCATACGCCGCGGTGGGCAGCTCGACTCGGTATCCGTTGCGGTGACCGACATCGGTCAGCTATACAGCGCCATGGGAACTGAAGGACACCGACCCAACCCTTCGGCCAAGCGTCATAATCGCTGGAGACAGCACAGCGATCCAACCGAACGCACACTCACCGAACTGGTTCAAGTCCACGAGTTGTCCACGGCCTTCGCTGCGCTTCAGGACGCATTGCATCTGGAGACATTGCGATACGGGGCCGATGCGCGCCTCGATGATATACACTTTGCCCTAAACAATCCCCTAAAAACCGGTGCTATAACAGCCGACCTCAGCTCGGAACTGACGGAAATACACTCCGTCGCGGATGCCCTCCGCTGGTCCGCCCGACATCTGGATATCGCTCTTTCAAATCCTGTAGAGCCCCGCCGAAAACCCACCATATCCCTCGACGAAACATACCGCGAGCTCACGGCGGCCGCCGCCGAGGTCGATCGCGCTTTTACTAGGCTCTCAGCTGACGAACGAGATCTGTTGCGCACGATTGTTCCTTCCATGCTGCAGCATTTTGCCGTCAACGGACGGTTGGATGAAGGCACAGATACCGAATTCGAGCGCTACAACCACGCGCTGCAACTGGCCAAACGCGTCGACATAGGGTCGCTCTTGGCCGCGGCATTTCGGCTGAACGATCTAGCGAGCGATTGGGCCACTCCACCACAGCACATCTCCCTACCGACGGGCACAGGCCGTCCCTCCGGCGTATTAGGAGATCTCCTCTACGCCCATTCAACACCCCTCGGTTGGATCCTAGTTGGCTCCAACGGTCCCAACTACTACGCGCGCAGTGATATACTCTTCCTCATGGAGCTGGGCGGGAACGACGTCTATGTAGATACTGGCCCGCCGGCCCTTGTCCCACCTGTCAGCCTGTATCTCGATTACGGTGGTAACGATCACTACCTGCAGCACACCGGCACCGGGATAGGTAGCGTCACGCTGCGTATCGACTCGTCTGGCGACGACATCTACAAGGCTCGTCATATGGGCCAGGGATCGGCTTTTTGCGGGGTTGGGATCCTCGTCGACCTTGAGGGAAACGACTTCTATCAGGGTGGCCCAGCGGTTCAGGGCAGCGCGTTCTTTGGCTCGGGCCTGCTCATAGATCGAGAGGGAAACGATTTTTATTCCATCTCCCATATAGGGCAGGGATTTGGCGGAATGCGCGGCATGGGGCTCTTGGCCGACACCAAGGGAGATGACTTTTATTTAGCGGATTTCCAAGCCCATTCCGCCTATGGCTTGGAAGGCCAATTCGCCGGCTGGGCACAGGGCGTCGGATGCGGATTCCGCGGGCAGGGATCGGGTGGGATCGGCGTCCTCTACGATCGGTCGGGCAACGACCGCTATCAGGCCGGTGAATTCAGCCAGGGATTGGGCTATTTCTTTGGTCTGGGTATGCTCTTTGACGAGAGCGGCGACGACCTCTACCGCGGCCGACGATATGCGCAAGGGAGCGCCGCCCATCAGGCGATTGGCCTGCTCTTTGACGCGGCGGGCGACGACACTTACAGGGCCAGCACAGCGGCCGGCCAGGGCGCCAGCTGGGATGCGGCCATCGGATATCTGCGCGACGTAAAAGGCAACGACATATATCGAGGGGCGACCCTTGCACAGGGCGCAGCGGCCATGAATGGATGGGCCCTACTCATAGACGAGGGGGGCCGCGACATCTACTCGGCCCAAAGCGGACAGGGCTTGGGAGGATCTGCTATATACTGGGGCGGGCGCAACGCACAAAACATGGGCGGGTTGATCGATTTAGGCGATCAACCCGACACGTATACCCGCCCCATGCGACGGGACGGGCACACACTCCGCGACCCAGGATTTGGCATTTTCCTAGATCGCTAAATGAACGAGGATGTTACAGCGGCCGGAGGATAAGCGACATCTCACGGCCCTCCATTCTGGGATCCTGGTCGACCACAGCGATATCTTCCACTTTGGAAGCGAGCTGATTGAGCAACTCGCGCCCTTTCTCTTGGTAAGCCATCTGGCGACCGCGAAAGCGTACACTCACCTTAACTCGGTTGCCCTTCTCAATAAATTCCCGCATGTGCGACAGGCGATACTCGAGATCGTGCTCCGATATATTGGCACCGTTTATGCGAATGCCCTTCATCTGCACGTTCTGCTGTTTCTTGCGCGCCTCTTTCGCCTTTTTCTCTTTGTCGTAGCGAAACTTGCCGTAATCTACAATCCGACAGACCGGCGGCTGAGCATCTGGGGCGATTTCGACTAGGTCCAGCTCGGCTTCTTCGGCTATCTGGATTGCTTTCGCCGTGTCTACAACGCCTACCTGCTCGCCGTCTGGACCAATCAGGCGCACCTGCGGCACGCGAATATCTTCGTTAACGCGAGTGGAACTCTTTCTCTTCGTTGCGATAGCTTGTTCCTCCTAAAGTGAAAGTAAACCGGAGTCCATCTGTGCACGTCGCGCAGTAGCGCATACATAGTCAGAAAGCCACCTTGGTATAGATCTGCTCAAAGGTGGCTCCCGCGCTCCGGTGTGGATATATCTTAATCGCACGTGTAAATATAATCAAGTGATTAATTGAGAGCCATTCTTTGTCTAGCGCCGATCCAATACCTATCTTTGTAAGGCAGTGAAACGATATATAGCCAATAGAAAAAGGAGCCTCATGGGACGCCGCTTTGACGTCTACGGAGTAGGGCATGCACTAGTTGACATCCAATACAAAGTGGACGTCGAAACCCTGCAGCAACTTGGCATTGAAAAGGGCGTTATGACCCTCATCGATGCGCAACGCCAACAGGCACTCTTCGCACAGTTAGAACAGACGCCCATCGCCTCGGCCTCTGGAGGCTCGGCGGCCAACACCATGATTGGCGTCGCCCAGTTCGGCGGTTCTCCCTTTTATGCCTGCCTGACCGGACGCGACGAGTGGGGCAACTTCTATCAGAACGACCTAGAGAAAGCCGGCGTCGCCACAGATCCCACCCACAGAACAGAAGGAACAACCGGTCAGTGCGTTGTCTTTATAACCCCCGATGCCGACCGCACACTCAATACGTTTCTCGGGGTGAGTAGCGCGATCGATACTGAACAGCTCGACCCAAAAACAATCGCTGACAGCCAGTTTGTATACCTAGAAGGCTATTTGCTCAGCACCGACAACGGCTTTGCCAGCTGCCTGCAGGCGCAACAGTTCGCCCAAGAGGCCGGCACTTCTGTAGCCCTTACGCTGAGCGATCCCTTTATGGTCACCACTTTTAAAGAGCGCTTTAGCCAGCTCGTCGAAAGAGGGATCGACCTGCTCTTTTGTAACGAGGACGAGGCCGGAGCGTTTACTGGATTCAACACGCGCGAACAGGCGCTTGATCACCTGGGCCAACAGGTCCCTCTAGTCTGCGTAACCTGCGGCCCAGACGGGGCATTGGTCCGTCGAACCGACCGCACTACAACCATCCCGGGCGTCCCTGTTACGGCAGTAGATACCAATGGCGCGGGCGATTTGTTTGCCGGCGGATTCCTCTATGGCATAACGCACGGATTTGACGTAGAGAGCGCGGGGAAAATGGGCTCTTTTGCGGCAGCTCAAGTGGTTTCGCAGTACGGCCCCCGCCTGCAGAGCACGCTAGCGACGGTCGATGATATCTTAGCTCACTTCGACTAAGGTCTGTCTGAGTGAGGCCGTAACAATCCCTAGCGGCGGCCTCGCTCACGCCCGTGCATCTTAGCCCGACACAGTTTAGAAACTTCGTTCTCCACCCCCTCCCCAAGTGGACCACATATCTCTTTGTTTCGCTACGCGAGTATAGACAGCACTAGTTTCGATCGATAAATGGAAGCTTCAGAATCTCTATCGCGCGGCCAATCCAACCGCGCCATGCGCTCTTTCATATTGGCCAGTGGCCTATGGGGCGTCTGGGGACAGGCCGTTGGCATTGGCACGGCCGCTTTTACCGGCTTCGCACTCCATTTGGGGGCGGACGAATCCTTTATAGCCCTCTTTACCTCACTCGCCTACGTTCTCGCCCTGACCCAAATTCTGGCGCCCTTTCTCAATGCGCATATACAGCGCAAAAAGCGCTTTATCGTCGGGCTGGGATTTGTCGAAATCCTGCTGCGGGGATCGGTCGTTTTTATTCCGCTCCTATTTGCCCCCGAGCATCGATTGATCGCCATGGTCTTCATCCTCGGTGCTAGCATGTTTTTCGGACACGGCGTTTCCCCCTTTTACGGGACCTGGGTTGCCAACGCCGTCCCTGAACACATTCGCGCCCGATTTACCAGTCGACAGACCATTCTCAGCACCGTGACGGCCATGCTCTCCGGTTTCGCCATTGGGCAATTTATTGATCTGTTCAAAGGAGGCGACGAAGACCTCGGCTTTCTCTGGGT
>JAYOKQ010000041.1:0-9521 GCA_038119905.1 Gemmatimonadota bacterium | reverse complement strand
CCTTGGGATCACTCTTCGGTATACTGGGCTATATTAATCTGTTACGCGCTCCTTTTCCTCAGAGCCAGGCCCCTTCTACCGCGCATCCCAAGCTATCCGATCTTATCGAGCCCTTTCGCGACGCCAACTTTCTCCGGGCCGTCTCATTCTATGGTCTGTGGACGCTTGCGCTGGGTATTTCGGGCCCACTTTACAGCGTTTTCATGCTCGACCGACTGAAGATTTCCTATACAGAAATCTCTATTTTTAATGCCCTCTTCATGGCTACGAGTATTGCTGGATACCGGATTTGGGCCGGCCTCATCGACCGTTTTGGCAGCAAAGCGGTTCTGCAAATCATGGTGGTCCCGTCTCTCTTCATTCCGCTTGTGTGGATGTTCAACGCACCGGATGCCTACTACCTAGTCCCCGTAGCGCTCGTGCTGAGCGGCATCTTTTTTTCGGGCATCGGCGTGGGTATCAGCCCCCTGGTTTACAGCCTCCTGCCTCAGGGGGAAAAGCGCACGCTCTACCTAGCATCTTGGTCTGTTGCCGTCAACCTCATGGGTGCAATCGGACCTTTGCTCGGCAGCGTCTTGGCTCTGCAGTTGGAGAACGTGCATTTTGAACTGCTCGGCATCCCGATTACCAACCTACAGGTCATATTTGTCCTGAGCGCCCTTGTACGAATCGTACCGATCATGCTATTGCGAGGAGTGCGGGACAGCAAGGAAACCAGTTCGCGCGAGCTCATATCGCAGATGCGTCGAGGCAATCTGCTGAGCTACGCCTACAATGCGACTATTTTCAATTTGGCAAATGCCGAAGAAACGCGTGCACGCGCGGCTGAAGCGCTGGGTAAATCGGGCAATCCGCTAGCAATTGAACAACTCGTCCAAGCCCTAGCCGACGCCAGTCCACGCGTGCGCAGCAGTGCGGCCAGAGCGCTCGGAGAGAGCGGTGCAGATAGCGCCACCGAGCCCCTGCTGCGCGAATTGCGCGACGGCTCTTCCGACATACGCAGCGAAGCGGCAGAAGCACTTGGGCGGCTTGGCAAAACCGCCAGCGTAGATCCCCTCGTCGAGGCGTTAGACGACGACGATCTACGCGTCCGTATCAGCGCAATTCGCGGTCTGGGTAATATGCCCAACGAAGAAGTACACGAACTGTTATTTTGGTATTTTAGCAGCGATTTTGATCCGCAGACGTTCCCAACGCTGGTCGACGTTTTGAGCGAACGCGGCGACCAACGCATTGTGCGGCCAACATTGGAACATCTAAGGCAGTTTCGCTCGTCGGCTGTCCGCCTGCAGTTGCTCAACAGCGTGTGTCGCGCACTCGGAGCAGGCGACCAGTTTTACCGCCTGCTGTCCCAGGACGACACGCGCCGCGTCGATTCTATCGGTCGACTGCTACGCGATCTAACGTCCGATCTACAGGCGACTGCGGGGTTGCAGAGAACACAGCAAGACGCGCTTTCGAATTATTGCGATGCACTCCGTCTGGCGTATGAAGAAGATCGCCCTAGCGATATGCGCCAAGCAAGTATAGAGATCGTACGCATCGTGCGCGACGGACTCTCGGCCGGAGCCGAACAGGCATTTGAAGTCCTTTCGGTATTCATTACGATTGTCGCACTCAACGATTTTATTTCCCAGAGCGAAGAGAGCGATTCCCCCATTGCAGAAGAGATCTTTCTCGCCGTCTGCCTGTCTCATTTGGGCAAGCGCGTGTCGTCTATCCGATCCTGAGATTACTCACCGCGCAGCGCAGCCTGAGCCGCCGGCAGACAAACATAGCCAACTCCAAGGTCGATAAGACACACTAGAGAATCGCTCTGTCACCTCACATAGCATCGATTACGCCTCGGTGCGCCCATCGAATTCGTGCAAGTTCACCGAGATTTCGTATCATACCCGTTATTGGATTGAAGCGGCTGTCGGGATCAAAAGTCCACTTTACGGGAACGCGTTCAATTTTGTAGGCACGTTTGGAGGCAAGCAGCAAAATCTCCACGTCAAACATATAACCGTCTACTTTCTGACGAGCGAACAAATCGCGAATGACATCAGCGGAGAAAAATTTAAAGCCACACTGCGTGTCGTCATATCCGCGCAGCCCCATCAACGTCTGTAGCATAGCGCGAAAGATCGTAGATCCTACTTCGCGATAGCGTTTGCGAGCCCGAGCGATTTCGGTCTGTCCGAGCGTGCGATCACCGATCACGCCATCTACACCCGCATCCAATAGCGGCCACACCGCATCTAACGCCGCTATATCGGTTTTATAATCGGCATCCATGAAACCTATATAGCGTCCACGCGCCTCTTTTAAGCCGTGGCGAATAGAGTATCCCTTACCCCGATTGCGCGCATTGAGCACACAACGGACCTGTGGATGCTGCTGAGCGACTTCGGCGATTTGCGCGACGGTTCTGTCACTACTGCCGTCATCAACAGGCAACAATTCGTATTCCCAGGCGCGCTGCTGAAGAAATTCGATGGATTTCTCCAGAGTATACGCGATGCGTTTTTCCTCGTTAAATGCGGGAATAATAATACTTAAATCCATGGGTCCTCCCGCGCGGAAAGATATTGTTCTCCGCCGGTGTGGTCAACCAACTTGACACCGGTTGGTGGAGACTTATATTGCGGTTAGTTAAGCACTTAGCCAATAAAATTCCATGAACCAAACACTACGCGTAGACGCCCAACACCTCGTCGAAGTCTGCAGCGCCATACTCGCGCGCGAAGGGGTTCCACAAACCGATGCAGACTTTGTCGCCAGCACACTCGTGGAGGCCGATCTCAAGGGTATCCACAGCCACGGCATTCTCCGCCTAGGGCGCTACGTGCGCGAACTGCGCAATCGCGTAACAAACCCCACCCCACAGATCCACATTGCCGAAGACGGACCGGCCATCGCCCGCATTGATGGAGACGGCGCACTCGGCCCACTCGTCGGCCGCTTTGCCATGAACACCTGTATAGAAAAGGCCCGGCAGAACGGGACCGCGACCGTCACGGCATTTCGCTCGCGGCATTTCGGCACGGCCGGCTACTATGCGCTTATGGCACGCGATGCCGATTTAGTCGGCATCAGCATGACGGTAGCCAGTCCACGATTGGCTCCTACGGGGGGTACACAGCCTCTTTTTGGCAACAATCCCCTTGCACTAGCCGTACCAGGTGATCAGGCGTTTCCCCTGCTCATCGACTTCGCCTCCGGGCGTACCGGAGCAGGTCGACTTGAACTAGCCGCAACGAAAGGGGAAGCCATACCCAGCGGTTTAGCCCGCGATCTCGAGGGCAATGATACGACCGATCCCCATGTCGGCCTTGCGGGTACTATCATCCCCATTGCCGAACACAAAGGCTACGGCCTGACGCTCTTTATAGAGATACTGGCGGGTTTACTCGGCGGGGCACCCTACTTCGGCATCGCACGAGAAGACGTAGAGCGCCATATGCACGAACGCGGCATCGGCCATTTCTTTATGGCCATTGATCCGAGTCGTTTTATGCCGATTGAGCAGTTCAAAGCGGCCGTAGCACCTATGGTTCAAGGCCTTAAGCAATCGCAGCGCATGCCGGGCGTTGAAGAAAATTTAGTACCGGGGGAACTTGAATTTCGCAAGCGGCAAGAAGGCCTGCAGGACGGTATTCCGCTTGCACAAGCTACTGTCGATATACTGCGCAATCTAGCCGCTGAATGTGGGCGAGAAATTAACGTAAAGTAGCATGAGCAACGAGACGATATTCAGTAAAATTATACGGCGTGAGATTCCCGCAGACATCGTTTACGAAGATGAATTATGTCTGGCGTTTCGCGACATCAACCCGCAGGCGCCAGTTCATATTCTCGTCATCCCCAAAGAGCCCTTAGCCAGCGTAGCCGATGCGCTCGATACCGATTCAGCACTTCTCGGACATCTTATGATCACGGCACGAAAGATCGCCAGCAGTGAAGGCATTCTCGAGAGCGGCTTCCGCTTAGTGGTCAACGCCGGTGCCGACGGTGGACAGACCGTCGACCATGTACACATCCACCTTTTGGGCGGCCGTTCTCTATCGTGGCCACCGGGATAAATCCTTCAAACAAGGTATAAAAAAAAGAGGGCTTCCTTTCGGAAAGCCCTCTTTTTTTGTGTTTGATTGTATCGCTTATTGCGTCTGTATGTCGATAAAGCCGTTTACGCCTCCAGGAACAGCACCCTTCAGAAAGAGCAAGTTGCGCTCGCTGTCGATGCGCACGATATCAAGGCCCTTAGTCGACACCTGAACATTCCCCATCTGACCGGACATTTTCTTGCCCTTCCAGACTTTGCCCGGAGTCGTTCCCTGACCGATCGAACCACCGTGGCGTACGCGGTCCGGCGTTCCGTGGGTCGAGTTCTTACCCTTGAAGCCATAGCGCTTGACGACACCAGCAAACCCCTTACCCTTGGAACGGCCCGTTACCTTGACCTGCTGTCCAACCTCGAACTGGCTCACATCGAGCACTTGGCCGACTTCAAACTCACCGTCGATCTGACGAAACTCGCGCAGGACTCGATGAGGCCCCACACCCGCCTTGGCAAAATGGCCACTTTCGGGCTTATTTACCTTACGCGCAGGAATCTCTTCAAAGGCCAACTGCAGCGCTTCATAGCCGTTGCTCTGCTGCGAACGGACCTGAACTACAGGACAGGGACCCGCCGCCACCACGGTGACCGGAACGAGTTCGTCCTTGTCGTTGTAGACCTGGGTCATGCCCAGCTTTTTTCCTATCAGGGCACCCATAATGCATACTCCTTACCTGAACTTAATCATCTTTTTATAAAGACAGAGACAAAAAATTTAGCTTATTTCTCTCTATTCGGCAATACCTAAACAAAACTAATTCAGACGCTATACCTCGATGCAAACAATGACGATCTGGCGCAGCGGAGCCGTGGGCGACTTCATACTGACCCTACCTGCTCTACGCGCACTAAAAACTTACGCCTCCGACTGCCCCATGCGCCTCATTGGTACACCTGCAATTACCAGTCTATTCGAGGCAGAAATTGCCGTAGACAGCCAATCGATAGAGTTATTGCCACTACATATGCCGAACCCTCACGCCCAAAACGAGGCATTCTTTACAGCGTGCCGGCATCTGTTAGTCTATGGCCAAGCGCAAGGACCTCTATATGACAACGCGCGAAATGCCCTAAGAGACGATCAAGTGCTGTTTTGGCCTCCCATGCCACCACCGAACGGATCCCTGCATATAACCGACCATCTGCTCGCACCGCTGAAAAAGTGGCTAGATATCAGCACGCTGGATCCACGTCCGTCGCTAGACCTAACCGCCGAATGCTTTCGAAAAGCCGCTATACCCACTGATATCCCATCTATCCTTGCCCATCCAGGTAGCAGCGCAGAAACCAAGTGTTGGCCCATCGAACGATTCGTTAAGTGGGCTCACCGACTGCAAGCAGAGGGTATAGACGTCGGATTTATAAGCGGTCCGATAGAAAGCGAACGCGGGGTCTCGCTACCCGAAGATATTCCCCACATCGTTCCACCCGATCTGCATTCGTTAGCGGTTATACTCCAACGAACGCGTTTTTTCGTCGGTAATGATTCGGGACCCGGACATATCGCCGCTGCGGTTGGCACCCCTACGCTCACCCTATTTGGCCCGACAGATCCGCGTATCTGGGCACCGCGCCGCGAAACGAGCCGCGTGCTCATCGCACCGCGAGGTGACCTAACATCCTTGAGTGTCCAAACTGTGGTAGAGGCGACGAAGCAGCAACTCAATCGACCGGATCAATAAGTTCGATCATGATGTTTGCCGTACCTGCCTTGACCATTTCCAACTCGAGCGCGGCGGCAAAGGAGAGATCGAGGATCCGCCCTTCTATAAAGGGACCGCGATCATTTACTTTGACTTCAACCCACCGGCCATTGCCCAGATGTGTGACGCGTACGCGCGTTCCCAGCGGAAGCACTCTGTGTGCCGCCGTTAGTTTATACATATTGAATGTCTCGCCATTCGCTGTTTTGCGGCCGTGAAACTTCTCGCCGTAGTACGAAGCCACGCCGATCTGATATGCTTTACTCGTATCAATCTTTTCGGTATTTACGGGATGAGCGGTTTGCCGCGGCACCGTTACGGGCGAACGAGGCGCAGGGTTTGACGAGCGCACGGCCTTTTCCCTTGTGGCCGTCGGGACGGAAGCGGACTGCGAACCGCTGCGGTATATCGGCTTGGCAATACAGGCGCAGCACAGGAGTACTATCGCCATTCCAGTCCAGTGCCGCATGCCGTTTTCCTTTACCACTCTCTGCACACTTTAGGTCTGCAGGGAGCCTACCAGTTCGCTAAGCTGCTGAATACCCGACTCATCTGCATAGCGCTGAATGCCCTCAATAATTTCTACGCCGGCGTTCGGGTTGACAAAACTTGCCGTACCGACCTGCACAGCCGAGGCCCCTGCGATAAGAAATTCAATTGCATCCTGCGCCGTTGAAATCCCCCCCAGGCCGATGATGGGTATTTCAACGGCTTGAAAAACCTTCCACACCATGGCCAGGGCGACCGGCTTAATAGCAGGACCCGACAGTCCGCCGGTTATATTGCCGAGGATCGGACGACGTCGACGCACGTCGATAGCCATGCCAATCAGGGTATTAATTAGAGACAGGGCGTCCGCGCCGGCCCCCTCAACGGCGCGAGCAATCTCGGCGATATCCGTCACATTGGGCGAGAGCTTGGCAATGACCGGTTGTCGCGTAACACTGCGCACAGCCGCGATAACTTCCGCAGAAGCCGTCGCGCTATTGGCAAAGTTTGCGCCCCCGGCTTTGACGTTGGGACAGGAGATATTGACCTCAATAGCGGCAATACCCGACAGATCCTGTAGACGCGCCGCCATATCGGCGAATTCTTCGATTGTATGTCCGGCAATATTGACCACAATTTGCGTATCTAACGTCTGCAAAAAAGGCCACTTATTTGCAATAAAATCGTCTAAACCAGGGTTTTGCAGGCCAATCGAATTGAGCATACCGGCGGGGGTCTCGACAATGCGCTGAGGTCGGTTACCCGCACGCGGCAGCGGCGTGATGGTCTTCGTCACAATGCCCCCGAGTCGACTCAAATCGGTAATAGCTTGAAGTTCCTGGCCGTAGTTGCACGTGCCCGAAGCCAGTAATACGGGATTGCGGAGAGCGACGCCGGCGATTTCAGTTGATAGATCCACCTTAAGCCTCCCAGCATATTTCACGCGCATCAAAAACGGGCCCATCTACGCAGATGCGTTTGTAGTCGGCGTATTCTGTTTGCGCCTCGGGGTTTTTTACGCGCACGACACAGCCGACACAAATACCAATACCACAGGCCATGTATTCTTCCAGCGAAACTTGGCACGGCACATCAAATTCAGCGCTCACTCCGGCTACGGCTTCAATCATAGCATGTGGACCGCAGGTATAGACCACACAGCTGCGATCAGAGGTTAATTCACGGCGCAGCAAATCGGTCACCAGTCCATGGTGTCCCCAACTCCCGTCGTCCGTCGCCCGCTCGACGCGCGTCGCCGCATCGCGCAGCAGATCATCGGCCAGATGTTTTGCCGCAGAGCGCGCGCCGACCATGGTGACCACTTCGAATCCTTGTTCGATCAAGGTCTTGCCGAGAAATATCATCGGCGGGACGCCAATACCTCCGCCGACTAGCAGGCAGCGCGTTCCTGTCTTGGGATGTGAAAATGGCTGGCCCAGTGGCCCAAGACAACGCAGGCGCTCGCCGATTCGCTTTACGCTTAGCTCTCCGCTCTTAGGCCCACTATTCTGGTACAACACATCGATATAACCAACTTCGGGGTTAACGGAGCAAATACTCAACGGCATGCGTAAAAAGGGCGAAAAGCCAGTGCTGACTTCTACGTTGACAAACTGTCCGGGCTGCGCCTGTGCGGCGATGTGGGGCGCGTCTAAACGAGCCAAGTAAAAGTCTTCCGCCACTTCGTCGTTGGCCAGCACCTCGGCCTTTTCGTCTATCACGAACCCTCGTCTTTGGTTGGGAATGAAACCGCTGCTGCGGTATCTGCGGCGGCATATTCGCGCTGCAAAAAGGGGACGACCAACTCTACCCATACCTTAACTTCGCGCCCATCGGCACGCAGTCCCGGATAAAATTGGTAGGCATAAGCCGCATCCAAGGCCGCGCTGGCAAAGGGCTCTTCACCGCTATATACCTCTACTTTTTCTGGGCGTCCCTGTTTATCGATGAGAACGTCGACCAGTACGGCAATAGAATCAACGGACATTTCAGTCGGCTGCTCTGGCCGCACCACCGTGCGAACCAGCGGCGCATCTCCTAGTCCAATGTCTCGCACTCCCCAACGCAGGTCGTCTTCGGTTGCAGCAATACCCAAGTTCTCCAGCTGCTCCACGTCGAGCGCTTCCCCTTCGGCCAGCGTCGGGAACTGCTCGCGTGCGTAGCGGACCTGTGGATTACCAACGTCACGCCGGAGCAACTGCTGCAAATAGGCATTCGCCGAATCCTCTTCCGCCTCGGCGACGTACACGCCAAACAGGCGATAGTATGCCTGCAGGAAGTTTGGATCAAAACCCAGCGTTTGGCGATAAAACTCGCGAGCATCTGAGAAGAAACCCTCTTCCCACGATAGATTGCCCAGCAGATAGAGGGCCCGGGGATTCTTTAGCTGCTCTTCCAGGCTGCGCTCATAGTGAGCGCGCGCATCCTTTTTGTCCCCGCGACGCTCGGCGCGAAGAGCAAACCCCATATACTTGCGCGCCTCCGAGACAGAATCCAACGTGTCCGGTTCCAGAGCGAGCAGCGCTATTTCCTCACCTGGTTTTAATATGCCGCCGATACCCTTTAGACTACGCCGCAGTTTAGCAATCCGCCCCTCGCTGCGGGCAAGTTTCCGCTCGGCGGCCAACTCCCCGTAGAATGTCTCTGCAAACTCTCTTTCAAGACGCTCGTAACGTCTCTCAGCCTCGAGCGTATCGCCGCGCAGATCTTCGAATGCCACCGCATTTAAATAGACGGCTTGGGCGCCAATAGAAGAACCGCTATAGCGCGTGGCTAAACTGTCCAGAAGCGGCACGTACGTCTCCAATGCCTGCGGATCGGCCAGCCTCAGCGCTTCAATTTCAGCGAATTCAACGGCAGCGCGTTCACTGTCGGTCGTGCGCAGCGGTTGTCCCAGCAGCGCGCGCGCTTCGTTGGCGTGGACAGAAGTCGGGAACTCTTCTATGAGTTGGAGCAAAAAGGGGCGCGCGACTTCTTCGTCACGGCGCATCTCCCGGTGGATCCAAGCGATACTATACAGAGCCCGTGGCATCTGCTCGGATTCGGGAAAACGGCGAATAATCTCCTGATAGTAGGCAACGGACGAATCGGTCTGACCAATGAAATCGCGATAGATCTCGGCGATAGTAAATAAGTTGTCGAGAACTTCCAGATTATTCGAGACGACGATTTGGGTCGATTTGCCTTCTAACTCTTCATTGCCTTTGGTTGGCGGCGGCTCCCAGCCT
>JAYOKQ010000040.1:0-32293 GCA_038119905.1 Gemmatimonadota bacterium | reverse complement strand
AAACGCGGCGCATCGAAGCGGTGTGCCAGCGCCACGCGGTGCCGCTGCCGGCCGCCGCCATGCAATTCCCACTCGGCCACCCGCTGGTCACCTCCATCATACCCGGTGCCATGGCACCCGAGCATATCGATGGCAACGTCGAGTGGTTCCAGCAGCCGATACCGGCGGCGCTGTGGGAGGAGCTCAAGAGCGAAGAGCTGCTGCGCGCCGACGCGCCGACCCCCTAAAGGGGGCGCACGCGCAGCGCCAGATAGGGCCGCCCTGGCAGTTCGAGTTCGACCGGGCCCTCGAAGACGCCGAGCTCTTCGACCTCCATGGCCCAGGTATCAATCACGTCAACGGCGTAGCGGCCGCGCTCGGGCAGACCGTTTTCAAAGTGGCGCGGCTGGTGCTCTCCCAGGTAGATCAGCCGATAGTCGCCGCAGCCACCGGCCGGCGTGCGGTCCCAGGGAAAGCCGCCGGGCAGTGGCTCTATGCCCCGGGGGGCTTCCTCGACAATGCGGCGCAAAAAGGCGATGCGCGGAGCACTCTGGCCGTGCAGCATGCCGCCCTTTGACCACCACAGCACGTCTTCTGGATGCTCGTAGGTTTCACCGTGTCCGGCATAGCCGCCGTAGCAGACGCTAATCCAAAAGCGATGCACGAGCTCGCGAGCGGTGATATTACCCCAGTTGCGCTTGATATTCCCCTCGTACTCACACTCGTCGTCAATGATGGGCTTGCCGTACTGTTCGCGCCACTGCCGCATTCGCTTGACGTCCCAATACTGCACGCAAACGTGCGTCACGCCCTCTTTCGTATGGTCGTAGCTGTTGTCGTAGCGGCCGTTGTGAATGGAGCGCAGGTGATTGTACGGGTCGCCCGAACAGACGATATCAAAAAACTGATCCCACACCTCCATCGGCTTGTCGCGCAGCATGAAATCGTACTCGTTGGCCATCGACCACCAGACGTTGGCATAGGACGACAGGCGCGCCAGCACATAGCGCAGGTAGGCGTAGTCGCGCTCGTGCTCCATAGTGGCAAAACCCCAGCGATCGTAGGGATGAAAGAGAATCAAATCGGCCTCAATCCCTAGGTCGCCCAGCTGCTCGACGCGCCGTTCGAAATGGCGAAAGAAATCGACGTCGTAGCGGGTGAAGTCCCAGTTCCCGTCACTTCCCTTCTCAAACGGATAGTAGACCGGCTCATTCTTATTAAAGATGTAGTCCTTGGGGAAGACGCACATGCGCATCTTGTTAAAGCCCGCCGTCCTCAGCGTTTCGAGCGTTTGCTCCTCTAGATCGTCGCCCTGATGGGCCCACGCATAGCAGGTCGTGCCAAAGGGGTAGTAGGGCGTGCCGTCGGCATGGGCAAAGTGAAAGGTATCGCGCACGCGCACAGGACCGTGCCGGCCGGCGCTGGGCGGCGCGCAGGTAAAGGAGCCGCTGTGGCCGTTTAGCGCGTCGACGTTACTCTCCGTCACATAGGACCACAGACCGAGCACGCTGGGCATAAAGCGCACGCGATAGACGCCGTCTCCGTCGTAAAAACCAGTGGCTCGGACGCGCTCCTGGCCGTTGCTGAACTCGGCGCTGAACTCCACGTCGACAAAGGGGTTGCCCGCGCTGGGTCCGCTGAATTCGGCTTCAAACCGCCCCCACTGTCCTACCGTTACATGCATGTGATCTATTCTCTTTCTACGCTCGGTGTGCTGCGTTGGCCGCTCCATCGCCGTATATCAGCGGACTATAAGCCGGCTCGTCGAGATGGGAAACGTAGTAATTGTCGCTGCCGGGCACGGGCGTGGCGCGCTCATCGCGCAGATGGACGGCCAGACTGCAGCGCGCACCGGCCGACGTGTTAGCGTGGCTGCCGTGAAAGGTCAAGCAGTGGTGCAGACTGACGCCGCCAGCCGGCAAGAGCGCGGCTACCTCCTCCCATTCGGCACCGGCCGCGGTCGATATCTGCGCCTGCAGCCCCGCCTGATCAGCGGAAAAGAAATCGCCCTGGCCCAAAAAGCCCCAGCGCTGCGAACCGCGCACAAAGCGCATGGGCCCGGCGTCTTCACCGACGTCGCTCAGCGCGATCCACGCCGTAAAGAGCCCCTCCTCTCCGTCCCAGTACTGCCAGTACTGACGATCTTGGTGCCAGCCCACGTGACCGGCAGCGGCCGAACCGGGCGGTTTGATCAGCAGCTGCGAAGCCCATACCTGCACGCGTTCAGATCCCGTGACCGCCGCGATCTGCGCGCCGAGATCGGAGGCAACCAACAGGTCGTATAGGGCGCCGCTGGCCAAGTGTGCGTCGTTGATCTTACACAGCTTATGGGCATCGTAACCCGGATGTGAAGACGGCGGCACCCCCGTGTCGTAGCGACCATCGCGCACCGCCACCAGCGCCGCCTGGGCCGCGATCAGCAGCGCGCTATTGATGGTCCCATCGGGCAGCTGGCAGAAACCGTCCTGTTCGTACTGTGCCGTGCGTTCGTTCATACGTGTTACCCCTTGTCTTTACCCTACGATTCTCTGCCTAAAAAATCGACCAACGCGTCATTGGCAACGCGCCCGCGCTCAACCTGCAGCGACGCATTTTCATAGAGCGCATAGGCGCGCTCGGCCCACGACGTATCAAAGGACGCACCGACGCTATGCAGCAGCAGATCGCACGGCGCCATCAGCGCGGCGGCATTGGGTAGACCGCCGCAGCGCAAGATGCCCGGTATAAACAGCTTTTCTACGTAATCGCCGGGGTCGTCCGCAGCAAACCCATCCACGTCGACGGCTAAGCGCAGCCGCGCATCGCCACTGCACAGCGCACCAGCCATCAGCAGCCACGGACCGGCCGCACCGAAACCGGCCGCGCTGAGCTGGCCATCTTGAGCGGCCAGCAGGTGGTGTAGCACGGCGGCAATATCGCCTATGCGCTCGGCGGCATCCGAACGGTTAAAGGTGGTAAAATACGCCGAGCTGCCGCGTGGGCTTTCCGGGTTTTGCGGTCCAACGCTGGACCCCGTGGCAAAGGCATCCATGGCGTATACCGTCTGCCCCGCTCCAAGCAGGGCGCGGATGATGGCCGGATAGAGCGCTCCCATTCCCAGCGGGTGCACCAACAGCACCGAAGGGCCGGAAGCGACGGACGGACGGAAGCAGCGCAGGGGCACGCGCGTGCCGCGCCGCGCGCTGATCAGCGTCCCCTGCTGACAGGCCATGCCCTCCCACTCGACGTCGTAGGCATCCTCGAGACGGCAGGTCGATTCCACGTAGCCAATAGCTGAGCGCAGCACCCCACCCAAAACGCGACGGTTTTCCGCCAGCGCTTCGGGCGTCTCTGGCGCGTAGGTCGCTAGCTGAGCGCGCGTAGCGGCTAGGTGCCGGTCGACGAGCGTCTCGTGATCGGTAAGAGCACCCTCGGGCAGGCCCTCAAAGAAGGCCAACAAGTTCTCGCGCGGCTCCATCTGGTAGGGCGGTTCCCGATAGTCTTGAGCAACGGGTAGATCGCATACTCGACCCAACCAGCGGTAGACCGCCTCGCGCATGGCCTTGTTGTAGCCGTGCGGCGCATCAATTTGCACTTCCTCTACCTGTGTACCGGCTCCATATAAATCGTATATCGCCCGGATCGCCGGATACTCTACCTGCGGCGTGTGCGCCGTCCAATCTTGGGCCGAGGAGACCAGCAGCAGCGGCTTGGGTGCGATGGTCGCACCGATGTCGACGTTGTTCGTATCAAAGCGCAGCGCCGGTGCATTTTCGCACAGACAGCCGCCCTGCATATGAGCCGACACCATACACACCGGCGCAGCAGCGGCCAGGCGATCGTCAACGGCGTAGAGGTTGTAGGTCTGCGTGCCGCCGCCCGACTCGCCCGTGCACACCAGGCGCTGTGGATCGACCTCGGGCAGCCCCTCGACAAAGTCCAGCGCGCGGATCGCGTTCCACAGCTGCAGGCCGAGAATAGAAAAATTCCACAGCTGCTGCTCACCGTCTGCGCGCTGCCAAAAGGCGCGGTGCACGGCGCTGTAGTCCTCGTCCTGGTAGGCACCCGACAGATGGCGCGCGCTGTCGTTATAATCGACCATATCCCACATAAAGGCGGTGCAGCCGATCCGCGCCAGCGTTAGACCGCGCGCCAAATAGGAGGCTGCATCGCTCTCGTTGAGGCGGCCCAACCGAGCATGCCCATGCGGAGCTAACACGCCCGGATGCTTGCCGGGGGTCGGGTCGAGCGGACGAAAGAGCGTGCCGCCGACGTAGAAATCGGGCAGGCTCTGGAAATAGACTTTCTCTATGCTGTAGCCATCGCGTTCTATACGGCCCCAAATGCGCGCATTGAGCGGCGGCTTGTCCGGCATCGGCGATAGACCAGCGGCAAAGAGCACCTGTTCTCTCAGCCGCGCGCGCTCCCCCTCCCAGTCCGCGCGATCGGCGTACGGTGTGGGGATAAACTGCGTATCCTTATGGGGCAGATCACACCACCTGGGATCCACGGTAGCAACTCCTCTGGCAAAAGGTTGGACTGCTGCACGACGCAGCACTAAGAAATGCCGGCCGGCGCCTGTGGGCAAATGACGCGAGGCTCTGCGTTTTACAGATACCCTACAGCGTCTATATTTATCCGCACACCCCGTTCCTATACACGATATATACGAGAGCGCCATGCAAGCCAACGCCGTTGTATTTACCGCACCAAACACCGTTCAATATGCCCCCGTCACCACGCCCGAGCCCGGCCCCGACGACGTCGTCGTGCGCGTAACCCACTCGTGGATCAGCAACGGAACGGAAGGGTCCTTTCTGCGCGGAGAGCGCATTGAAGGCGATACGCCCTATAGCGGGGAACAAGACCCTTGGCCTTTCCCCATCGTCGCCGGCTACCAAAAAATCGGCGTCGTCGAATGGGTAGGCGAACAGATCGAAGATCTATCCGTTGGCGAGACGGTCTTTGCTACCATGGGTAAAGTGGAAGGCATGTACCGCGAGCGCGCTGGGCAAATATCGCCCTCTATCGGCGGACGCGCCGGCATTTGGAAGCTGCCCGAAGGCGTAGATCCGCTGGCCTTTGCCGGACTCGTGCTCACTCAAGTCGGCTACAACGCCGGCACGCGGCCGCGACTGGAGATCGGCGATGGAGCCATCGTCATCGGCGACGGGCTGGTCGGCCAGTGGAGCGCACAGACGCTGGCTTGGCGCGGCGCCCAGGTGCTGCTTGTGGGTCGCCACCCGGACCGCTTGGAAAAATTCGCCAAAGCGCCCTACTGTCACGTAGTCAACGCGCGCGAGGAAGACTGGATTGCCAAAGCCAAGGCGCTGTTTCCCGGCGGCGCGCAGGCCGCCGTCGACACCGTGGGCTCCATCGACGTTATGGAGCAGTTTCAGCAGGTGGTGCGCCGCTGCGGCCATCTAGTCTCAGCCGGCTTTTACGGCACGCAGGACGTGATGGCGCTGCAGCCGCCGCGCTACGGCGAGTACTCCGTCGATCTGGTATCCGGCTGGCAGCCGCGCCGCATGGACGAAACGCTGCACCTGATCGCAACCGGTCACCTGCAAACGCTGCCGCTCATCACGCATCGCTTTCCCGTCGCGCAAGCCGCCGACGCTTGGGCACTGATCGAATCCAAAAGCGAACCCGTGCTCGGCGTCATTCTCGACTGGCAGTGAGCGCGCCGATCGCCCTGCCCGCCACGCATCTCACTACGCAAGGATAGACTACGCATGTCTACAGCCATACCCTCCACCGCCCACGTCCTGCAGTTTGCCGCACCGGGACAGCCCGAGTGGCGCCCCATGCCCGTGCTGGAACCGCAGGCCGGCGAAGTGCTCATGAAAGTGAACGCCATCACCACCTGCCCACACTGGGACCTGCACATCAACGACGGCGAGCCGATGTTTCCCAATATGCAGATGAACTACCCCTACACGCCGGGCCAGCCTGGGCACGAAGCCGTGGGACAGGTCGCAGCACTGGGACCCGACGTCGAGGGATTTGAGGTGGGTCAGCGCGTGGTCGCCTGGCGCGACCGCGGCCTGGCCGTGCGCCAAGGCTGCTACGCTCAGTACGTGCCCTTCGCCGCCGATAGCTTGCTGCCGGTGCCCGACCACGTGCCCGATGAAAAGGTCGTGTCGCTCGAGTTGGCCATGTGCGTGCAGGTATCGTTTGATCAGCTCAAGGTCTTTGGCGGGGTCGAGGGCAAGCGGGTCGGCATCACCGGGCTCGGACCGGCTGGCCTGCTAGCCGCGCAGATGGCCCGCGCCTACGGTGCCGCTGAGGTCGTCGCCTTTGACCCCATGGACGAGCGCCGCGCATTCGCCCAACAGATCGGCATTGAGCGTGCCCTGCCGGCCGAAGAGGACGCCTTTGCCGCTGATCGCTTTGCCGACGGCGCGCTCGACCTGAGCATCGACTGCACGGGATTTAAACCGGCTATTCAGTACCTGATGGATCGCACGCGCACGGCAGTGACGATTTTCGGCGTGCTGCGCGAGACCATTGAGTACAACGCTTCGCATCGACGCGGCGGCCTAGCGCTGGTCGGCTACGAGAACCACAATCTCGGCGCAGGCCAGCGCGCCCTCGAGCTCATTGCCGACGGCAAGCTCGACATTGAACCGCTGGCCACGTGCGCACTGCCCTTTACGCGCTACAGTGAAGGGCTCGATATGCTGCGCAACAGAGAGGCTATTAAAGTTCGCTTTCTGCCCTGGGCCGAATGAGGCAGACGCCGACACCATCCATTTCGAGGGAGAGACTCGTTTGCGCATATACGTTTCATATCTGCTGTGCTCGCTGATCGTTGCCCTGCTGGCGACGGGCTGTCGCTCTACCCTGCCCCAAGACCGTTCGCCGGCGGTGCTAATGGGGCGCGTCATCAGCATCAGCCAAGAATACGCCAACATCAACACCGACCTCAGCGAAGAAGCGCTAGCCGCCGTAGGCATCGTAGGGGGCACGCAATTGACCGCACGCTTTGGCGACCAAGAGCGGAGCGCCCTGTTGGGCAGCGGCTACAGCGACGTGCCGCGCGGTGACTGGATTGCCCTGATCGAACGCGACGCACAGGACTCGACGCGCACCTACCTGCAGCTGGCCATCAGCTTTGGCAACGCCGCGACCGAGGTCGGCTGCGCCGTGGGCGACACGCTGTATATAGAACGAGAGAGCTCTCCCTAGCGCCAAATCCGACCGATGGCTTCTATCTTATCGTCGCCTAAGTAGCCGTAGCGATTGATCCATACGCCATCGGCTGGACTGTCGGCCACCAGCTGGAGGCGCCGGGCAAAGTCGTCCGTCGGCCCGTAACCGTGCACCAGCGGCGTGATAGCCATACCCGCGCCGGCCGCCGCCTTGACCTGAGCAATCTTGCGCTGCTGCGGCGCGTCGGGCACCGGATGCGGCTCGTGCGGTTCGGGATAGCCATAGTCGGACAGCTGCTCCGCGCGGATATCGTCCCCCAAATCAAAGAGCTGAGCCAGAGCCCGCGTCACCAGTCCCTCGTCTAGGCCCGGGTTGTGCTGCATGAGCACCGTACCCCAAAACTCGACCATCGCCGACCAGTGCATCGTGTAGAGCTTGGGTGAGGCCGCGCTGCAGTGGCGCGCAGCACCGGCAAAATCAAATCCGGTAAAGAGCGTAAAGGGCGGCATAAAGGCGTTGGCCGACAGCTTTTTCTCTTCTCCGCCGTAGGCCGTCAGCGCAGCGCGCCACTCACCCAGCAGATCGACCGACAGCGCGGCCTTGAGACGCAGCCACTCGGCGATACCGGGATGGGCGCGCAGCGCATTAATTAGGCTAAAGCGACCGCGTTCGGGGCCGGCCCAATCGACCAAGTGCTCGTTGCGCAACCCGCCGTGTAAAAGGTCGTACAGGTCACCTACCTCGTTCCTTATCTCGGCAAAATCAACGCCGCGCTCCTCGGCCCAGCGCGCGACGTGGGGACTAAAATCCTGAAAGGCTTCGTCCAGTTTATAGCAGGGATACTCCGGCCAGTCCGGGCGAAATCCGGTGACCTCGGGATAGGCATCGATTAGGTCGCGCACATAGGCGCGCACATAGCTGCGCACAGAGGGACTGGCCAGGCTGGCCGTATTGGCCATGCGATGGTGTGGAAACTGTCCGTTGGGCAAACGCGGTATATCTTCCTCCATCAGCCCCGACGGCTGCGCCGCGCCCACCTGCAGATAGACCTCTAGGCCGGCGGCGCGCGCGGCGCGCACAAAGTCACCGATAATATGGCCGTGTTTAGCCGTCAGGTCGTTGGCCCGCCGCGGACTGTAGGGCGTATCGCCATAGAACGATTCTGTGGGTTCGTAGCTGGGCCCGCTGCGCACCCACAGCGAGCGCTGGCCCCACAGCGGCCGATCGAAAAGGCGCGGCGAGCTACCCGCATCGTCGGGCGGCTGGAACGAGCCTTCGCCTTCGGCAGCCGGTGCCGTTACCGTTGGATTGCAGGCCACGGCGGTGGCGCCGCACTTCTCCATATTGGCGAGTATGCCGTCGACGCCCTCGTTGAGCACGTAGTCGCCCAGCACGGTGATACCTAAAAAACGACGCTCTGTCATACTATCCTCCCGAGTCGTTGCAGTGCACAGCGCTTGCCTATGCAGTATAAGCATAGGACAAAAGGCTTGCTCGTTGGGCCGTATGTGCCCATTCTGTAACGCGGGCACAACGAGATCACTTCACCTCATCGCAGAGAATGGACCGTGCGCTACACCCTACTGTTTTTCTTGTCGCTGTTTGTAGGCACCCACTCGTCAGCCGAAGTGTCGGACGAGGAGCGCCTAGCGTGGTTTCGCCAGGCCAAACTGGGCATCTTTATTCACTGGGGCATTTACGCCGTAGACGGCATCGATGAATCGTGGGCGTTCTTCAACAAGTACGTGTCCTACGAGGACTATATGCGCCAACTCGACGGCTTCACCGCCGAGCGCTACGATCCGCAGGCCTGGGCCCAGCTGGTGGCCGACAGCGGCGCGCGCTACGCGGTGCTGACTACGAAACACCACGATGGCGTCGCCCTCTGGCACACTGAGCTGAGCGAGCTCAACGTCGTTGAAAAAACGCCGGCTGGTCGCGACCTCGTGGCGCCCTTTGTAAAGGCGCTGCGCAAGGAAAAGCTCAAAGTCGGGCTCTACTATTCGCACCTAGACTGGTCGCATCCCGACTACGACGTTTTCGTCCGCGACACCTATCGCTACCGCGACGATCCCGTTCGCTGGGAGCGTTTTTTGCGCTTTCACCGCGGCCAGCTTAAAGAGCTCGTGTCGCAGTTCAAACCCGATCTACTGTGGTTTGACGGCGATTGGGAGCACAGCGCCGAACAGTGGGGCGCCGCCACGCTGCGCGATACGCTGCGGGCCTGGCATCCGCCCGTGTTGCTCAACTCGCGCATCAACGGCTACGGCGATTACGCCACGCCCGAGCACAACGCACCCATCGTCCCGCCGGAGGGAGCGTGGGAGCTGTGCATGACCATGAACGATTCGTGGGGCTATCAGGATAACGATCACAACTACAAAACGCCCTACCAGCTCATCCGCATTTTTGCCGACGTCATTGGCGGCGGCGGCAACCTGCTGCTGGACATTGGACCGCGCGCCGACGGCACCATACCGCCTGAGCAGGTAGATATTTTGCGCGAAATGGGGCGATGGACGCACAAGCACGCCGAAGCCATTTACGAGACCGTGGCCGGCATTCCTTCGGGCCATTTTTACGGCCCTACAACGCTGTCAAAAGATCGCCAGACACTCTATCTATTCGTGCCGCACTCCTCGGATAAACCCGTTGTAGTGCGCGGTTTAAAAAACCACGTCAACCGCATACGCATCGTGGGCAACGGCACCAAGATCAAAGGACAAATCCTCGGTAAGCAGTACTGGAGTTCGGTGCCGGGCATTCTCTATATCGACGTGCCGCCCGGTGAGGCGGATGAAGCGATGACCGTTATCGCCCTGCAGCTCAAGGGCGAGATAGACCTGCATCGCTGATGGGAGCGACCACACAGATGACCACCCGCATACTCTTTGTCGGCAATAGTTTTACCGCGCGCAACAACCTGCCCGACCTCTTAGCCCAGATGGTCGATGCCGGCGGCAAAGGTCCGTTGGAATGGAAGCTGGTAAGCGCCGGCGGTGCCTCGCTGCGTCAGCATATAAACAAGGGCGAAGTCGCCGCGCTGCTCGAAGGCGAGCGCTGGGATTCGGTCGTGCTGCAAGAGCAGAGCACGCTGCCGGCTAAGAACCCCATGCGCATGGCCGACAGCGTGCGCGACCTAGACGAGCTCATCACCCGCGCCGGTGCGCGCACGACGCTCTATATGACTTGGGCGCGCGCCGATGCACCGGATACGCAAGAGGCTATCACCCGGGCCTACGCCGATGCAGGGCGACCGATGGACGCTACAGTCGTGCCGGCCGGTCGAGCCTGGCAGCTCTGTCTAGCAGAGGCACCGCAGATCGTCCTGCACGACAAAGACAAGAGCCATCCCACGCTCTCTGGAAGCTATTTGGCCGCCTGCACTTTTTATAAGGTGCTCTTTGCCGGCCGCGCAAAAAAGATACCCACGCTGGACATTGGCGTATCCCAAGCAGACCAAGCCATACTGCAAGAATGCGCGCGCCAGGGCGTCCAATCCTTTGCAAAGGACCGCTGAGCCATGCCCGTACTGACGGCGTGCGTCGCCGTGTTCGACGACGACGGCCACGTGCTGCTGACCCAGCGCGAAGACTACGAAGTGTGGTGTCTACCCGGTGGCCACGTCGAAGCGGGCGAGGCGCTGGCCGAAGCGGCCGAGCGCGAGGTGCGCGAAGAGACGGGACTGCGCGTTGAAATTACTCGTTTGGTGGGCATCTACTCGCGACCCCAGTGGCGCAGCGGCGTGCACTCGACCTGCTTTGCTGCCCGCACCGTTGGCGGCCGACTGCAGGGCCAGCCCGGCGAGGTCGTCGATCTGCGTTTTTTTGCGCCCGACCAGCTGCCCGACGATATATTTGCCGGCCACGAGCTCATTGTACGCGATGCCATTGACGGCGTGCGCGGAACGGCCGCATCGTTCGACAGCAGGTGGCCCTTTGACCCCGATCTATCGCCCCAAGCCGTCTACGCACTGCGCGATGCATCCGGACTGTCGCGCCGCGACTTTTACGTGCGGCACTTCGGCCCTACGGGTTCGACCTCTATGCAGCGCCATGCGTAGGGTCGTCTTGATCGGATCAGTTGAAATCGTATGTTCTGTGCCGTGCCCCGGCCACTCTATTTAGGTAAGGAGCGTTTTTCGTCATGAGCGAAGCCTTGAGCCAATACTACCTGTTAATAAAATCGCTGCACCTCATATCAATTGTCCTGTGGATGGGCGGAATGCTCTACTTACCGCATGTCTTTGCCCAACACAGTCGCGTGGGTACCGATTCGGAAACGGCGACGGCCCTTGCCGATATCGAACGCCGCCTGCTGCGCGCCCTAATGAATCCGGCGATGGGCCTGGCTTTCCTCACCGGCATTTTGCTCATCATCAGTACGGGAGCCGGCGCCCCGGGAACGGGCTATTGGATGCACGCCAAACTCCTACTGCTGCTCTTGCTGGCCGGCATGCACGGCATTATGGCCGCCAGCCGCAAGCGCTTTGAGCGCGGCGAAAACCAGAAAGACGAGGCGTTTTTTCGCCGGCTGGCCAACGCGCCTATTGCCTTTCTAATCGTCATTGTCTTGCTGGTCGTGGTAAAGCCGTTCTGACCATACCCGACAGGCCACAAAGAAGCCCACATCCTGTTAGGAATGTGGGCTTCTTTGTGTACCTGATACGATGCACGCTCCACCACGATGATGGACTGAGTCCCCTCGTGCTGCACCAGAATCCCTTGATACCCAGCTAGGTTTTGCGTATACCATGCGCGTGGATTTCCCCGCTCTACTAACAGGAGGCTGTTGTATGAAACGCGTTGCTCAGTCCGTTTTCCTGCTGTGTGTACTCTCTACCTCGCTGCTGGCACAGACGCGCCAACAGGGACCCTGGTGGCCTTCGCCATGGGGACCCGACGACCAGGCCGGCGCATCAAATCGCATCACGGCCGAGGTCATTCTCAACGCCGTGCAGCTCGTGCAGAAAGGCACCGTCTACGAGCTGGGTCACGTCTACGAGCGCGATATGCCGCTCTTTGGCGAGCGCACGTATTCTATGTTCATACCCAGTTCGCCGACCGGCGGCCCCTTTGGCGAAAACAACATGATGATGTACCACGACGACTTTCTCTGCGCCGAGATTGGACAGGTCGGCACGCAGTTTGACGGTTTGGGCCACATAGGCACCAAAATACAAATGGCCGACGGCACGACGCAGGACGTCTTTTACAACGGCATACCGGTCGAGGAAATGCGCGATCCGTACGGCCTGCAAAAGCTCGGCATCGAACACGTAAAGCCCTTTGTGACGCGTGGTATCATCATCGATATAGCCGGCTACAAGGGCGTCGAGCACCTCGACCACAGCTACGAAGTAACCGTAGCCGATATCCGCGGTGCGTTGGAGCGGCAGGGTATTGCCGAGAGCAGCATTGCCGAAGGGGACGCGCTCTTTTTTCGCTACGGCTGGTCCAAGCTGTGGAGCGACCATGACGAGTACAATACAGATCCCCCGGGTATTGGCATGGAGGCGTCGGCGTGGATCATCGAGCGGAAGCCGTCTATGATTGGCTCCGACCAGTGGTGCAGTGAGGTCATACCCAACCCCGACCCCCAGCTCACTTTCCCGGTGCACCAGGAGCTCATCACCAAAAACGGCATCTTTAATTTGGAAAATATGGTGCTCGAAGATCCCGTTGCCGACGGCGTTTACGAGCTGCTCTTCGTTTTTACGCCCACGCGCTTTAAAGGCGGCACCGGCTCACCGGGACGGCCCATCGGTATCCGCTAGGCCTCTTTTTGAGACGGGCGGGAGCCACGCGCTGCCCGCCCGTCGCTTTGCCACTGGTGTAGGTGGGCTATCGCTCGTACTTTTGATAGTCTTACCATAACCCAATAAAGGACACCATGGGCAAAGAACAGCTGTCTCCTGCGCTCTTTATTGGCGTGCAGGGAAAGGACATCATCTCCTTCGGCTCGGGACAACCCGACCTGCCTCCGCCAGAAGCCGTATACAAAATTCTGCCGCATTACCGCGACTTCAAATACGGCCTTATCCAAGGTATGACCGAACTGCGCGAGGCCCTCGCCCGACAGTACCCCAGCTCTACAGCCGATAGTTTTGTCGTGACCAACGGCGCCTCTGAGGCCATCGATCTGGTCCTGCGCGCCATTGCCATGCGCGGCGACAAGAAAAAGAACAAAGTCCTCATGGCGCGGCCCTACTACTACTCCTACCCACACATGGTGCGCTTTGCGGGACTCGAACCCGTCTATACCGACTCGATTGACGGCCGGATTGACGTGGACGATTTCGCCGAAAAGGTGCAAGACTGCAAGGCCGTTATTATCAACTCACCGTCCAACCCAACCGGCCGCGTCGAAGCGATTGATACGCTAAAGAAAATAGAGGCCATCACCAGCGAACTCGGCGTCTATGTCCTGTCCGACGAAGTCTATAAGGATCTGATGTATGTGCGCGAGAACTATCTGATCAAAGGTCCGCACGTCGTCACGATCAACTCTTTTTCCAAAACGTTTGCCATGTGCGGTTTTCGCGTGGGTTACCTATGGTCCCTCGACCAGGACCTGGTGCGCGAGACGATCGATATCAAGACGCATACCTCTATGAACACCAATATCCTCGGCCAGGAAATGGCGTTAGCCGCCACTAGCGTGCCCGCGTCGTTTATCGATGAGCAGCTCGAGGTCTGGCAGCAGCGGCGCGATCTGATCTACCAAGGTCTGCTCGACTTGGGGCTGGAACTATGGAAGCCGGAGGGCGCGTTTTACGTCATGCCCAAAGTAGACAACCCAGGCGACTTTGTTTGGGATCTCTACGAACGTTACAAGGTAATCACCTACTTGGGCGAATGGTTTGGCGCGCCAGATCGCGTGCGCCTCTCCTACGCGCTCGACGTGGAAAAGATCGAGATCGGCATCGAACGCATCGGCCAGTACCTGAAGTCGCGCTGAGGGCGGCCCGCATGAGCGACGCGTTGGGATGGGGTCTGATTGGCTGTGGCGGCATTGGCCGAGCACAGGTGCGCTGGGCGGCCGAAGATTCCTCCGTGCAGCCGCGCGCGTTCTGCGATACAAACCTAGAAGCCGCGCGCCAGCTGGGTGCAGCACACCCCGGCGCGCGCTGCACGTGCGATCCAGCCGAGCTGTTTGCTGATCCCGCCATCGACATTGTCTCCATCGCCACAACGCACGATACGCACAAAGCGCTAGCGCTGGCCGCGCTGGCCGCCGGCAAGCACCTCTTTCTCGAAAAACCCATGGCCATGAGCAGCGCCGACTGCCTCGAGATCGCCCGCGCACATCGGGCCGCCGGCACGCAGCTCATGCTCGATTTCTCTATTCGCTTTTCGCGCGCAGCGCAGGCCATCAAGCAGCGCCTCGGACCGCTCAAGGCCAGTCACGTCCAGTGCACTCAGGACCGGGCCGATCTGAGCACTTGGCGCTGGGATCCAACGCTAGGCGGCGGTCCACTCTACGACGTCGGCGTGCACGCGCTGGATCTGCTGTGCTGGCTGCACGACGATGCACCGGTCGAAGTCTATGCTACCGGCGGCCAAGTTACCCATCCCGGCCAGCTGGGCAGCGCGCAGATGATCGATACGGCCGCCGCTACGCTGCGCTTTGCCAGCGGCGCGGTGGCCACCTTTCTAATGACCGATGCCGGTCGCAACGAGCTGCTGTCCAAGTGGTTTTTCGAGTTCTTTGACGGCGAAGAGACGGCCGTCCTGCACGAGCACTTTAAAGCGGTCACCTTTACCCGACCCGATGCGGAGAGCGGCACCCTGCATAGCGAAACGCTGCGCCCGGGCGAGAGCGCGCGATTTCAGCCCCTTGTCGAGGCCATTCGCACGGGTGCCCCGCTGCCGGCCGGACCGCGCGAAGGCTATATCGCCGCGCTGCTAGTTGAGGCAATAATCGCCTCCATTCACAGCGGCGCACCGCAGGTGATAGACGTGGCCGGCGAAATGCACACCTAGTGCAGCGTCACGTAGCCAGCGGTCAGCGCCTGCTAGGCCTGGGTATGGCCCTGCTCACCGCGCTGATGTGGGGCGCCCTGCCCGTCATACTCAAGGTGCTCCTCAACGACATCGACCCCTACACGCTGACGTGGTGTCGCTTTGTCGTCGCACTCGGCGTCATTGGTCCGCTGGCAGCGCGCCGCGGCGAGTTGGGTCCTCTGCTGGCACTGCGCGGCGGCGCGCGCGCGCTGCTGGTCGTCTGCGCGCTGTGCATGACGGGCAACTTTGCATTCTACTTGGCTGGACTGCGCTTTATACCGCCCAGTGCGGCGCAGATCGTCATGCAGCTCTCGCCGGTATTTGTGCTGTTGGGGGGCCTACTCGTCTTCCGCGAATCCTTTGCACGCATACAGGCGCTGGGGTTTATCGGTCTGTTTGCGGGCATGGCCCTGTTTTTCAATCAGCGCTACGATGAACTGATCAGCGGAATCGACAGCCGCTATGCACAGGGCCTCGTCATCATCGCCTTTTCTTCGTTGCTCTGGTCAACCTTCAGCCTAACGCAAAAGCAGCTGCTCAGCTACGCCTCCGGTCGCGCCGTGCTGACGGTTTCCTACGCCGCCGGCATCGCCGTGCTCTGGCCGTTTATCGATCTGACGAACGTGGCGGATTTCACCCCCACGCACTACGCGCTCTTTGTCGTATCGGTGGCGCTCACGCTGTGCTCCTATCTGTGTTTTGCCGAGGCGCTGCGCCACCTCGAAGCCTCGCGCACCGGCGTTGTTGTCGCGCTCACACCGCTGCTTACGGTCGGTATAGCGACGCTAGCCGCTCTGTTTACCGACCAGGTAGAAACGGAACCGCTCAACGCAGCGGCGCTAATCGGAGCGCTGCTGGTCGTAGCCGGATCGACCGCCACGTCGCTGGGCAAGAAATAGACCCTGTACCGATCTTTCCCCGCTACCGTCCGTATCGTAGATTGCTCGTACGGCCTTGTAGCCGAGGCCCGCTCACGCTCACGCTCAGCAGAGGTAGCACATGAAGCGCATTGACGCCCATATCCACTACGCCGGCGACCACCAAGAAGACCGCGATCTGTTCGACCGCCACGGGCTCAAACTATTCAACATCAGCGTCGCCACACCCGACGTCGAACGCTGGCGCGCGCGCACGGCGTGCTGGCACCAGCTAGCCGACGACGACCCGGCCCACTACGCCTGGTGCGCTAGCTTTGACCTGCCCACCTTTGATGAGCCCGACTACGCCGAGCGCTGCGTGGCCGATCTCGAGCGCGATATCGCCGCCGGAGCCATCGCCTGCAAGATTTGGAAAAACGTCGGCATGGAAGTGCAAAAGCCGAGCGGCGAATTTCTCATGGTCGACGATGCGCTCTTCGACCCGATCTACGACTACTTGGAGCGACGCGATATCGCCCTGCTGCTGCACATCGGCGAGCCGCTGGCCTGCTGGCAGCCGCTGGACAATCCCGACAACCCGCATTACAACTACTACAAGAACAACCCCGAGTGGCATATGTACGGCAGGGTGGACTTTCCTTCGCACGCCGACATCATGGCCGCGCGCGATCGCCTGGTAGCCAAGCGTCCCAAGCTGCGCATTATCGGCGCCCACCTGGCCAGCTTGGAATGGGACGTCGACGAGGTGGCCCAGCGCCTGGGCGCCTTTCCCAACTTTGCCGTAGATACCTCGGCGCGCATGCTCGATCTAACCTGGCAGGACACGGCCAAGGTACGCGCGCTATTTGCCGCTTTCCCCGAGCAGATTCTCTACGGCTCGGACATGGTCCACAACGGCTTCTCTTCCGAGCTAGACAGCGAAGAGCGCCGGCGCCGCATCGAACGTGCCGATGCGCGCTGGCAGATGGAATTTGCCTACTACGAATCGTCCGATGCGGTCGATGTGCGCGGCCGAGCCGTGCAGGGTTTAGGCCTAAGCGGCGACCTGTTAGACAACTTCTACTACAAAAACGCCGAGCGCTGGTATCCCGGCCTCTAAGGAAAGGACGTCCCGCTATGATGCAGCAACTCGCTACCCTATCCAACGCGCAATCGCGTTCCATTAGCCCAGAAAACTTTACCGGTGAGAAGGGCAAAGGCGGCATGGCCACCGAGGGAACGGGCGCCGCCTGCGCGCGCGACCTAGGCCAGGGCTGGAAGGTATCGCCCTCCGTGGTCGTCGAGGCCGGCAGCACTTTTACCATGGCCGATATCAAAGGACCCGGCACCATCGAGCAAATCTGGCTAACGCCGACGGGCAACTGGCGCATGAGCATTTTGCGCATCTACTGGGACGACCAGGAACACCCTTCCGTCGAGTGCCCCATCGGCGACTTTTTCGCCTGCGGCTGGGGACAGTTTGCCCAGGTTTCGTCGCTGGCCGTCTGCGTCAATCCCGGCAGCGCCTTTAACTGCTACTGGTCTATGCCCTTTGCCAAGCGCTGCCGTATGACGCTGGAAAACATCGCCAGCGAAGACATGCGCCTCTACTATCAGATCAACTACGCCGAAGGGCCGGTAGCCGATAACCCCGCCTACTTTCACGCTCAGTTTCGCCGCACCAACCCGCTGCCCTACAAAGACGTCTATACCATCGTCGACGGCATTGAGGGCCACGGGCATTACGCCGGCACCTATATGGCCTGGGGCGTCAACAATTCGGGCTGGTGGGGCGAGGGCGAAATCAAATTCTTTATGGACGGCGACGAGGAGTACCCAACAATCTGTGGCACGGGAACCGAGGACTATTTCTGCGGTTCCTATAATTTCGAAAACAAAGAGACGCGCCAGTACCAAGAATACACCACGCCCTATGCCGGCCTGCCGCAGGTGCTGCGCCCCGATGGGGTCTACCGCTCGCAAACGCGCTTTGGTCTCTATCGCTGGCACATCACCGACCCAGTGCGCTTCAGCCAAGACCTGCGCGTGACGATTCAGGCGCTGGGCTGGCGCAGCGGCGGACGCTACCTGCCCCTGCAGGACGACATCGCCTCGGTCGCCTACTGGTACCAGACGCTGCCCACCGCGCCGTTTCCTCAGTTACCCGATCGCGACTATCTGGAAATCATTTAAAGGAGCCTCTCTTGATCGGCGATGAATTACTCGACCTAGCCTGTCTGACCTATACTGACCGCGACGTAGCCGAGCGCTACCAAAAGGCGCAGCGCCGGCTCGAGCGAGACCCGAGCCAGTCAGCCGCCAGCATCTTCACGGCCGCGGCCGTCGGCGACGTGCAGGCGACCGAAGCCCTGCTGCGCGAAGATCCCACGCTGGTATCGACGCGCGGCGGTCCCTACAACATGGAACCACTGCTCTATCTGTGCTACGCTCGCCTGCACAGCCCGCACCCGACCCACAATCCGCTAGAGGTAGCCAAGCTGCTGCTGGCCAGCGGCGCCGATCCCAACGCCTACTTTTCCCATCCCTACGGCTCCATTTTTACCGCGCTTACCGGCGCACTAGGCGAGGGCGAGCGCGGACCGGAAAACCAGCCGCCGCACCGGCAGAGCGAGGAACTGGCGCGCCTGCTGCTCGACGAGGGAGCCAACGCCAACGACGGGCAGGCCCTCTACAACCGCATGTTCCGCCACGGACCAGGCAACCGCTGCATTGAACTGCTGCTATCGTATGGACTTCAGTCTAGCGACCGGGCCAATTGGTCTCCGGAGGGCGAGAGCGGGGTTGGCATGCTCGACTTCCTGCTGGAATACGCCGCTAAACAGGGCTTTGCCGACCGCGTCGCGCTGCTGCTAAAGCACGGAGCCGATCCCAATTTTGCCGGTTTTTACGAGCCCAAAAAAACGCCCTACGCGCACGCTGTAGAGAGGGGTCACGAGCAAATTGCCGCCATGCTGAAGGAGGCGGGTGCAACTGCACCGGCAGAATAAAATGGTCGACGACGTGCGCTACACCTGGCACTGCGTAACGCAACAGGCGCCCTTTGCACCGCGCGACGGAGCGGGTGCCCTGGTATACGACGGGCGCATGTGGCTGCTAGGCGGCTGGAACCCCGGCGACAAGACCCACTTTCCGCGCATCTGCAACAACGAAGTGTGGTCTTCCGAAAACGGCTGTGACTGGACGTTGGTAAAACCCAACTCGTTTCTCGACGCGTCCTTTGACGGGCGCGCCGATTGGGAGGGACGGCACACGGCCGGCTATGCGGTGCACGACAACCGCATGTGGATTGTCGGCGGTGACGTCAACCAAGGTCACTACCACGCCGACGTCTGGCATTCGCAGGACGGCGCGCAGTGGACGCAGGCCAACCCGGACGCGCCGGTCCCCTGGGGGCCGCGCGCCCTGCACTACACGGTTGCATTCGACGATAAAATGTGGGTTATGGGCGGACAGACCGTGCCGCAGCTAGCCGCCGAAGACGAACATCGCTACAGCGATATTTGGCACAGCAGCGACGGGGCAAACTGGCAGCAGGTTACCCGCCGCGAGCCGGCGTGGGCCCCGCGCGGCATGATCGGCGGCAGCGCCGTCTTCCAAGACCGCATCTGGATACTGGGCGGCGGCCTCTACGACACGCCCGCTCACCCCGGTCGCGTCTTTTACAGCGATGTGTGGAGCAGCGGGGACGGTGTCGAGTGGACGCTGCACACGCCGGCCGCCCCGTGGGTCGCGCGCCAGTATCACGAGGTAGCCGTCTTTGACGATCGGCTGTGGGTGCTAGAGGGTTGGAACGGAGCCAATCGCAGCGATGTGTGGCACTCGCAGGACGGCGCGCACTGGAGCCCACTCGAAACGCCGTGGGCACCGCGCCACGCCGCCAGCGTATTCGTGCACGACGACGCGCTGTGGGTTGTGGCCGGTAACAACATGCAGAGCGACGTGTGGAAGCTAGTGCGCGCGTAAATAAAAACGGGCCGCCCCAGCGGTTTACCTACCGGAGGGACGGCCCGTCTGTCACAGATCTGACCGCAGGCGTTAGAACGTGCTCTCCTTGCTGGTCATTGCGCACCAGCGCGATGCGTTCAGGTAGTCGATGAGCGCCGACTGAGCCTCGGCCGTACCGATGCGCTGCAGGGCGGTAGCGCTATGGCCGCTGACGTAGCGGTTGTCCGTATCGCGCAGCGCCTCGGCCAAATCCGGCACGGCGGCCGCGGCATCCGCGCCCATGCGCGCCAAGCTATAGGCCGCCTCGAAGCGCGCTTGGCCGTCCGAATCCTTGAGCAGCGTGCACAGAGCCGGCACGGACGTATCCGAGGAGCCGCCCATTGTGCCCAGCGCTTCGGCGGCATTGCGCCGCACCCAGTCGGAGTCATCGCCGGCTAGGGCGGCCACGCCGCGAGTAGCCTCTTTGTCGGAAACGGAGCCCATGTCGCCCAGCGCAAAGGCGGCCAGTCCGCGGGCCGGCTCTTCGCTCGACTGCAGGGCATCGACAAGGACCGGCACGGCGGCCGCACCCGTCTGAGCTAAACCGTGTGCAGCCACTAGCCGCACTTCTTCGCGCTCGTCGCCCAGCGCCTCCGACAGCGCATCCACGGCGCGCGGCCCGGCAGCGCTCATCGCATAGGCTGCGCTCGTGCGCACCGACTCGCGCTCGTCGTGCAGCGCAGCGGCCAGATCGTCAACGGCGTCGACCGCACCTTCGCCTTTGAAGCCTAGCTCGCTGACAGCGCGCAAACGCACCGCCGGATCAGCATCTTTGAGCTCGGCGCGCAGCGCAGCGACGGGGCGACCGTTGCCGGCCGGCAGCGCGCCGCCACCGCAGTGCCAATCCCACAGCTTGGCCCACATAAAGTTCTCATCCTTGTCGTGCCAAACCTTGTCCTGGCAGTTCCACGTCGGCGCCATAGGCTGGCTCATACGCGTAAACTGGAATTTCATCATATAGCGGGTGCGCGGAATCTGGCTGGGCATGGCCCGATGCCAAATATCGAAGTGCACCAGCGCACAGGTGCCGGCCTCTCCCGTGACGGGCAGATGTATTTCTTCGGCCTCGTTGTCTAGGCGGCGCTCAAAGCACTGGGTGCCGGGCATCACGCCCGTTGGGCCGTTTTCCAGCGGCGTGTCCTGCGGATAGTAAAAGATCATGGCCCAGCGCGTGCGGTGACTGCGCACTTTGCGAAAGCCCCAGTAGCTGTCCTTGTGCCATCCCCCGCCGTCGTTGGGTCCGCGATTAATGTGCGGATGGCGGTGCACGTGCATGACGTAGTCGGGACCTAACACGCTGCTGAGGGCGCCGGTGACGACTGGATCGGCAAAGACCTTGCCCAATTCGGGCACGCGTGGCAAAATGTTGTTGCCCGGATTGCCCTCTTTTTCAAAGACCTCTTCCGTCCGTTCGTAAATGCGCTGGTGCACTTCGGGAGCGAGTTCGGTATTGAGTTTGACAAAGCCGTTTACGATGAATTCCTTCATTTGCTCATCGCTGAGCAGATAGGTTGGATCGACCAAGGCGAGTATTCTCCTGTTGAGCCAAGGGTTGCCGGCGCGCCGCACGTGCGGCTAGTTAGACGCCTTATTCGCGCAAATAAAAAACATCCGAAGCGCGGCGACAAGCGCGCCGCTTTAACTATGCACCCACTCTACGTATCCGATTTAGACGGCACGCTGCTAAACCCCAGCGGCGCGCTGTCCACGTACAGCTGCACGCACCTTAACCGGCTCTTAGAAGGCGGCCTGCAGTTTAGCGTGGCCACCGCGCGCAGCGTCGTGTCTATGCGGCAGCTCCTGCGCAACGTGCGACTGTCGCTGCCGGTAGTCAACCTCAACGGCGCGCTGCTTTCCGATCTGCACAGCGGTCATCACCACGCCGTGTACGCGCTAGCGCCCGAGCTGTGCGAGCGCCTGTATGCGTGCATGAACGCGGCCGGCCAAAGTCCCTTTGTCTCGGTAACCAACGGACAGCGCGATCGCCTGTATTATCGAGGAGTCTACAACAGCGGCATGCAGTGGTTTGTCGAGGAGCGGCAGCACGTCGGCGACGAACGTCTTGTGCAGACCGACGACGTGCGCCGCGCCTTTGCAGAGCAGGTCCTCGCCCTAACGGTAATCGCCTCCACCGCAGGAGAAATCGAAGCGCTCCGCGACGACATACGGGCCGAATGCGGAGACGCCGTGCGCCTCTACGTATTTCCCAACGGCTATTCAAATCTAGGCGACGTGTGGCTGACGATCTCCGATGCGCGCGCCACCAAAGACCGCGGCATCCGCCTACTGATCGAATACGGCGGTTTCTCACTCGACGAGCTGACGGTATTTGGCGATGGCTACAACGACCTAGAGATGTTTGATATGGCGCCGCGCGCCGTCGCCGTGGCCAACGCCGTGCCGGCCATACGCCAACTAGCGACCGAACAGATCGGCGATCATGGAGAGGACAGCGTGGTGAAGTACCTGCAGAGAGTGCACGCCTAGCGGCGAGCGCAGAGCGTTACTGCACCCCGCTGTTGAGGCCGCCTAGCGCCGAAGCGATATCGCGCTCAGAAAACTTTATCTGCACTTTCATATAGGGACCGCGCGCCCAGTAGGATGCGTTCGAGAAGTCGCGATCCTCGTTGCCAGCCAGATTATACCCCAGCGCCAGACGCGTGTTCTTAAGCGCGATATAGCCAGCCTCCAGCGACGATCCGTAGTTGAGGTCGTCCTGCTGATACTGGTTCAGTATGCGCAACTCGGCCAGCGTGTCCCAACGCTGCGTCCACTCGTAGCGCAGGTGCGTCGACCAGAGATCCGTTAACGCGTGCGCCTTCACGCCGCCCGCATTCACTCTGTTGAGCTTGAAGGTGTAGCGCGCATACCACTCTAGGCGAGCCAGCGGTTGGACAATCGTCTCGATAGAGCCTATGTGGGACGACTTCTGCCTGTCGCCCTGCTGGCGCCGATCGTTCTCTGCCTTCAGCTCGTACTTGAGGATGGCGTTGATCACGTCGTTGTGGTAGGGACGGTGGGCCAGACCCAGCGACAAATTATGGCGGCGCAAAGGTTCCATGCGCGCCGTCGCGTTGTTGAGCTGAGATTCATCGAGGAAGGTGTGCTTGGCCAAAATCGACCACGTGCGCGCAATAGACCAATCCGCCGCGCTGGTGACGACCATCTTGTCCGTGCTGCGCCCGTCGCGGCGTTCAAAGCGCGCGCTGGCTTTGAGCGGATCGGCCGGCAGGTACTGAGTGGCGATACTATAGGCCGTAAAGTCATTTGCGCCGGAGCCGCGCAGCGTGCGCATGCGTTCGAACGTCGTGTCAAACGTCCATTCATCCGTTACGCTGTAGCGATGGCGCAGGCCGACAATCGCTTGGTTCTGCTCGCGGCGCAGACCCGAATCGAGCTGGTAGCGGGCATACATGTTTAGATCTTCAACGAGCGTCGATTCGATGCCCCAATTTGTATAGCTCGACTTCCACAGGCTCTCGTCGCGGAACGCGTGCTCGGCCACAAATTCGACCCCGTCGCGCAGCTGCCATCGGCCGTTGATTCTGTTGAGCGTCGGGCGATAGTTCAGCTCCTCGTCGCCCAACGTCTGATCGCGCTCAACACCTAGGCGCAGGCGTTCGCTGGCCGCCCACTCTAGTCCGCCGTTGAGCGTTGTGCTGCTCGTAGTCGGCGCGTTCGCTCCGCTCAGACGCGTCGATTCAACCGACATCTTTTGCGAAACGGCCCCCCATTCCATCTGGCTACTGAGCAAACCGCTGCGGCGCTCCTGGCCGGTCAGGTCGTCGTTGGTCTGATAGGCCTCGCCGACCAGCTTGAGCCGATTGGCAATGCGCCAGTGCAGGCGACCGCGCACTTTGCGTTCGCCGGGCCGAGCGGTGGTGCTGCTGGCGTTTTGATACGTCTCCTGCGCGTCGCGGTAGTAGAGCTCATAGCCGGCTGCGCTGCCGAGCGATCCCTGCCCTTCCACCTTCCACGCCCACGCGTCTTCCTGTCCGCGCACGCGCGAACGACCCACTTCGGAACGAACGGAGAGCGCGTCGGAAAAACGCAGGCGGCCTTCAACGCCGGCCAACAGATAGTCGCCGCCGGCGCGCTCTTCGTTGACGGCCGTCGTGCCCAACCCCCAGCCCTCTCCACCGTCCAAGTACACGTGCGCTCCGCTGACCCACTGTTCGTCAATGACCTGTTTGGTCTCGTAGGTAACGACGATAAACTGCGGATTCTCATCGCCGTCATAGCTAGCGACGGGCCGTTTAAACAGCAGCGTGGCGGCTTCGTAGTCGATATCGTAATCGGCGTAGCGATGCTGGCGGCGCTCTTGCAACACCTTTTCGGGGTGCAGGCGATCGCGCACCTGGAGGACAATTTGTTCGCTGCCCTCCACAATTTCTAGTCCGCGCGTTCGCGCCGACAAATTGTAGAGACCCGAAATGCCCTCGCCGCGAATCTGATCGACCTGAATCGTCTGCTGGGTCTGGGCGGCAAAGGCGCGCGTCGTTAGATGGCGCGTGCTCGTCTGCGCGCTGACGCCGGTAAACACGCGCTGGTACGACGTGAGTTCGGCCTGCGAAAGGCGGGTGGCAAAATCGCCGTACTGCGCATACGTCTGGTCGCGCTCAATCCGAGCATACAGCTTGCTCATGGTCGGCGCTTCGTAAAAAATGGAACTGGCGTCGCCGTAGATGGGATAGACCTGTTCGGGACGCAAAAAGCGAAAGACTTGGTCGTCGTAATAGCGATCCGAGTCATACGAAGACGTAAGTAACCAGCGGTCGCCCAGCGTGCCGCGCGCAAAGTAGGCCAAACGACCCTGCGCATAGGTGCCCTCTTCCAAATCGGCGGCCCCGCTGCTGCCGGCCGGCGCGTTCTTTTCGTTCCATCCGATTTGGCCATCGGCCGTGCCGACGATATTCCACGCCGTCGCCCGCGTCGTGTAGTGCAGGGTTTGCGCGTCTTCCACTTCTCCCGCACGCACGACGAGGCGCGCTGGACCAACCTGAACAGATGGACGAACGCGCAAGGCAACTTGGCCGTTGGTCACCGGCAGCTGGATGCCCGGCTGCTCGGGCAGCAGGTCTTCGTTCATCAGCTGACCGTGCTCCAACTGGGCCGTTACGACCTGACCTGCGCCGGGATGCATGCCCCAGGCGTCGCGCGTATACACCAACACCTCGTGCACGGCCAGCGTGTCGGCCGGCAGGCGCAAAAAGGTGTCGTCGATTTCCACTTCGGCAATGGGGCCCGCTACGTGGACCATCACGCTGTCGGTCAGCTCGGGGTTTAGTTCCTGCTGAACCACCCACAGCGAGGGGCCCAACGGCAGCTGCACGCCGACAAAGCGGGCCCGCCCCGATGCATTGGTCTCTTCGCTGGCAATAATGCGGTCTTCATATAGGAGCAGCAGGTTGGTCTGCGCTGCACCTACGGCCTGCACGTCCATGTGCTCTTCAAAGAGCAGTTTGTCATAGGCCGGTGATTCTATGTGTACACCCTCACCCCACGCCGTCGCGCAGAGCATCGTTCCCACGACAGCTAGCGCGCCGCGCACGGTCTTAAACACCCTCTTCAACCCCCTCATTTTCCGTCCTCCCCAGGGCCCTGAACAAGCGGCTCCTCACACCACATTCCCTCCACTTGGTACTGGACAAACGATTGGGGTGAATCGATCGGCGGCCCTCCAGTACGGTAGCGCAATAACAGACGGTCGCCCGGCTGCACGTCACGCCACATCTTGACGACCCGGTCGTCGCGATACAGCAGAGACGGATCGTCTCCCTCGGGTGAAACGGCACCGTTCCACTGTTCGCCCACGTGCACCAGAGACAGCGGCTTCAAACCGCGGTAGACCAGCTCTAGCACGCGGTAAACCGAGCCGCTGCTATCGGCCTGCTGAGCGACATTCCACTGCCACCACGGTGCGGCATCCACCGGCATCGCCAACGTGTCGGCCACCAGCACGCGCTGGCCCTCCTGCGAGTGGAGAGTAGCCGTGAGCAGTGCCTGACCGCTCTGGTGATCGGCCACCTTCAGCGTGGATTGGCGGTAGAGCGTGTCGGGCGAGCTGATCGACCAGCGGGCCGCATCGTCCCCAGCCGTCGTATCCCAGCGGACTTCGGCCGGCCGCACGCTCTGAGCTGCTAGAGCCCACTGCCACTTCGAACCCACGCGCGCCACCGTGCCCAAACCGGATGCGGACGTATCGGCGTCGGTGTAACCAGCGACCCAGCGATCGGAGTGCGAAGCCGCATCCAACAGGTTCCAGCGCAGGCCGGCTGCCTGCGGCGGCGCCCAGCTTTCCATGCCCTCCAACTGACCCATAGCGCGCACTACAGCTCGATCGCGCGACCGCATGGTCGTCTCTATGATCGAGGGATAGCCACCCTGAATCTGCTGTACTAGCTCGATCGGCGATTGGCCGGTCGGTGCATAGGTCTCCATGCTGAGCTCGTAGGACTGAGGCGGCACGTACTCAACCTCGACGCGGCGGTTAGCCGCCCGACCCGCTAGGGTGGCGTTATCGGCGATGGGTGCTGTATCGCCTTTGCTGTCGACGCGCAGCTGAGACGGACGGACCCCCAAGGCTACCAGGGCATCGGCCACGCCTTGGGCGCGCGCCAGCGCCAGCGCAACATTGTCGGCGTGCGTGCCGGCCGCCGGTCGCTGTGTATCGGCGTGGCCCTCAATCACCAGACCGAGCGACGGCGTAGACAGAAGCGGGGCGGCCAGTTCGGCCAAGGCGCGCTGCGTCCCGTCGTCCAGCGCATCGATGCCACTGGCGTAGCGGAGCACGCGCTTTTCGGGCCACAGCAGCTGAACCTCTACGCGGCGGTTTTTGCTCCGACCAACCTCTGTAGCATTGTCCTGAACCGGCTGATCGGCGGATCGAGCAGCCACCTCGATGCGCTCAGCGGCCACGCCGCGCCACTGTAGCTTCTGCTTGATCATCGCAGCGCGCACCGCACTCAGATGCTCATTACTATAAAACTGAGCGTTGAAAATGGGATCGGAATCAGCGTGACCCACAATCCGCACGCGCGCGGCCGGAACGGCTGCTAAGTAGTCGGCCAGCGCATCGATGCGCGGCGCATCCTCCCTAACGAGCTCGGCCGAGCTCGGCTCAAAGTAGAAGGGCGCAATCGGCTCAATGGGCGCGAAATCCATAGAGCGCTCCAACCACCAGTGGGATGCGGCCTTAAACGGGGCCGGGGCCCACCGACCCGCTGCAGATATTTCCTCGGCGGGACGAGCAATAGGCTCCGCAGCGCGGAAGTCGGCACCCCACACATCAAGTGCCATACTGCTGCCCAGCTCTTCCCAATTTAAGTCGGCGCTCTGTGGGGTGCCCAGGCTGTCGACGGCCAATGCCTGCGCCGTGACGTAGGCCTCTGCACGTGCTCCTGCTCCCACTTTCAAAGATATATGCTCCGGAAATGCGCCACTCATAAATTGTTTAATTTCAATTAGTTGCTTGTTTTCGTTTTGTGCTCCCGAATTCACCCTGTCCGCGTCTCCGGAAGACAGTAATTCTGTATTATTGCCTTTTGAATCGCTCCAGCGGCCATGTAGCTCAAGCCGGTAGAGCTTCGGCAGCACAAAGCCCATATCTACTCGGCGATTTTTCTGCCGCCCGCCTTCGGTATCGTTCTCTGCGACGGGATGTTGATCACTTTTGCCCACAACCGTGAGCTGCTCGCGGCCAACGCCTTCACCGACCAACCAATCAGCCACCGCTTGTGCGCGCGCCAGCGCGAGTTCGTCGTTTCCATTGAACGAACCGCCTAAGATACGCTGGGCGTCGGCGTGACCCGTGATTTCGAGGTGCAGCGAAGGAACGGCCTGGAGCTGCAGCGAAACGGCCTGCATGTTTTTCAGTATTGCTGAGTTACTCAAATCAAGCGCATTGCTTCCGCTGGCAAAGTAGAGCGTGGGCCCTTCCGGCAAGAGCGGCACCAGTTCTACGCGCCGGTTCCTCTGTCGACCACTCGCCGTAGCATTGTCGGCCAGCGGGCTCTGCGTTCCGTATCCCGTTACATCGAGCTGGCCCGGGTTGACCCCGGCCTGCACCAGCCAATCGGCAACGGCCTGCGCGCGCGCCGTCGACAGCGCTTCGTTATTGGCAAACGCTTCGTTATCAATCCGCACGCCGTCGGCATGACCCGCCACTTCCCAGCGCAGTTCCGGGGTAGCCATTAGCAAACGAGCCACGTTGGCTAAACCTGCACGGTACTCTTCGCCAATTTCATTCGAGCCCGTTACAAAATGCAGCGTTTGCAGGGGCAGCACCGGCACTTCATTCACGCTTCGATCCAACCACCAACGCTCTATAGCATACAGGCGCTGATCCAAAAAGCCGCTGTCTATCGGGCGGAAGGGCACGTTGACCTTGGCCATATTCGTGCGGCCAAAATGGACAAAGCGCGTCCAGGGATCGCCCGCCGAACGCGTGCCGTAAGCAAGCGGTTCAAGGTCGCTCGGAACGTGGTCGGGCGACAGGCGCAGCACGTGATCGCCGCGCTCCACTTCGGGAATGGAGAAACGACCATCGGCGTCCGCGACGATGCGCGTGCCATTTTCCATCGTCAAAACGACGCCGGGCACGGGCGGTTCGCCGGGATCGACTAAACCGTTACCGTCTTCGTCGACCCACGCTCGGCCGATAGTTAGCTGGCCGAGAGAAAATGCAGCCGAGGTGCGCACGCGCACGTTGATCTGCGTGATATTTGAAGCCAGTGAAACCAGACTCGTAGTCGTCAGTGCGACGCCGGCTGCCTGTGCCTTGCCTGAACTCTGTTCCGCACCGACGCCCGCTACCGCACTGAAGCTCAGCAGGCGCTTGTCGCCCGGAGCCATGCCGGGCAGGTACCATTCGAGCAGCTGCTTTTCCGGATTGAGCGGAATGTTAACAGGCTCTGTGAGCAGCTCGGGCAGTGCCGTTGAATCGGCCCAAGTACGTGAATTGTTGGCCTGGGCTCGCTTTGCGCTAGGCGCGACCCGATAACCGCTCTCCTCCAGCGTCGTCACATTCTGGCCTTCAAACAGCGACGTGCCGTTTACATACTGAAAGCCTTCTGGAATCTGCATGCGCACGAGCAATACGGCCAGACTATCGTGCGAGCTCAGGTTGGCCAAATCTAAATCGTAGCGCACGAAATCGCCCAACTCGATCGTCGGTTGATCAATGGTGATGGCAATTTCGAAATAGGCCACCACCGCGGTAAACGTCACCAGTTCCGACTGGACCGTCACATTGCCCATCGTCGCAGACACCCGGCTCTGCATGGGATGCGTGCCCGGCGGCAGATCTTCGCGCGGTTCGACCTGATAGGTCCACTCGACCGCCCCTTCGGAGCTATCAACTTGCCATTCGATGATGCCCGTGACCGGATCGTAGTTGACGGGCCGCGAGCTGCTGCCCTCTACGTATACGATGCCCCCCGAAAGCGTATCGCGCACGGTCCACGTGCCCTGTCGCCCGTCGTTGTCGCGAATGGAAATGGTCGCCGTCGCCCGGTCGCCAATAGTAATTTCCGTCGGGCTAACCGACACTTGTATATCGACATTGGGCTGCCCCGACTTGAGGGCAAGCGCCGCAGAAGCCGCCTGGACAACTTGGCCACTGCCATCGGCCTGCTGGAGAGCGGCCTCGTTTTCTATGGATGCCCCGACCGCTACATCATCGCGCAAACGCACGCGAACCTGCACGCTGTCAGCGGCACCGGGCGCCAAGTCGGGCACCGTCCAAACGAGCGTGCGGCCATCGACCTGCGCACCGGGAGCCTCAATTAGTTCCACATCGGGCGGAAGCACGTCCATCAGCGACATGTTGCGGCCTATTGCTTCGCCGTCGTTGTAGTATGCCAGCGTGTAGACAAACTCCTGACCCGGAGAAACGAGTTCGGGCATTGCGCGCATTTCTAAGCGCCACGCTGGTTCCAATACGCGGATCGTTTGCGCCGTTTCTTGTTCTGCCAGAGCCGCGCCGCTGAGACGAGCACGCTCCGTTACCTGATCGCCCTCTTCAGGCCTTTGCACCAAGCGCACCCGCACTTCGAGCACGATTTCTTCGCCGGGCTCCAAATCGCCCTGATCAAAAGAGAGCACGCCGCCAATGTTGAGAAAAGGACCCGGATCGACAACCTCCCACGCGTCGCTCAGCGAGTCCACCAGCACAATTTGTCGGGCAGCGCCGTCTCCCACATTGCGCAGCGTATAGCGCAGCACCGTCTCGTCGCCGATGCCCAATTCCGAGTCCTCGATTTCAAAATCGAGCCGCACGTCGGGACGCTGGCGGAAAACGGGAATATTAAAGGCAATGGTCTCGATATCGGGCACGTAGATTGCCTCATCGGTCAAGGCCACGTCATTGGCTTTGGCCATTTGCATGCCGTCTTCGGCATAGGCCCACATACCGATGGTCGCATCTTGTACTGGCCCCGGTGTAGTCGGCTGCACCTCTAGGCGGAAGGTGCGATCCATGTATTCGTTGCCATCCGGCAGTTCCACCGTCATGGTGTATTCGACCGACTGGTCAATGCTACCGACCTGGTCGCCACCGAACAGGAAAGCGTATCCACCAATGTCCGTCGAAACAAAGGGGTTGATGTTGTTGAGGTTGGGCGAAGCACCGATCCCATCGAGCAGGGGAATCGGCAGCACGCTGCCGTCCAAGTAGCGCAGGGCCACTGTCGCGCCCTGCACCAAGTTCCCCGTATCGGCCTCGTAGACAATGCCAAATGGATCGATGAGAATCAGCGCGTTAACGACTACCGAGCCGCTGTCTTCGCTCAGCGAAGAAACTTCCGCCGTGGCCACTTTACCATCGGGCAGCGTAGCGCGCAGCGTGTAGCGACCAGGATCCAGTCCGATGAACTCGTACTCACCGTTGGGGCCAGCCAAGACAGACCCGACCACGTTGCCAAATTCGTCCACCAGTTCGATCAGTGCGCCCGCATAGCGCGAACCCGATGTATTGTCCCTTCCCTGCAGCGCACCCGAGACCGTATTGGTCGGGGGCGATACCGAACCATCTGTCGCCACATCCACATCCTGCAGCTTGCCGTCGAGTATTACGCGACCGGTCTCTCTATCTACGATCGTCGATAGCAGTTCGAAGTTGCCCGGGGGAATTTCGGGAATGATATACAGCCCGTTCTCGTCTACCTCAACTTCGATCTCAAACGGCGTACCCTCCACCGTCGTACCCACGAGGCGAACCGTGACCAACAGGTTGGGATCGGCCGCCGTAACCTCTACGCCGCGCACTTGGTCAAACACGCGAATGGCCGCTGCACCAGGCAGCACCTTTAGCTCAATCGGTTCTGAGCGCACGCCGCCAAACTCGGCAAAGACCTGCGCTGTAACGCCGGCGGCCAACACGGGAGATATGTAGGTGATCTCTGCGTAGCCCTGTCCGCCGCTGGTGGGAATGACGACTAACTGCGAGCCGTCTTCAAAGGTTCCTAATTCAGCCGTAAAAGTGACGGGGTAGCCGTCAGACAAAATGCGTCCTGTTTCGTCCGTTACTCGAGCGCGAATCAGCGCCGTATCCTCACCGTTGGCAACGACGGTCGGTGGATTAGCCTCCATCGCGATGACAGTGCGGCGAACAATAGTCGTCACTGTAATCGTGGTAGGCAGCAGATTCGTATTGATTTCGTCGTAGTAGGATCCGACAATTCGGTCGCCTTCATCCATGGACATCAAACCGTCGTTGGAAACGACCTGGGCCGACTCGCTCGTCACAGAACCCGCGCCCGTTCGCAGCGCCGATTCGCTCATCACGTAGGGCGTATCCTCAAAGACGCGCACATCCCGCGTGGGTATGGTGCCAGTAAACTCACCGGTGGCAGGACCCGTCTCCTTAAGAAAGACCGGCTCGATGTCGTTGTCGGTCTCGTTGGCCAGTGTGACTAAGACCGAATCGATCACGTCGTCGGACAGGTTTTGGTCCAGATCCAGCACGCGCATCACGACGTCCTCGCCGGCAACCAACTCTTCGCTCTGCGTATAGGTGCCATCCCACGTGAACAGCGGTTCTATCACCTGGATACTGTCGGTGGCTGTCACCGTTGAATCAGTGCCCGACGGCGGCGGATTGCTCATGCGCGCCAGGGCGCTGTTGGCAATGGACGCGCTGTCCGGCGCATCCTCTACCACCGACGTCGTCAGCGTAATCAAACCGCTGCCGCCAGAGGCTAGTTCACCCAGCGACCACACCAAGCGCTGACCGTCTACCGTGCCCGGAGCGGGATCCGCCGATACGTAGCGCAGCAGAGAAGGCAGCTCGTCTTCAATTTCAAAATCGGCCGC
>JAYOKQ010000039.1:25113-34982 GCA_038119905.1 Gemmatimonadota bacterium | reverse complement strand
TGCTGCAAGGGGCCGACGGCGACGCCTGGTACGCCGCGCGCAAGCAGCCGCATCGGCTCGTCAACATGCGCACTATTGGCGAGTCGTACAATATCATAGAGGACGGCCGCAACGGTCTGATCGGCACCGTCAGCGGCGGTCAGGTCTACGGCGAGTGCTACGAGGGTGCGGTCTATCTGCATCGGGGACGCCAGTATCTAATCGGCCAGCGCAATCCGGAAAAGGGCCAGATCTACGCCAAGGAAGTCGACGTGCCCTACTTTACCCGTGCCAAGTCGGAAAAGGACACCGAGATTCTCGAGGAGCTACGCTCCAAGCCGATGGACGGATTTATGGCCAAGCTAGGCCGCCTGAAAGTCTCTTCGCAGGTAGTTGCCTATGAGAAAGTTCGCGTCGGCGACCAGGTCATCCTCAGCCAGCACCCGCTCGAATCGCCCGTCCAACACATTGAGACAATCGGCTTTTGGATCGAGTTGGACCCGCATTTTAAAAAAGAGCTGCGCCGAAACAACTTTCATTACATGGGTTCGATACACGCCATCGAACACGCCATGAAGTCGCTCTTCCCCCTGTTGGCCTTGAGCAACCGCACGGACGTCGGTGGCATCTGCTACCCGCTGCATCCTCAGCTTAAAAAGGGCGCGATTTTCGTTTACGACTACCATCCCGGCGGCATTGGCCTAGCCGAAAAGGGCTTCGCTAAGCTGCAGCGTCTGCTCGAAATGACGCTCGACATGGTCGAGGGCTGCGACTGCGAATTGGGCTGTCCGTCGTGCATCCACTTTCCCACCTGCGGCGCCGGTAACGTGCCCCTCGACAAAGCGGGCTGCGAGCATCTGCTCAATATTTTGACGGGGCGCAAAAAGCTCGACCTTGCCACGCTCCCTGCGAGCGAAGAAATAGAAGACGACGAGCCGCCGCTCTACGCGGATTGGGAAGACGAAGACGAGGAAGAAACGCCACAACAAGCCGATTCCGGTCCGCGCATCGTCGTTTTTGACTTAGAAACGCAGCGCTCGGCGGCTGAAGTCGGCGGCTGGAATAAAGCGCATATGATGGGCATGTCCGTCGGTGTCGTCTGGGACAGCCACGAGCAGAAGTGCACGTCCTATTTCGAGGAAAACGTCGACGCCCTCATCGAGCACCTGCAGCGGGCCGATCTGGTCGTGGGCTTTAATATCATCGGCTTCGACTACACCGTTCTGCGCGGCTACAGCAAGTTCGACTTCAAAGGACTCAATACGCTCGACATCTTGCGTGAAATCCACCAACGCCTGCGCTATCGCGTCAGCTTAGACTCAGTGGGCAAAGCCACGCTTGATGCCGCCAAAAGCGCCGATGGCTTGATGGCGCTGAAGTGGTTTAAAGAAGGGCGCATGGATCTGATAGAGGAGTACTGCCGCAAGGACGTCGAACTAACGCGCGACCTATTCTATTACGCGCTTGAGCAAAACTATCTGCTCTTTGATCGCAAAAACGAAGGCCGCATGCGCATTCCGCTCGAGTGGAAGTTAGAGGAGTTGGTCAAGGGGGCGTAGCAGCCATCCCACTATCTACACGGATGCCAACATTTAGGAGCACCGTTATGCCGCAAACGACTGTATCCATCCACGGAGATGCTTTCCATATCAACGGACAAACGACGTATGCGGGACGCTATTGGCACGGACACAAAGTCGAGGGCCTGTTGCTCAACACGCGCATGGTGCAAGGCATTTTCGACGACCGCAATTCCGCGACGGCACCGCGCTGGGCCTATCCCGATACCGGCATCTGGGACGCCGAGCGCAACACGTGCGAATTTATAGACGCCATGCCGCTGTGGGCCGCACACGGCGTGTTGTCCTTCACCATCAATCTGCAGGGTGGCAGTCCGGAGGGCTACTCCAACGAACAGCCCTGGCACAATTCCGCCATTGGAGAGGACGGCTCGCTCGATCCAGTGTATATGCAGCGCCTGCAGCGCATACTCGACCGGGCCGACGCGCTAGGGATGGTGCCTATATTGGGTCTCTTCTACTTTGGCCAAGACGGCCGGCTGCGCGATGAAAAAGCAGTCGTTCAAGCGGTCGACAACGCCGTCGATTGGGTCCTCGCGCGGGGCTACCGCAACGTGCTCATCGAAGTGAACAACGAGTGCAACGTAGCCAAATACACGCACGAAATACTCAAACCGCGCCGCGTGCACGAACTAGTGCTGCGCGTTCGCCAGCGCAGCCAGCAGTCCGGTCATGCCCTGCTCGTCGGCACCAGCTACGGCGGAGGAGCCGTCCCCGGGGGCCATGTTGTAGCTGCATCGGACTTTGTCCTCCTTCACGGCAACGGCGTGAGCGACCCGGCGCGCATAGCTGAGATGGTCCGACAAACTCGCGCGATGAGTGCCTATCGCCCCATGCCTATCTTGGTCAACGAAGACGACCACTTTGATTTTGACCAGCATTGGAACAACTTTCTCGCCGCCCTTTCCGAGTACTGCTCATGGGGCTATTTCGATCCGGGAGAAAACAACTACGCAACCGGCTACCAGTCCGTGCCCACCAACTGGGGCCTTAACACGGAGCGCAAGCGCGCTTTTTTCGCCCTGGCCAAAGACATCAGCGGCTGGCCGTAGAGCATGCGCTCCGACTCGAGCAATCACACACCTTTTCTCATAACTAGAGAGGCCAGAGCTATATGTCCCTATACCTAGCGCCCAACGAAGACGTCATTGCCAATCCGCGCCACCCCAAAATTAGCCAGGTGCGCGCCTACGTGTCGCGCAGCGAGGACTACGGCGCTAGCGATGTGCACGACACCTCCGACACCCACTGGATCCTCGGCCTGACCGACGCCGATGGAAGCTGGGACCACGTAACGACGCACCCGCCCATCACCAACCCTATGTCGCGCTATCCGCAGTACGCCGGCTCGCGCGCCTCTTGGGGTGTAGCCCGCGTGCCGACGGTCATCGTTGAGATTGAAGACGAGGCCGGCCAGATCGGCGTCGGCGCGAGCACCGGGGGCGAAGCGGCCGCCTACATCATCGAACAGCATCTATCAATGTTTGTCGAGGGGCGCAGCGCGCTCGAGCGCTCATTGATCTGGGAGCAAATGTGGCGCGCATCGATTCACTACAGTAGAAAAGGACTTGGAGTCCATGCGATCTCGGCCATTGATCTGGCTCTGTGGGACCTGTGCGGACACACGCTAGGCGAACCGGTATACAACCTCATGGGGGGGCGCACCAAACAGCGCGTGCCGGTCTATGCCACCACGTCGCGACCCGACCTAGCCAAAGACCTCGGGTTTCCCGGTGCAAAAATCCCCCTGCCCTATGGCCCAGCCGACGGCGCACAGGGGATGCGCAAAAACGTAGAATTCATCGGCGACTGGCGCGAAAAAGTGGGGCCGGATTTCCCCCTCATGCTCGACTGCTATATGGCCCTCGATCTGCAGTACGCCGCCGAATTAGCGCGCGTGCTGATGCCGTTCAATCTCAAGTGGATTGAAGAACCGTTTATGCCCGACGACTATGCCGCACACGCCAAGCTAGCCGACCGCTTCGAGGGCTTGGGCACGACGACCTACTTTGCCACCGGCGAACACGAGTACACGCGCTACGGCTACCAGCAGCTAATAGAAGCCGGGGTAGGCCTGCTCCAGCCCGATGTGATGTGGATGGGAGGACCAACGGAATTTTCGCGCGTCGTCGCGCAGGCCAATGCGCAGGGCGTAGCCGTCGTTCCGCACGGATGCGGCGTCTACGGCTACTATATGGCCATGGCCTTTGAATCGATCAATTTGGCCGAGTTTATGATGATGAGCGAGCAGGGCGATCGCATCGAGCCCAATTTCGGCACCGTATTCACCAACGAACCCCTGCCAAAGGACGGCTATATTACGCTGCCCGACACGCCGGGCTTCGGCCTCGAACTCAACCGAGAAAAGCTCGGATTAGTGCGCCCCTACGACAGGGGCTAGTCGCGGCGTTCGTGCTTCCTTGCGGGCGCGACGAGCCCGCAAGGAAGTCACCGCTTGATCCACATATTCGTATGATGAGCGCTGCATCTCTGCCGTTCTGAAACCCTCAGCGCAGCAGCAGCATTTTCTGCACGAGCGTCCCTTGCTCAGAACGCAGCCAACCCATATACAGGCCCGTGGCAGCGGGCCACCCTCTGTCGTCGCGCCCGTCCCAACGCACTCTGTGCACGCCGGCCTCCAACGGCCCATCCCACAGCCGCCGCACCAACCGGCCCTGCACATCGTAGACGTTCAGCGTAGCCAAACGCGCCTGTGCCAAACTAAAATCAATCACCGTGCTCGCATTAAACGGATTGGGATAGTTCACCATCCAACCAAAAGCCTCCGGCACAGCGTTCTCTTCTAGGACCGCAGTGCTCTTGGCTTCTACCTCAGCGGCCAAATCGTCCAGGGCTTCTACAATTGCCGCCCGAATACCGTTTTCGTTAAAACGCGAACCCAAACCAACGCCATCGGGCGTGCGGTAACGCACGATACCGCGATGATCAATGACCATATAAAAGTCTCGCCCAAGACCGTAGTCTTGGCCAACGGGACTAGCGTTTATGAGCAGGGGATACGTCGTTCCCGTATTCTCCTTAAACAGAATCCGCACCTGATCGACGCGACCGTCATACATGTCCAACCCAATGGTCTGAAAACGCTCCGAAGCGAATTCTTGCCAAATTTCTTCTACCTTCGCGGCCTCCGCGATGCAGAAGGGTCAGTTAAAGCCAAAAAAATTGATCAGCACAACTTGGCCTCTGAAATCACTCAGAGACACCTCTGTCCCGGCCAGCGACTGCAGCGTAAAATCGGCCGCCTGTTCACCGAGTCGCGACTGGGCAGAGGCCAGCGTAGAAATAAGTGCCGATACGAGCACGGCATGAACGATGCGCATGGACTACTCCTCCTTAGATCCCAGCAATTCGTCTAGTTTTTCCTTGAGCTTTTCCGCATCACCAGAACGATATCCCTGGTGTTTATAAAAAACCGTTCCATCAGCGGCAATAATCAGCGTAGCCGGCACGCCGGCCAGATGAAACAGCGACAGCACTTCGTTGGTTTGGTCCAGAAGAACGGGCAGTTCGATGTTATGGCGCCGCATAAAGGGACGCACCTTAGGCCTGTTACGCGGCCCATCGACGTTAACCGTTAGAACCTGAACGCCCTTCTCCTTATAAGCCTGCGCAATCTCCTGCAGCTTGGGCAGGCCTTTGATACAGGGCTTGCACCAGGTCGCCCAAAAGTCGAGCACGACCGGTCCCTCAGCGCGGGCCTTCTCCAGTGAAAAGGTCGACCCGTCTATCGTCTCCAATACCAGCTGCGGCGCATTCTCTGCCCGCACGACGCTGACCATCGACAGGCAGAGCACGAACAGGGCTGCATAGCTTGTGAAGCGCAATGTATACCTCGGCGTTTTCATCATTTCACCAGAGTATACGAGAAATCGACGGTATATGGTGAAAAATCGGCGCTTTTCTGTTCCATAGGCCCCGTTTATATTCTCGCCATGTCCCGTACATCCCTCGATATACGTCCTGCACATGGGCTGTGGTATCTGCTCCTGACGTTTCTCCTACAGAGCTTTCCTCTGCAAGCACAGCCCCAGCTTTCCACCTTGAGCGAGATACAGCTGGGCAATTTGCCCGACAGCACACCGACCAACCTACGCACCCTGTATCACCAGTTTAACTTTGGCTATATGCACGACGACGTGCGCATCGGTCTGCGCGCTGAGGCCTTTGGCTCGAGTGCATCGGGGCGCAGCTATGGCGAAGTGCTCCAGCGCTTTGCCTCCTACCGACGCGGAGCGCTTCAAGCCACGCTAGGCCACTTTTATACGATCGTGGGCAGCGGCCTGCTCGCACATGCATTTGAACTGCCCGGCGTCATTACCGAAGAGCGCAGCACGCGACGGCGCTATCAGTTAGTCAACGATCTCGACGGCATACACGTGCGCTACAGCCAGCCTTGGGGCAACCTACAGCTGCTGCGCGGCACGCCAGTCAATTCCGATCTGCCTCCTGGCCTGCAGGATACAGCGCGCCGTCAGGGCACGATTCAAGGCGGCACGCTCATGCTCCGACCGCGCTCCTATCTCGACACTGAACTGGGCCTGTTGCACTACGATGTCGGCGGACAGCGCGAGGTCGGCGCTTCTCTCAGCGCGCGTCTGCGCCTGACTGCCCTGCTGGCATCGCTCGGCTTGACCGACGTCGACGCCGACGCCTTCGGCGAGTACGCCCAGCGCGAGCCCAGCGCCTCACGCTTTCTGTCTCTCGATCGCGACCTGAGCCGCGCGCTCTATCTATCCACCACCGTGACGGCCGGTGCCTGGGGATTCAGCTTGGAGTTTAAGGATTATCGCGATTTTGCTCTTATACAAATCAACAACCCCCCTCCGCTGATTCGCGAACACGCGGCTCATTTGCTCAATCGCATTACCCACGATGTACTGGCCGACGACGAACGCGGCATACAGGGAGAGGTCAGCTATACTTCGAGCGGCGGATACGTGCTCACCGCGAATCTGACGCACGCCGTGCGCCAGCTCGCTCCGGGCCGGGCCGACGATCGCAGTCTGCGCGAACTCTTTCTACAGCTCAACGCCCCCGTCGGTCCATCCTTCGAAGTGCAGCTCTTTGTCGACTTCAACCGCAATCAGATACTCGACGACCAGCGGCACCGCGTCGTCGGTTCGCTGTGGACCTGGGCGGCCAGCCCGCACTATACGCTCGAGCTCGATGCACAGTTTCAGGACGTCGACCGGCGCTTTGGGCAAACTAAATACCCCTATACCAACTTCTATGTGCAGCTGGCTTTCCAACGCGCGTCTGGCCTTTCGGCGGCCCTGCAGTTAGAGCGCAGCACAGATATTCTGGCGACCGGCGCAGATCCGTCCGGCACCACGTGGTGGCACGGCCTGCACCTTGACGCCGATCTGGGTTCCGCACATCAGCTGAGCCTCTTTGCCGGTCAGCGGCGCGCTGGTCTAGCCTGCACCTCGGGAACCTGCTATGAAATACTGGGATTTGAAGGCGTCGAGCTGCGGCTGTACAACCGCTTTTTTTAGTCCGCCGCCTGCAGCGGCACCCTAGCCAACAGCAAATCGGCCGCATCCTTGAGGCGAAAGAGCCCTCTATACTCATGATGCGCGCGGTGGAAGACCACCCACATTGCCCCCTCTCCTTCGATAGCGGTCGCATAAGAAGCATCGCGATTGCCCTGCAGAGGACCGAGCAAGCGGTAGGGCACCAGCGCGCGATCTCTATAGGTGTAGACGATCGTTCCCTGATGGACTTGATCGGGCAGGTCTGCGCGCGGCGCGGCCGCATCCAACGGAGGATCGCAGGCAAAGACGCGCGAGAGCACATAGGTCACGCCGCCCAATACGTAGACTGCTTGGCCCGATAGATGGACACCTGCTGGACGCTCTTCCCACGTCGTATAGGGCGGATCGGCTTCCAAGATGGCGCCGCCCACGTGCATTTGGTCGCGCAGAAAGGCGGTGAGACGGCCGTCGGGCGCAAAGAGCAGGGCTGTCTCGCTCTCGCCGCGGCCGGCTCTAATGGTGCTAATTTTTTTCCAGTCTGTCCCCGTTTCGGAACAGACCAGCTCGGCACAGCGATCGGCATCGGATCCGGGATGATGGGCTCCCGCATAGAGCCGTCCCGCGCGTTCAACGGGCTTCCACAGGATAAAACCTTCCCGGTAGACCTGCTGCGGCGCACGCCACGCCACGCCGTCGTCGGTGCAGCTGGCATAGATGCGAAAGCATCCATCGTCCAAGCTGTTGAAGTAGAGCCAGAGCTTTCCGGCAAAAACGACCCACTGCGCATCGCGGTCGTCGCCCCCCGTATCGAAAAGGGCCACCTCTTGCCACGTCGATAGATTCGTCGAAACGAGCACGACCAGCACGCCGTCTCGGGCGATATGACCGCTGCCGCGTCGATGCGCCAGCCAATAGCGCCCCTTCCATTCAGTGAACGCGGCAAACGCATTGTGCCGGCCGTCGGCGACAATCGGCACACCATCAATAGGGGTAGCCCACACGGTCGACTCCAGCTGCGCGATAGCAAGCGTCATAAGATGCTTCTTTTGCTACGTGCGAGAGGCATCAGAACTGGCGCCCGCCGTCGATCGAGGCATCCCAGCGCTGTGAGTATAGGTAGTCGATCGCCGCCTGCGTGGCCGTCTGCGTGCCCAGGCGCTGTAGGGCATTCACCGCAAAGGAGCCTACGTGCCCACACGGATCGTCGAGCGCTCTAAATAAGTCCCCCTCGAGCGATGCAGCAGCCGATCCCAACCGCGCGCATACAGTGGCCGCATTGGTGCGCACCTGGTCGCGCGGCACCCAGCGCCGCGATGCTTCTTCGTGCCAGTTGGGATGATCCGCCTCCAGCATCCGCCCCAGCGCCTGCACAGAAGTCGAGGGCGGATTTGACGCCACGACATTGCCCAACGCATCAATCGCCGTGCGCACTACGCGATGCGAGGAATCGTCGAGCGCATTAGTGAGCGCCTCTACCGCCGGCGCCGCGTGCGAATCCATCTCACCCAGTGCAAAGGCCGCGTTGACGCGCGTCCATTCACTCGGCGACTGCAGCAAGTCGACCAGTGCGGCCAGCGCCGGCGTGCCCACTGCGGCCAGCGCCTGCGCCGCATCTTCCATATGGGTGGCCCCCTCGTTCCACGCCGGAGGGGCCGAGTGTTCGTCGGCGCGTCGACCGGCTTCGCCCAGCGCAGCGGCCAGCGGTGCAACCGCTACTTCGCCCATGCGCCCCAGCGCATACGTTGCTTCGACGCGCAGCGCCTGATGCTCCTTGCCCAACACATCGATCAACGCGGGAACGGCCGCTTCAGCCTGCGCCGCAAGCGCTGCTAATCCGCGCACGGCGTCAAGGCGCGTCGCCAGCTCTACGCCGTCGTTCAGCTGCGCTATCAGCGCGGCCACATCGCCCGTCTGGTCATTCAACTGCTGGTCCCACGAAGCGTAGCGATCGCGCTGACCGCAGAGCCAATCCCACTGATGCGACCACGTAAGTTCCATATCGTGCGGCGCGGTGATCTCGGCGGGCTTTTCCCAGCCCGTGCTCTGACAGTTCCACGTTGGCATGCTGGGTTCATGCGCGCGCATGTAAATGAATTTTATCATGTGACGATGGCGCGGCAGCAGCGATACGCCCGCGGCGTGACCAATGTCAAAATGCGTGAGCGAAACCGTGCCAGCGCGGCCGGCGACCGGCAGCGTATTGGCCCGATCTTCGTCGCTCAGACCGCGATTGTACTGCGTGCCGGGAATGACGTGCGTGGGACCTAATTCTACCGGTGAATCCTGCGGGTAGTACATAATGCGCGCATATCGCACGTAGTGCTGGCGCGGATGGCCCATCGGCGTATAGCCGTCCTGATGACAGTTATTGCGCAGCCGCTCTTCGACCTCAGACACCGGCGGCGGACTTTCCACCGGCCCAAGCGGATGGCAATAGCGATGAGGATGTTCGAGATATCCCGGGCCCAAAACGCTCAACAGCGCGCCGCGGACTTCGGGACTGTTGAGCACATGGCGCATCTCCGGCACGCGCGGAAGAATGTTGTTTCCCGGATTGGCCTCTGCATCAATGATCTCGTTGAGCTTGCGATAACAGGCTTCGTGCGTGCCTTCTGGCACAGTGGGTTCGAATACCAGATAGCCATTGACAATAAACTGGCGCACCTGCTCATCGGTCAGCAGGATGGGGTCACTCATAGCAGATCTCTCCTCGCAGTATGGTCGGTAATTGGCCGGCCGACGCAATATGTTTCCCTCGCTAGTGCCGGTCAAGTCTTCCATTGGGAAACGACCGACCTACCCCTATATTATATGC
>JAYOKQ010000039.1:0-25013 GCA_038119905.1 Gemmatimonadota bacterium | reverse complement strand
GTCGGCTATGAAATCCCAACGCCTATCCAAGCGCAAACCATCCCGCTTATGTTGGAGCGGCGCGACGTGCTAGGTCAAGCACAAACTGGAACCGGCAAGACCGCTGCATTCGCCCTGCCCCTGCTCACGCATATCGACCTGACATCACGAGCGGTCCAAGTGCTCGTGCTAACGCCGACGCGTGAACTGGCAATTCAGGTAGCCGAAGCCTTTCAGCGCTATGCCGTGCACATGAAAGACTTTCATGTGCTGCCCATTTACGGTGGACAAGCCTACGACGGACAGCTGCGCGGACTCAAGCGCGGGGTGCACGTAGTAGTCGGCACGCCGGGACGCGTCATGGATCACATACGGCGCAAAACGCTGCGCCTCGACGCGCTCTCATGCCTAGTGTTAGATGAAGCCGACGAGATGCTGCGCATGGGTTTTATCGAAGACGTGGAGTGGATTCTGCAGCAAACGCCGTCACAGCGACAGACCGCGCTCTTTTCTGCCACCATGCCCGAGCCGATTCGCCGCATCGCCGAACGCCATCTGCGCGATCCAGAGCACATTTCCATCAAAGAACGCACCACGGCAGCCGAAACAATCCGCCAGCGCCATTGGATGGTTAGCGGAAAAGACCATAAGATCGACGCGCTAACGCGTATCCTCGAGGCCGAGCCGTTTGACGGCGTGCTCGTTTTTGTCCGCACGCGTACCATGACGACCGAACTCGCCGAGAAGCTAGAAGCGCGCGGCTACGCCTGCGCGGCGCTGAGCGGCGATATGGCCCAGCGGCAGCGCGAGAAAACGGTTACGCTGCTCAAAAAGGGCCGTCTGGATATTTTGGTCGCTACTGATGTAGCCGCACGCGGTCTGGATATCGATCGCATCAGCCATGTAATCAATTTCGATATTCCCTCTGACGTAGAGTCCTATATTCACCGCATCGGCCGCACGGGACGCGCCGGACGCAGCGGCGAAGCCGTGCTCTTTGTCGCACCGCGCGAACGGCGACTGCTCTATGCCATCGAACGCGCCACGCAGCAGAAGATCCCGCTCTTGCAGCTACCTTCTACCGAAATGATCAACGACCAGCGAATCGCTCATTTCAAACAGGGCATTACCGATGTGCTGTCGACGGAAGATCTCGGCGTTTTCCGCATGGTGCTCGAACAGTACCGCCAGGAGCACAACGTAGCCATGCTCGATATCGCATCGGCCCTAGCCAAAATCGTTCAAGGCGACGAGCCCCTACTGCTGGCAGCCGACCTCGACCGCAAGCGCACGGCGCGCACGACGGACCGACCGCAGCCCTCTCTTCCGAGCGAAGAGCCTAGATCGCCTACCGAAAAACCCGCAAAGGAGCCGACGCGCGGCAAGAGCGTAGCGCCACCGCCCGAGGGCATGGAGCGCTTTCAGGTCGCAGTCGGCCATGAGCATGGACTCAAACCGGGCAACCTCGTCGGCGCCATCGCCAACGAGGCGGAAATCGACAGCCAGTATATCGGCCGCATTGAAATTTACGAGAGCCACAGCACCATTGATCTACCCGAAGGCATGCCCCGCGACCTATACCGCGTGCTCAAAAAAGTCTGGGTCTGTGGACAGCAACTGCAGATCGCCCGCATTGAGGGCGACGCGCCAGTGCACCAGCGCAAAGGCGGCAAGGGCAAGCAAGCCAAGAAGTCGAAAAAGGGCAGCACGCACCGAAAGGGCAAAAAGAAACAGGCATAGGGAACGAGCTCTATGGGGTGCTTTCGCTAGCCGATGCTCTGTACACAAAAGGATCGTTCAGAGTATCTCCGTCGACGCGGAGCGCCTGCCGGCTCGGATTAAAGGCGACGTACTCGACGCGCCCTTCTTCTAATTCGAGCCTAAGAACGCTCGCCTCTACGTCGTCTCGTAGCACCTGAATGCCACTAGCGTGTGCCGTCGCCTGCAGCAGCGGCTGATCGCTCTCGCTGCTTCCGCTCGGATTGTTGTTCGCGGTGCGAAAGCGGTAGGGCATGTGCGGATAATACACTTGAGTAAACACTTTTTGCTCCCCCACCGCCGGCGTGCCTTCCCACACATAGCGCAGCTGCGCTGGACAGTCGGTCGTGCGCATATCAAACGTCATACGATCGACCACCTGCAGCTGACAGTCGTTTTGCGGCGCAAACCAGACGAGTAAATCGACCGGTGGCGTTTTCATACTCGCTCGGCCGTTATCGGCCACAGGTGCACTCATAAACGCATTCGCCCAATGGTCACCCAACTGCGGACCGATATTCTGCGTGTTCCACAGAGGAGACAAACGCACCTTGAAAGACGCCTCAAACGTCACGATCTCGCGCGTGACCAGATAGCGATTTTTCACAAAGATAAATTCGCGGTCGTAGACTACCGGCAGCCCGTCGGGATTGTGGACGCGCACGCTGGCATAGGTCGCCTCGGACGTCTCTTCAAAGTGCATCACCTCAGATCGAATATCGGGCATAATTCCCTGCCTCCAATCCTCGTCAATGCGCATTGGATCGCTATGGTAGCGCCTTGGCACCGTGCCGTCGAGATCCTCTATTAACAGTCGATTTTCCTGCGAACTGCCCTTGCTAGTAACGATCTGCGTAAAGGGTGCACCGTAGCGATTCATACCCATAATACCGCCCGGATTGGCCGGGAAACTCGTCGGATGCAACTCAACCAAGCAGAAAAAATCACCAGGATCCCAGCCGCTGCGAAAGATGAATTTGTCCGGCCACTGCTGCTCATTCATGACCCAACTACAGCAAATATGCCCCCTATTTTCACGCGAATCTGCCTGTCCAAGCAGCTCCTCTGTCAGCGCCTTATCCGTGTGCGGGACGCGCATCGCCTCGTTGCGCACCGTGTGCAGCGAAGTGCTGTCGGGCGCTACGGGCTCGACCGAATCGTCGGCAAATAAATAGGCCAGCGCCGCGTGCAGCGGATCGAGTAAGTAATCATCGTCGACGTGCACTCGACCTTGATAGCGCATGTAGTTCATGAGCTTGTGTGCGACAAAACGATAGCGTCCATCGCCCGTTTTAGCCGCGAGCCGCTCCAGCATTGATAGGCGGTAGTCGGCCGTGCTATTGTAGCCGCCGTTTGGTCCGTACGGATTGACCGCTCCATCGCTAGTCACCTCGATCATGAGACGCTGCCAAAGGCGTTGGATTCCCTCATCGAGGTAGACCCTATCGTCACCCGTTATCATGTCACCGTTGTATACCAGCATTACGATGGGCCCCATCATATACCCCGTATCGTTCTGCGGCACGTCTTTTATTTTCCAAAAATCGTTAAAGACGAGCTGGCCATACGCCGTCCAGTGCGCCGCTTCCGGAATGTCCGGATACCACTGAGCCGTTAGCCACTTGATCGTGCCCTCGGGCATAGATCGATGACAGCCGCCGCGCCATTCAATCGGCTCAGAGGCCCACACGTGCAAATTGCGGGTGTAGTAGAGAACGAGATCTTTAAACCACGCTGCGTCCTCGTCGATGGCGCCTCCCTCAAGCAGATATTTTCTGTAGATCGGGATGACCACGGCCGGCATCTCGAAATCAGAAATCCATCCATCTTGCTTAACGCGCTCTTCCATGGCTAAGCGATAGGCTTTTAACATCGCAATACACGCATTAGCCCAACGCGCATCACCGCTCTCTACATACTTGGCCAAGATCGGCAAAAAGGCGCGCGGGCCGCCTTCACCGCGATTGGGTTGGGCCGCCAGTGCTTCTAGATCGCGCGACGCCAAGTAGCGCATATAGGTCGCACGCGTGATGGGCTCGTTGGGAATCGGATAGAAATTCGCGTCGTTGATATTGGGCCAGCCGAACCGATACCGCTCGCTGTCGACAAAAAACTGCGTAGGCGGACCAATGCGCTGAACGCCCTGTGCCCATGCAGTTCCAGCGGAAATGCTCGCGCTGAGCAAGACGAGCCATAGGACGTCCCGAACTGCGCGCACCGGCAGCGCCTGACGCCCCGTTGAATGTAGCGCCCCATTTGATGTGATGCGTATCGTCCCAGCCTCAGCCGATCCCGAAAATAGGGCCACTAAGGCCACCGTAGCGATGCGTAGCATTAGCTAAATCTCCTGATATCACGTGTAGTTCTGTTAGCGCGCCTCCTATAGGGCACACGATCTATATCAAACAAAGGCACAGTGCAACCATACGCCCAGCTCAACTGCCTGCCAAGACCCAATTCTATCGGCAGTTGCCCGATCTGCCATACCATATATATCTCAAAGCACGACCATCCCTTATATTGCCTTGTGCTATCTGCTAAATATGCGCACGCCGTGCCGTTTTTTTGGGGGCCATATCTTGCGGCACATCCTATGCGCTGGAAAGGAATACCTTGAATATTATCGACCTTTCGCTGACTATGCGTCCGCACATGCGCGGCATCGCTTGGGACACCGCCCATACCATTGCCGACGACGGCTGGAACGCGCGCACGCTCCATCTCTATTCGCACGCTACCACGCATATGGACGCGCCGCGCCATTTCTTTCCCCAAGGTCTCACCATCGACCACCTGGACTTGGCCCAATGCGTAGGACCGGCTTGGGTGATTGACGTCGGCCAACTGCAGCCGCGCGAACTCATTACAAAAGCGCATTTGGGCGCATATGCCGAGCGCATTGAACCCGGCGATCGCGTGCTGCTGCGCTCTGGTTGGAGCGCGCGCGTAGAGGAACCTGCCTACCGCGACGAGCTGCCGCGCATCAGTCTGGAACTGGCCCAGTTTTTTGCCGAACGCCTCATCGCGCTGGTAGGCGTCGAACCACCCTCGGTGGCCGCCATCGACGATATGGAAGAGATCACCGCGGTACATCAGACGTTGCTACAGGCCGGTATCGTCATCGTCGAGGGCCTGACCAATCTCGATGCCATCCGTGCCGAACGCGTATTCTTTACGGCTCTGCCCCTCAAAATAGAGGACGGCGACGGCACACCGGTGCGCGCCATTGCCATCGAAGGCCCCATGGACGACATACTGCCCTGATGGGATTTCTCCTCGACGTCATTGGCCCACTCTTTACGCTGATCGGCTGCGGATACCTGCTGGGCAAAAAACGGCGCGTAGACACCGAGTCACTGGCCGATGTTGCCCTCTACATCTGCGTGCCTTTTCTGCTATTTTCGTCGCTAGTCCGCCACCCCGTCACAGGTGTTGCCGCAGCCCAAGTGTTTGCTTGGCAAGCCGGCATGTATCTGCTAAGCGTTCCGGCTATTTGGCTACTGGCGCGTATTCTGTCCTGGGATCGAGCGACCCGAAGCGCTGTCACCCTATCGCTACCGACCGTCAACGTAGCATCCTACGGCGTGCCGGTCGTCCTGTTCGCCCTGGGCGACGAGGCCTTAGCCATTGTCATGCTGCTCTTTGTCTACGGCAACGTATTCGCCGCCTCGCTCGGTGTCTACATTGCCGCCGGCGGCCGCCAGCGGCCGCTCCAAGCCTTCGGCAGCGTGTTTAAACTCCCACTGATCTACACGGCCGGGCTCGCTATTGCCATTAACGCCGCGAGCATTGACGTGCCTGAATCTATTCTCAGCACAACCGATCTGATCGGCAAAGCTGGACCCATCGTCGCCATTGTGCTGTTGGGGGTTCAAGTGAGTCGCATTCGCGTGGAGAGCAGACAAACAGCCCTGCTGGGTGGAGCCATTCTCGCCAAGATCGCCCTCGGACCCATGTTGGGCATTGCGCTGACTTGGGCGCTCGACGCCCGCGGCGCCGTGCGCGAGGTGCTGCTCATTTGCTCCTGTTTGCCGACGGCTATTAACGCGCTGGTGCTGACTACGCGCTTTGATGCGCGCCCCGATTTACTCGGCGGCATCCTCATTGGATCGACGCTGTGGAGCCCGCTCAACCTGCTGGCCGTATTGCACTGGACGGGCCACCTTTGATCCCTCGGCTACATTGACAAATTACCTCTTTGTCGCTATCTAAGTCGCCACGTTCGGTTCCACAGACCACGCCGTCGTCGAAGCGCATATCGGAGCGGCGTCGATTCAGCCCACGTTAGCCCAGACCCTACACTAAAAGAGCGCACTCGCAGTGGATGCTTCCATATACACGTTTGCCGCCGCCGCGGTGCTGTTCTGGCTTGCGCTGCTGGTTGGTCGCATCGTATTTCGCTGGCATCTGCCGCGCGTCACCGGCTACCTGCTCGTGGGCCTGTGTGCCGGCCCGTCGCTCTCGCATTGGGCGGGCTATCCCTCCCTGATCGGCTATAAAGATCTAGAGCGTTTAGCGCCTGTCTCGCATATCGCACTCACTCTTATCATGCTGGCCATCGGCATGCATTTCCAAGGAGAAAACCTCCGGCGCTGGCGGCACCGCATTGCCGCGCTATCGCTAAGCGAAATCGGCGTGACCTTTGTCCTTGTCGCCGTTGCCACCGGGTTGGCACACGCTCTATTCGGCGACACGGACCAAGTCGATCCTGTCTATGTCGGCCTCTTTCTCGGCATCATTGCCATTGCCACCGCGCCGGCGGCCACGCTACTCGTCATACGCGAATACGATTCAGCCGGACCCGTAACCGACGTAGTGCGCACGCTCATCGGACTCAACAACCTCGTCTGCGTGCTGCTGTTCAACGTTGCGCTCTTTGTCCTCTTGACGCCCGAAGCCGGCGCACACACGCTGGCGACTAATCTGCTCCTTCCGCCAGCTATCGGTGGAGCAAGCGGCTTTTTTATGAGCGTCTGGGCCGAACGCCTGCGCGCAACTAGTGAGCAGCAGTTGCTCATTTTAGGCGGAGCCATCGGCGTTACGGCACTGTGTGACCTATTGGCCGTTGATGCGATGCTCGGCACTTTTACCTGCGGCGCCGTGCTGGCCAATGCCTCGACGCGCGACAGCGATCTACTCGCTGCCATTCGCCAATTAGACTACCCGCTCTACGTGCTGTTTTTTGCGCTAGCGGGTGCCAATCTTCACATCGAAATGCTGCCGCAGATCGGCCTGGTCGGCGTTGCCTACGTGCTCCTGCGAACCGCTGGTAAACTGCTGGGCTGCCACTTCGGTGCGCGCTGGGGTCGCTTTGGCGAGCGCCACGAAAAGTGGACCGGAGCAACTATGCTAGCGCAGGCTGGCGTCGCCATCGGCCTGTCGTCAGCGCTGGCTCAGGTGTGGCCGGGCCCAGGTAACATGCTGCAAACCGTGGTCCTTGGCGCCGTCGTCATATTTGAGTTGGGCGGCCCCGTGGCCGTGCGCCTGGGTCTCGTACAGGCGGGAGAAGTGCCGGTGCTCACCCTACTAGCGCGGCGAGCACCAACGGGTGCCTTCGAAAGCCTTCACCATGTCGTCACCCATTTCCGACAGTCACTCGGCGTGCCCCAGGGCCATCGCCTCGATCACGCCGGCGATATTCTCGTCGAACACGTCATGCGCAAGAGCGTCGATACGATACACACCGACACCCAATTCAACGAGTTGCTGCATCTGATCGCTCACAGCCGCTACGATCGCTTTCCCGTCGTCGATCAAGAGGAGCGCTTTGAGGGTGTTATAGCCTACGAAGACGTGCGCGATATACTAGTCGACCCGCAGCTAGCGCACCTGGTCATCGCCGCAGATCTCATCCGCCCGCTCAAGACGGTCGCCTTTCCCCAGCAGACCCTATCCGAAGTGCTAGAAATCTTTCGCCAGAACCCCGACGCCAGCTATCTGCCCGTGCTCGACGAGGGCGACCACGGCCATCTCTTGGGTATCCTCAGCCAGAACGACGTCTTAGCTACATTTCGCCGCATCTAGCCCACCGCGCGTCGCGCTGGCCATTCAATCCCTTCGGCCTTAGCTTTGCAGGCATCCCCCACACCTATTTACCGCAGAAAGACGCATGGATATCATCGCCTTCCTAAAAGATCTGGCGCTCATGCCGGCCGATTGGATACGCGCCCACCTGCTCAATATTGCCACGGCATTTACCACCGCCCTACTGGTCATCTACGGCGACCAGATCAACGGTGCCGTCAAACGGCGCATTCGCCCCTACCCTTTTATCGTGCGGACGCTTGTTTTTGTCCTGCTGTGCTCGGCTGGCTACGGCATGCTGACCGTGCTCATCACGCCCTCTGTCGCCCAGTTTCTGCGCTACTTTGGCGACCAGTATATCGCGCCCGTAGTCGTCGCATCGTTCTTTGCCATCGGCGTGCTCGCCGAACGCAAAAAATACATGTAATCCCATCTATGCTCAGCAAGGAGTCTACGTTGCCCAACCTAGCAATTGGCACGCCACGAATTCTGGTCGACGACGGCTATCACAATGCCTTTACCGACCTGTGCGCATTTGACGACGCTCTCTACCTAACCTACCGCCGCTGTCCCGACGGCCATATGCTTTTCGACTCGTCGCGCATCGTCGTCATGCGCAGCGAAGACGATGGGACAACATGGCAAGAGGTATGCGTATTTGGCGTTCCACCTCGCGACGTGCGCGACCCACATTTCCTCGTATTCAACCAGCGCCTGTTTGTCTACTCGGGCACCTGGGCCATTCCGCCCCAGGGACAGGCGCGCACGCTCAACGACCACCTCGGCTTTGCCGTCTATAGCGACGATGGCATTCACTGGTCGGAACCCGTTCAACTCGAGGGCACCTACGGGCACTACATATGGCGCGCAGCCGCCTACGGTGATCGCGCCTATTTGTGCGGCCGCCGACGCAAAGGCTACGTCGATGGTCCGGACGAACGCACCGATCGCACGCAGATCGAAGGCGCAATGCTGCAGAGCACAGACGGGCTCGTCTGGAGCTACTGCACCCTCTTTACGGAAGCCTATGGCGACGAGACGGCGTTTCTCTTTGAGGAAGACGGAACGTGCGTAGCACTCGCCCGCGGCGCCAATACCCAACCCGCCCGCATCTGTCGCGCCCACCCCCCCTACGAACAGTGGCAGCGCAGCGATCTCGACCGCAATATCGGGGGCCCGATGCTAGTCCAATGGGGCACGCACTACCTAGTCGGCGGGCGGCATCACGTCGACCCACAGCAGCCGCGCACAGCGCTATACTGGCTGATCGATGACCAGTTGATCATGGCAGGCGAACTACCAAGCGGTGGCGACACCTCCTACCCTGGATTTGTGCATATTGACGGCGACCGAGCGCTGCTGTCTTATTACTCAAGTCACGAGGGCAGCGGTTCGGGTTTACCGCCCTCGGCCATTTACTTGAGTCAACTCACCCTTAGCTAAAGAGGCCGTTCTATGGCAAAGAAGATCCAGATAGGCTTTATCGGCGGCGGCATGATTGCCAACGCCCATATGCGCAACTTTCACGCCGATCGGCGCACCGAGATTCGCGCGCTGGCCGACGTCAACAAAAACGCGCTGCAGGCCATGGGCGCCGAATACGGTATAGCGCATTTAACGACCAACTACAAAGAGTTGCTCAAAGACCCCGAACTCGATGCCGTCGTCGTCTGTACGCCCCCCGGCCTGCACTGCCAAATAGGAATCGACGTGCTGCGCGCCCAAAAGCACTTGATCATGGAAAAACCGCTCACGCGCACGCCGGCCGAGGCGCGTCGCCTACTCAAGGAAGCGCAAAAGCATCCCGATCTGATGGTTACGGGCTGCTCCTGTCGCCACGCCCGCCTGCAGCCCAAGTACCCGTATGTAAAAAGGCTGATCGACTCGGGTAAAATCGGCGACGTTTACTTCGTGCATCACCGCGCTGTTTCGCGTCAGGGGCGTCCCGGAATCGAGTACCATCCAACGGCCAAGTGGTTTTTAGACCGCGAAATGGCCGGCGGCGGCCCACTGTACGACTGGGGAGTTTACGACCTATCGTTCCACCTAGGCGTCTTAGGCGAACCCACCTTTAAGCGCTGTGAAGCATTCTGCGTAAACGGATTAGATCGCGTTCCAGCCGGCACAAAAACCTTCACCGTAGAAGAGCACGGAGGGGCCCTGTTGTCGTTTGAAAACGGGTTGAAATACTTCTGGGAACGCGCCAGTAATGCACACCACGAAGTGCCCAACCAAACCAGCATCTACGGCACCAAAGGCGGTCTGCGCTTTACCTATACCTCCTTTGGCGAAGTGCATGAAATTGAGCATTTTTACACCGCTAACAGCGGCAAGGGCGCTGCCAAAAAACGCGTATATACGGTAAATATGTCGCGCCATGACAAGGGTGACATGCATCCAGTAGGACAGGCTATTATCAAGGCCCTACAGGGCAAGGGCCCCGTGCCGATGCCCTTCGAATTGGAAGTAAAAAACCTCGAAATCCTCCACGCTGTTTACAAGGCAGCTAATTGGTCGTAGTGCCGTATGGCCCGCGCCGCACAGACCCCTCTGTGCGGCGCGCACTATTTCACGCGAATCTGTGCATAACTGAGGGTCCGGTCTTGACCGGCGACCTGGCCGACGATATCGATTTGATTCGACGGCGCATTCCCCGCGCGCTGGGTCGCCGTGACAAACGTCCCGACCAGCGGCCGCTCTAACGGCACATCGCGCCAGTCCACTCGTCCTTCGTATAACCGACCTAGACGCAATACGCCAGCGAACGATGCCAGCACAAAGACGCGCCCGTCCGGCGTGTGATGAAAGCGCGCTACCTGTGGAACGGGCGGTCCTCCTTCGCCAGCTTTAGCCAAGGGCACACGACTGACCACCTGCCCATCGCGTAGCGTAGCATAGAACAGAGCGTGCTCAATCTCGACATCGGGGAAAAAAGTCGAGCGCAGCCGCGCGTCGGCGTTGGTCTGGCTCCACAGCACGTGCACCAGGCCCGAATCGTCCACGTGAATATCACCGCTGCGCACCGCACCCGCTGTCGCATCTAGGTTGACCAACTCCACCCACGGCCCAAAGGGCGCATTAGCCATATCAGGTGTCGTAGCATAAAACAGACGGCGAAAGACGTAGTCCCATTCGCGACCGCTCTGGCGAAATTTTTCCTCGCGCCAGGCCACTACAGGTTCGACGATATCACCCACGCCAAGAAAATGTGCGCTGCCTCCGCGCAGGACGACGTTGGGATAGCAAAGACGCAGCGGCTGGGTATCTTCGTATTCGTCACCGCGCGGCCAAACGATCTGCCCGATACCGCGCCAAGCACCCGTCCGATCGCGCAGCGACATATGCGCCGAATCGTAGCCGACGTTCTGCATGTAAAGGACCTGACCGGCCTGGGCATCGGCCACAACGGTGCGATAAGAGTGCTCGGTAAAAGCCGGCATATCCCGCCATGCCGGGTATTCAACCCGATGCGCTCCTCGCGGGTTGTCCGCATCAAAGACAAAGGCCGTAGGCCACGCGGGGCCGCTATAGGCGCCCTCTTGGGTCAGCGTCGGATTGGCCGATACGACGAGCTGTCCATCGTCGAGAATGACCAGCGGCGACGGTTCGCGCGTGCGCCCCGTATCATCCGCATGCACGCGCTGCCATCCCGACCGATCTCGGTGATATAGCACCCAGCGACAGTTGTTGAGCGGCACGTGGTCCTCCAGTGTTTCTAGGACGACTACGTAGAGTCCATCTTTCCAACGAGCTACAATGGTAGACCCGTGACACCACAGCGGACCCGCACCATTATTGGCTGCTTCGAATGTATATATGTCTTCTTCTACGACGACTTCTACTGAATAATCCATCCGCCATGTAGCCTTGTTTAAACGAGTAGAGACTCGCGCATGCTAACCTCATCAGAGCAATCAACGACCGCATACAGCCGTCGGCTTGGTTTCAAAACGTAGATTCTTATAGCTTCTCCGTAACTGGTTTTAAAAAACACATTTGTGTTTGAAAATAATCTGTCTATTGTATTGTTATAATCCTCCTTTAATACTATTGTACGTGTATATGAATAACGAAACACAATTCGATACGATACCGCGCCCACAAGTGCAATATTTTTTGATTCTTTGGCTGCTTTCTTGGATACCAACAGCGGCCTTGATCTGGTGGCTTGAGGGAGCAGTGGGTAGCTCGACTTGGGTGACCTATTTGCCTATCCTCTGCCAGTGCGCGTGGGGCATCTTACTTTGGAAGATGCTGTCCTATAGGCAGGACAGTATACATAGACAAGAGGCACTCCACAGAATAAACGCAGAGCTAGAGCAGCGGGTTATACAGCGCACGCAGGACCTCGAAGCAAGCAACGCCAATCTACAGAAGCAGGTTGAACAGACGCAGTTAGCGCAGACCGAAAAAGAAGATATGCGCAACCTGCTGCTGCAGGCGCAGAAAATGGAGGCGATGGGTTCCCTTGCCGGCGGTATTGCCCACGACTTCAACAACCTGCTAACGATCATTCTCGGCTATGCCGAGCTAGCCGTGCTCTTTATAGACGACAAGGAAAAGGCACGCGATGCCATTCAGACTTCGCTCGATGCCGGAGAGCAGGCGCGCCAACTCGTGCAGCAGATCCTCACCTTCAGTCGCAAGCAATCCCACGAGAATGCGCCCGTTATCATCGTCCCCGTCGTCAAGGAAGCCCTCAAGCTGGTGCGCTCTTCTCTTCCCAGCACCATAGAGATCGAGCAAGATATATCCTCCGAGACGGCCAGTATAATCGGTAACACAACTCATCTACACCAGCTCATAATGAACCTGTGCACCAACGCCTCGCACGCCATGGAGAAACAGGGAAAGGGCAAGCTAACGGTTACGCTGGGCCCCGCCCCGCAGGACGTCGCTCAGGAAAAACTGGGCGCGCCGGATGGCATTATGCTGGTGATCCGCGACACCGGCCACGGGATGGATGAAGAGACGCGCCGACAGATCTTCGAGCCCTACTTCACTACCAAGGACCAAGACAAGGGCACGGGCTTAGGCTTGTCCGTTGTACACGGCATTGTCCAGCAGTGGAACGGCGTGATTGAAGTCGACAGCGAGTTGGGCCGCGGCACAGAATTCCGCATCTACGTTCCCTCGCTGATCTCCGACAGCATTGAAGAGGAAGCGACCGAAAGCATGACCGAATCCGGAATAGGCCACGTGCTCTTTGTCGACGACGAAATCAATATGACAAAGCTCGGCAAAACCATGCTTGAGCACGTCGGATACACCGTTACAGCGCATAACGATCCGCAGCAGGCTATGGAAGAGTTTAGCGCGAGCCCCCAGCGCTTTGACGTGCTCATCACCGACTTTACTATGCCCCATCTGACCGGCACAGAGCTCATCGAGCAGATGCGCGCGCTGCGCCCCGATTTGCCCACCGTTCTCAGCACGGGCTATAGCTTCGAGAAAGTGGCCGACCAGATTGAGCAGAATATGATCGACGTATATCTCGACAAACCCTACTCCGTAGACCAGCTCCACCGAGCTATAAACGACGCACAGGCCGCACACGCCTCATAAGGCGTTCTCCTTCTAGAACATTGTGCATGCGCCCGACGTTCCGCTGCGCGGAGAGATATGGTCGACTCCATAAGACATATTGCGCGTCAGCTGGCCGAGTCGGAAGATCCCCACGAGCGCTACAAGATACTGCTCAACGTTTACGAGCGCCCCGCAGAATCCCGCGAAATCGCTATTCTTCGCGATGATATTGCAGCGTCACCCCTCGTCTCAACGCTGCTGGCCGAGCGACGCAGCGAAGGCATTGCGCTCGCGCCGCATGCGCGCTGGCGCGGAGCACACTGGGTTCTTCACGTGCTAGCCGACCTAGGTTCAGCAGCCGGAGATAGCCGCCTGTTGCCCCTGCGCGATCAAGTATACCAGTGGCTGCACGACGAAGCGCGCTGCGAACCGTGCAGCGGCACCGTCGAGGGACACGCACTGCATTACCTGCTCTTTTTAGGACTGGCCGACCAGCGCACCGATGTCCTAGCCGAGCGCCTAGTGGCTTGGACACAAACCTGGAAGCCCGGCAAAACGCCGCTCTCTTTTGCCCAGGGGCTGGCCGCCCTACGCGGCTTATATCTACACGCACAGCAGCGCTCCTCCGCAGCTTCAGCCGATGCGGCAACCCGGCTAAGTGAGGATTTGCTCTCGTGCCACTTGTATAAAAAGCCCGGTTCGTGCACGCCGCTCAGCGCCGACTTTACCTCGCTACATTATCCCTGCTACGAGCAAGCCGACGTGCTCTTTGCCATCAAAGTGATGGCCGAAGTCGGGCGGGCGGAAGACCCGCGCTGTCGCCCAGCCATCGACCTACTCAAGAGCAAGCAGCTGGCCGACGGAACGTTTCCAGCCGAGCGCAAATACTATCGCCCCGGCCGATCCGACGGAGAGGGCGATTCACTGGTCAACTGGGGCGGCACGCACAAGGCGCGCGGCAACACCTTCGTTACACTCGAAGCCCTCGGCGCCTTACATGCCGCAGGCGAGCGTTTTTAACGCAGTATATTTTCGCTCCATTCCGCGCACATGCCAATCCGTTTTCTCCTAACGCTCTTCCTTGTCAACGCAGGCTGCACTACGGTCTATCCACCGACCGAAGTATCCTCCTCTTTTGCATCGCGCAGCGATTTTCTACAGCGCTTAGAACCGCGCGGCGATCGCATTCTATTCGGTTCAGGCATCGATTTTAATCCTTCGACCGACCGCTCATCTTTAGAGCGGACGCGTCCAGCCTATTACGAAGTTTCTTATGATCTGGCGACCCTGCCCTATCAATGGCATCTACCCGTGCGCGACCTGCTCGCCCGCCACGAAGATTTTCTCTTTTTACAAATCGACCTAGGTCTGTCCAACGGAGGCGAGGCCTATGCCCACGCCGTAGCCGACGGACGACTAGATGAACCGCTGAGTGCGCTGTCATTTGGCCTGCGCCAGATAGGTCGACCGGTATTTTTACGCATCGCACCCGAGTGCAACAACCCGTGGAACGACTACGACCCTGAATCCTACAAGCAGGCCTGGCAGCGCATCGTACAAACAGTGCGCGACAGCTGGAGCGTAGCTAACGTCGCTATGGTATGGTCGGTTGCGGCCGACGGCGATGCCGACTATATGGCGTTCTATCCGGGCGATGCCTACGTGGACTGGTGGTCCGTCGACGTGTATACGCCCGCCGATGTACGCCGTCGATCTACGAGTGCATTTATCGCCGAAGCGAACCGGCACAGCTATCCGGTCTTATTGGAAGCGGCAACGCCGTTGAGCAAAACGCCCAAGAGTGGGGATGCGCTTTGGGAAATGTGGTTCGATCCCCTATTTAACTTTGTGCGCCAGCAGCCCTCTATCAAAGCGCTCAGCTATCGCGACTGGGCCGAATTTGATCGCCTGGGTGACGGCGTTGCCGCCGAGCGCTTTCGACTCGAGCTGAGTGATCCAACCTACCTACAGGCGACGAACCTAGAGGAACTGCGCTGGGTTTTGGAGTGGGAGTAAATATCGCCCTGCGTAAAATATATTGGCCTAAACGCAAGGAAATTAACCTCGGTTAGGCCGCTTTTTTCGCTAGTTATCCAGTGTGTGGCGTCCTCTATCACCGGCGCTCAAGCGCAGCCGTTGCGCTCGCGTACTGCGCTACCTACCTTAGCCGCATTGCCACCAAAAACGCGAGGCTAAACGCATGAACGATACGGAAAAATTTCTCTTTGATCTGCAGGGCTTTCTCAAAGTCCCCAACTTTCTCAACGCGGACGAAGTGCGAGCGCTCAACGACGCGTTCGATGCCAACTGGGACCAGCGTCGCGACGATCCCAACCACGCGCCTCACGGCAGCACGCATGGACCGTTGCGCCGCGGCATCTTCACCGGCATGCTTGAATGGGAAAAACCGCACTCGCTGCCATTCCGCGACCTACTAGCGCACAAAAAGCTCATACCCTATCTCAATACGATGTTCGGACGCGGGTGGAAAATGGACCATTCGCCCTTTATGCTGACCGGTGGCAAGGGCACGGAAGGGCTGGTTATGCACGGCTCGACCAGTCGGGTCTTTGACGGTTCGCAGTACTACGAGTACGCCAACGGCGTCATGCGCTGCGGCATGATCGTGTGTCAGTTCCAGCTCACCGACGTCAACGAAGGCGACGGCGGCTTTGCCTGCATACCCGGCTCGCACAAGGCCAACTTTTCCTGCCCCGAAGCCATTCGCACCTGGGACGAACACCAAGAAGTCGTCTATAACGTGCCCTGTAAAGCGGGCGACATGGTGATATTCAACGAGGCTACGCTGCACGGCACGCTGCCGTGGACGGCCGAGCACGAGCGCCGCTCGCTGCTCTATCGCTACAGCCCCAAGTACCTACACTTTGCCGGTGGCACCTACCAAACGAGCCAACCGGAATGGGTCTCTGAGCTGACGGAAGCGCAGCAGGCCGTGCTCGAACCTCCCTATATATACAACCGCCCGCTCATAGAAGACGACGGCGTTACCGTTGTAAAACCTCGGCGCGGGTAGCACAAAAAAAGCGGGGCGTTTCTACCATCAGAACCGCCCCGCCAACAAATCTACGGCGTCCCTATCGCTCTCTATCTGCGCGACTTTACAATAGCCTCCATTAGCCCTTTCATATAGCCGACAGCCATCAGTCGTCCCTGCAGCGCATAACCGGGATGGTCGTTGCTCTCACCCTCCATCGTCGGCGCATGATCCGGCCGCATCGGCCCTTCAAAACCCACTTCGATATAGGTCTTCATCGCCTCGTACATATCGGCTTCGCCCTCTTCGTCGTGAAAGGTCTCGGAAAACTCGTCGGCGTTCCCTCCCTTATTGATATTTCGATAGTGAGCAAAGTGCAGCCGGCCCTGCTCGGCAAAGCGACGAATCCAGGTTGGATTATCGATATTCATCTCCGTAAAACAGCCCTGGCAGTAGGTCAGCCCGTTGGCCGGACTGTCGACCATATCGAGCATGCGCTGGAAGTTTTCCGGGCTGGTCATGATGCGCCCGATACCGCGCACGGGCGAACGAGGCGGATCGTCGGGATGCATGGCCAGCTTAACGCCGGCCTCTTGGGCCACGGGCACCACGGCGTTGAGAAAATAGGCCAGACTATCCCACAGCTGCTCTTCGGGCACTTCGCCCAGCGGCGTCAGGCCACCGCGCTCAAAATCGGCGTGGCGATAGGTCGTAACCACGGCCCCACCGCGCGCCGGTGTCGTAAAATCGGTGCGCAGCCAACCGAAGCCCACCATCCAGTTATAGCACAGAATGGGTATGCCTGCACGCCCCATATTGCGAATCGATTCACAGTAGTTCTCTATGTCTTCGTCGCGCCCTTCCTGACCTAGCTTGACGCGCTGTGGCACGGGAATACCCTCATACACCGACAGCTTGAGCCCATAGCTTTCCACCTCTTTGCGCTGGGCAAGCATGCCTTCAAACGTCCATACGTCGCCGCTGCGATTGCGTCCCCCGCCCGGCAGCGATGTGACGACGTGGGTGGCACCCATCTGCGCCATATAGCGCATGCGCTCGGGTGAAACCTGCGTCAAAAAGCCTATGCCAATTGGATACGTATTAATTCCCATAGCTCCTATCTCCGATTAACGTGCTCTAAGCACAAACGCTAAAAAGACACGCCGCGTCAAAATCCGACTCCAAAGCTAGTCGAGAGCTTGACGTCTGTTTTCTTTACGCCCCGCGGCGGATTGGAATCCGTGCGAAAATCTACGGCCGTTGTCTGTTTGAGCCGTCCCCAAATAGGGGTCGTCAACTCGCTAGTCCCGAGTAGGCGCACGTCGCTCGGATCAGACAGCGCAAACTGGTAATAAGCCGTTATCGACAGCGACACGCGCTGGCCGACTAGCAGGTTCACATAGTTGCTCGAGCGCAGAATTGACGTATCGGCCGGATGGCGATCATCGGGGGCCAGCGTTAGGTGCTCGCGTTCCCACATCAGCGAAGAGCCAAGCGAAAACGCGTTCTTTTTGTCGGCGCGCCAGACGCGACGCATCCCCGCCCCCAGCAACATGCGCGCATCGAGGCGGCGCGATTTGGCATAATCGCCCTGAAAAAAAACTTCGGGCTGCCAGTGCACATTCGACGTATGCGTGTAGCGCACGTGCAGCACACCGCTGTTGGCAAAGCGCTTGCCGCCAAGAAAACCGACCCCACCTTTGAATACGGCTAAATAAGTGCCGGTCTTCGTATTAACCGTTAGATTGCCTGCGCCGTCGCTCTTCACTACGTCGACGTTACCAATATCCGAATGCAGCGACAGGCGCGCACCGCCGGTAACGCCCTCTTTTCCTCGATAGTGCTCAATGTTGACCTGTGCCCACAGCGGCGTTGCCAACAGCACGATCCACAGCGCTTTCATCCGATTCCTCCGATCCTAAAAAGCATCGCCACAGCACGCACAGCGATCCAATGCGCAGCGCACAGACACCTCGTATATTGTGTGCATAGCTCTTATTACCGAGCAATCTATTTATCGGCCCTGCACTGTCAAGCAGACCGATAAGAGACTCTGTCATCAGAAACCGTCATGCGCTACAAAATCCTATTTATCGTGCTGTGCACTGCCGTGCCGCTGGCCGTAGTCGAGTGGTATGCACGCGGCCGCTTTGCCGACTATGCCGACGATGAGCGCTACCGGCAGATGGCGTTTGATCGACTGCTGAACTCACTCGTCATTCCCGCGACCGATCGCCCCAACAGTCCGCTCTTTGGCTACGCGCTAACGCCCCATGCGCAGCGCACCGTCGAGACGGACGACTACACCTATCGAATCCAGACCAACAGCGTAGGGTTTCGCACGCGCGAAATTGCGCCGCCCGAGCCCAACCAACGGCGTCTGCTGCTCTTTGGCGACTCTATGTTTTTTGGGGTAGGGCTCGACGAAGAGCGAACACTGGCCGGCCAGCTCGAACACATGAGTGCTGCAGCAGGTCAACCTGTTACGGTATACAATTACGCTATGATGGGGTTTAGCACCGTGCAAGCGCTGATTGCCGCGCACACCTTCGCGCCCCAACTGCAGCCCGACCACATGGTGCTAGGTATATTCCTCGCCAACGACCTGCTGCCCAACGCCATTTCTCACGCCGACTCAAACAACCACCTAGCCTACGATCCGGAGCGCATCGACCATCTACGCAACGCACTGCACGCTCGCCTCAATCCTCTAATGTCGAGTATGGCGCTGCGCGCCTGGGCGCTCGAAGCGTGGACGCCACGCCTGCGCTACATGTTTTCATCCGAGGAGCGCTTTCTACAGTCGACCTATCGACTCATCGACGATTTTGCCGCTCTAGCAGACAGCCTCCAGGCACGGGCGTCGATCGTTATCATCTATCCGCGCTACGCCGTCGAGACGAGCCTCGTGCGGCTGTGGTCGGGCAGCCGTACGCCCGGCACAGCGCTCGTACACTACGCGCGCACGCGCGGTGTTCCAACGCTCGACCTGCTCGACTATATGGACGGAAACGACGACGCGCGGCGCTACTATTACACGACGGACGGCCACTTTAATGAAGCCGGCAACGCGCGCGTAGCCCAAGCGATATACGATGATCTGATTGGCCCCCACATGAGCGAGAAGAAATAACCTATGAGCGAACTCCGAACGAACGACCTGCACGACAACCCAAGCATATTCGACGGCGAACTTACGCTGCGCGATGGCACGCGCCTCCAGCTGCGGCTCCACCTGCCGAGCGATGGGGAGGCGCTGGCAAACTACTTCACCCACCTTTCGCCGGCCACCCGACGCGTGTATGGCCCCCATCCGTTCACCGCAGAACAGGCCCACACATTCTGCCGCGATATAGACTACGCCCACACGCTGCGCTTTCTCGCCCTCGAGGGCGAGCGCATCGTCGCCTACTTTATCCTGCATCTGGGCGTGCTCGACAACGATGCCGAACGCTACCGACAGCGCGGCCAGTCGCTGCATCCTGCGACGGACTGCACGCTAGCCCCTTCAGTGGCCGACGATTTTCAGGAACGCGGCGTAGGCAGCGCGCTCTTTCCCCAGCTAGCGCTGGCTGCGCGGCGTCTGGGAAAACAACGCATCGTTCTATGGGGTGGCGTGCGCGCCGACAACCCGCGTGCCGTGCATTTCTATCAGAAGATGGGATTTGTCGAGTGGGGGCAATTTGAGACGCGCGACACGCTGAACTTCGATATGGTGCTCGATCTATAGGGCCCTATTCCGCTTTGCGCGCCCGCGTCATCTCGCGCTTTCCAGGTGGACCGGGCAAACTTTCTACGGTGAAACCCACTGCGCGCAGGTCGCGTTTGACCTGCCCTTTCGCGCAGTAGGTAACTAATATACCGCCGGGACGCAGTGCCCCATACATGTGCGCAAAGGCTTCTTGGGTCCAGAGTTCCGGCTGATAATTCGGGCCGAACGCGTCGTAATAGACCACGTCAAAGTGCGGATCAAACGGCACGTCTTCTATTCGCGCCTGCACTTTCTGCAGCGTAAACCATTCATCCAAATCGTTTGTCTGATCCCACGGCGCCGCGTGCAGTCGAGCAAATAGGTCGACCGTTGCCCCCTCGACCATGCGCCCGTAGTTGAGCAGTTCGATGACTTCCAGTGGCACCGGCTCGGCCTCGATCGTCACATAGGCCACGCGCTGCCGCGTCCGCGCGGCAAATAGTTGCGTCAGCAGGGCATTGAGTCCAGTACCAAACCCCATCTCCAGCACGCTGATGGGTGCGCGCGATTCGAGTGATGCGATGCCCTGGCGAATAAATACGTGCTGACTTTCGCGCTGTGCTCCGTGCGTCGAATGGTAGTGCTCGCCGCTGTAGCGCGACGAGAGCGTATGTGAACCATCGTCCGTATGCACGATGTCCATAGATTTCTCCGTTGGATTTCCGTATCAGAGTGCCGTTATTGTTGCTCCACACCTTTTAGGAAAAAATGCCGATGTCCCTACATGTGCAAGCCGATTTTCCCGGCGGCAACGCCTGTGCAATCGATATCCGCTCCTCCGCCGATCGCGACGCAATCTACTTTGCAGCCGATCCGCGCGGCGGGACCGAAGCCCTGTGGTTTTTCCTCCGGGTTGTAGAATGCGCAGACCGACCGGTTGACCTCGTGCTGACCAATGCCGACTCCTGCCTCGGCGGAGCGCACAACTGGCAGCGGGTACAGCCGGTGTGGCGCCAGGCCGGATCGACGTGGCAGCGCCTAGCACCGGGCACCATCCACGCCCTAGACGACGGCCGGCACCAGGTCGCGTGGCGGGTCGAGCCAAACTACGACGCCTTTGAAGTGGCCCTGTGCTATCCCTATGCCCTCGGCGACCTAGAAATGACCCGGGCCGCATGCAAGGGCTACTGGGAACTCGATCCCATCGGCGTGACCAGTCAGGGTCGCCCGCTGCCCCGTCTGGCCAATAGCTATCGCGGCGACGGGGTAGACGGTCTGTATGTCATCGCGCGCCAGCACGCCGGCGAAACGCCCGGCTCTTGGGTTCTCGATGGCCTTATGCGCGGCGCTGCACAGCAGGTCGACCCGGCCGACCTGCTCATCTGGGCTACGCCTTTTGCCGACCTGGACGGCGTTCTGGAGGGCGCGTATGGCAAAGACTCCTTTCCCTGGGATCTCAATCGCGCCTGGACCACCCCACCTATGCGTCACGAAGTCCGCGTGCTGCAGACCGATCTAGCGCGCTGGCAGCAGTGCTGCTCGCCCGCCCTCGTTATCGACCTGCATGCGCCCGGTCCAGGCGAAGCCGACGGAGCCTACTTCTTTTTGCCGCGCAGCGAACGCCCCGAATCACAGATAGCGGCATCCCGCCAGGCGGCTGAAGCGATCCGGCCCGCCCTTGCGGACCATTTGGTTCACGCCGACCCACTGCGCTATCCGACCTACCCATCGCGCTGGAATGCTGACGCAACCCTAGGCAACTACCTGTGGGACATCTGGCAGATCCCCTGTCTATCACTGGAAATACCCTACGGCGCCAGCGGCGAGGTCGCTCTGACCCGCGAGACCTATAGACAGCTAGGATCTGAGCTGCTGACGGGCATTCTACAGTGGAAACATGCCGCCGCAGCAACCGCGAAAGACAAAAAAACCACATAAAATTAACACAAGTTATTTATTATCAATATTTTAAGAAATTTTAAATAAATTTTATGCGAAATTAAAGTTGCTAATGGAAATGCCGATATATTGTGAATAGGGGGATTGTTTTCACATCGGCGTGCTCTGTTGCCCACCCTGGCTGCGAGAAGTCTGTCTCTGCCATGGGCCCCAGTGGCAGCAGCTCTGGCGATCCCACGCATCGACGTGGAATCAGGGTGGAATGCATACCTGCTCGAAGTGGAAGTCGCCGATGCCCCCACTTATTTGCGCGGGCTGAAGTCCATTACCGCGTTGCCCCGGGATGGGGCCTCGACTCCAATAGTCGGGGCCCCTTTCTATTGGCACAGACCCATGTGACGCAACCGCTCCGACACCATAGATTAACGGTCCGACTAGACCACATACGCAGCGAAAGGATCGCCCTATGCCTCTACTATCCGCCAACGACCCGCGCCTGACGTGGAATGGCATCGCCTCGCTCGAAGCGGGCGACGGCTGGCTCAAGCCCTGGCGCATACCGCACGAAGATCAGGATCTCTATTCGCCCGGCGTCAGCGAACTGGCCGGACGCGCAGAGATGGCTTCCGGCGTGCGGCTGCGCTTTGCCACCGATGCAACAGCATGCACGCTCCACACCGCCCCCCTTGCCGAAGAGGGCAACTTTGACCTCTACGCCGACGGCGCGCTCATCGCCACCGTAGACTTTGCCGCCGGACAGACGGCGACGTCCTTTGACGACTTGCCCAACGGCGACAAGGTCGTTGAAATCTGGCTGTCCCAAGCCATACCCGTGCCGGTCTGCGCCGTCGAGCTACCAGAAGGCAGTCGCGTGGAAAAGAACGAAGACCATCGCCCCAAATGGGTGACCTATGGCTCGTCTATCAGCCACTGCCGCACCGCCGGATCGCCCTCTTTTACCTGGCCCGGCGTCGTGGCCCGCGGCAAGGATCTAAACCTTACCTCGTTCGGCTTTGGCGGACAGTGTCACGCCGATCCCATGATGGCGCGCCTTATCAGAGACCGCGCAGCCGACTTCCTTTCCGTTAAAATCGGCATCAATATTTACGGTGGATCGAGCTTGGGACCGCGCGCCTTCCGGCCGGCGATCATCGGCACGATTGCCACCATTCGCGACGGGCATCCCGAGACGCCCTTTGCCGTGTGTTCACCCATTTGGGGGCACGACCGCGAGACCGTGCCCAACGCCGTCGGTCTAACGCTGCAGCAGATGCGCGTGGAAATACAAGAGGCCGTAGAATCGTTTCGCCGCCGCGGCGACGCCAACATCTACTACGTAGACGGCCTAAAGCTCTTTGGCGAGGATCTAGCCCATCTGCTACCGGACAACCTACATCCCAATGCAGAGGGCTATAGACTGATGGGGGAACATTTTCTCAGCGAGGTATTCGACGTGCAGGGCGTGACCATAGACGCCTAAAAAAAGAGGCTGCAGATCGGCCCGCACGCCCATCTGCAGCCTCTTATACGGTACGCCCTTAATATTTTACGGGGACTTTCTTGCCCTTCTGGGCGCTCTCGATCGCGGCAAAGACCATCGCCAAACTCTTGACGTTGTCGGTGCAGACCGTCTCCGGAGTGCGGCCGCTGCGCACGCAGCTGACAAACTCGTCGATTAGACCAGCGTGTCCACCGACTCGATCTCTCGTGGACAAATCCGGCACGGCCAACTCGCGCATATCCGAGTGGAAGCCACCGCCCTTTTTCACCGCCTGCGCGCGGATCCCCTCACCGCCATCCCACGTCGCACTCCCCTTGGTGCCAACGATACGCCAATCGCACTCCCAGCTCGTATTGAGTCCCTCGGCGCACCAACTGCCGCGATAGGTAAAAATGAGCCCGTCACTCATCTCAAAAATACAGATAGCCGACGCATCGTGGTCGTACCAGGATCCGGCCGGATTCCATTCTTGACAGTAGACTGAAACGGGATCGGCTCCGGTAATAAGGCGCGCCTGGTCAAAGGTATGTATGGCCATATCGAGCAGCAGCACATGCTCCATGCGATCGCGAAAACCGCCAAAGTGGGCGCCGATATAAAAGTCGCAGTTGACCGTCGTTAGCTGTCCCAGCGGCTTTTTGGCCAGCAGACGCCGCAGGCGTCGGATGTGGGGCGTATAGCGCCGATTCTGAATAACGGCATAGATCTTATCTGCCTTTTCCGCTGCACGCAGCGAGCGCCGCGCGTTGGCCATCGAATCGGACAGCGGCTTTTCTCCCAGCACGTGGCAGCCGTGTCGCAGCGCAGTAACCGTAACATTGGTATGAGCAGCAGGTATCGTAACGTCAAATACGACATCTGGATTGACTTCGTTAAGCACCGCCTTGAGATCGTCTCCTATCAGCGCATTGCCCAAACGGTACTCCTCGGCACGGCGACGCGCATTCTTTTTGTCGATATCTACTAGACCGACAATTTCTAGATCAGCGCGCTCGTCAGCGGCTGAAAGCCAGGCCCTACTCATACCGCCACAGCCGACCAACACCGCGCTTAATGTGCTCTTCTTTGCCATAATAAAATCCTGTATTCCAGTGTAAGGTGTAGCGCGCAGCCGACGCATTACGTCAGTCTGAACGCACGCAAATCCGGCATAACCTCTTTTTCGCGCAGCATTTCGCGTTCGTGCAGAACGCGGCCCAGATGGCCCAGAAAAGGGAAACATACCTCATCATAGGCGTACTGGCCATCGTTAAAAATACCGTTATCGTTAGCCGAGACGACCGCCGTCAGCAAAAACTCTACGCCCTGCTCAAAATCGACGATATAGGCATTATCGATTAGGTAGCCGTAGGCCAGGCCCACCTTGTTGAACAGGCGAATATGATCTGGCATCGGATCTTTGCGGTGGCCAAACATAAAGAATTTCACATAGCTATCGTAGTACTTGGAGCAATCGTAGCGCGGGTAGTCGCATTCGCGCGGCAGCATCGACATCGCTCGTAGCAAAAAAGATCGATCGTCGCGTCCGAGGCGAAAGCGGCGTTGGGGCGGCAGGCTGTCGGGAAACACTACCGCCTTTAACAGGTCTTGCAGCACGCGCACCGACATGTAGTTGGAGCCGGCAAAATCTTTGGGCCGAT
>JAYOKQ010000038.1:0-35631 GCA_038119905.1 Gemmatimonadota bacterium | reverse complement strand
ACCACGAGATCGATCTCTCCTTGGCAGATCATGGCGCCCAGCTGCTGGTCGCCGCCGAGGGGACCGGACTTGAGCTTTTGCAGGTCGAGATCCTGGGCGCTCTTCTCGCGCAGTGCGTTCTCGACGAGTGTACCTGTCGTACCGGTGCAGACGAGTCGGTGCTTGGAGAGCGTGTGCCAATTGTAGCGAACCCAGTCGATTAGGTCCTTTTTGCAGTTGTCGTGTGCGACGAGGGCGATGCTTTTTTTCATGGAAGTCACTCGCGGTTAAGCGCCGCGCACGATATGGCGATCGTCGTAGCCGCCGCGCGGGAACTGGGCTAGGTCGAGCGCGCCGGGAATATAGTGCCAGGCCGTGCTGTAGCGCGTGCGTTCGCTGGTATTGTCCGCCGTTCCGTGCAGCAGATTGGCGGAAAAAAGCACGACGGTGCCCGCCGGTACGGGCAGCATCACGGCGCGCTGTTGGTCGACGCGCGTCCAAGAGCCGTGCGTGCGCGGGTCGCGCTGGTGTTCGACGATCTGTCCGTCGCGATGGCTGCCGGGCACGACCTGCAAACAGCCGTTGTCGGCATCGGCGTCCTGCAGATAGATGCCGCAGGACAGAACGTCCGGCGAGTCGGTGCCAAAGTAGAAATTGTCCTGATGCCAGTGGGTAGAGGTGCCGCCGCCGGCTAGCTTGGGAAAGAACTTGGTGCCGAATACGTCGATGTCCGGTCCGAGCAGCGCCTCAACGCGGTCGAGAATGGCCGCCTCTTTGGCCAGTTCGAGAATGCGCGGTTCGGCTACGCAGACGCCCTGCACTTTGTGTAGCATGCCGGGGATGGGTTTTTCGCTGCCGTCTAGCTCGAGCGAAAAGTGTCCGCCCGACTCGCTCAGCTGTCGGCCGCGCTCTACGAGTTCGTCGAATACGGACAGGTAGTGCGCCAGGCGCACGCCGCTAATCAGGCGCTCAAATACTAGATATCCCTCCTCGCGGAAGCGGACTATTTCCTCGCTGCTTAGCATCTCATCTCTCCTTGTTGGGCAGGTCAATATACAGCGCAATGCGCCCTCCGTCAGCGTCGGTCTGTACGTCCCAGCCTGCGCCGAAATCGGCTAGGTGGGCATCGACGTAGGCGTCGATACCGGCTAGCGTCGCGGAGAGGGCGAAAAATAGAATGCGCGTGTTGCGCCGCGCTGCGCGGTCTTCGTGTTCCTGCGGGCTGCGCGCCTCGCCGAGAGCGATGTGTTCAGCTGCCGCCATGGAAAAGAGCGTGGCGCCGGCCCCGGCAAACAGCAGTGCCTTGTATGGCTTGTCGTTATATAGTTGGCCCCAGCCGGGCAGGAGCACTGAGCGAAAGAGTGCGGCGCGCGGCGCGCGCGTATCGCCGTGGGTTGAGTCGGACTGTGCGTCGGCAAGATCGGGGTCGGGTGCAAGAACAGAGAGGGGTTGTGCTTCTGCGCTTAGGGTCACTACGACCGAGCCGATGAGGGCAAAGAGTGCGCTGCGTGCGAACAAAGGGCGTGCGCTTAGGCGCCGAGATGGGCGCCTGCGGCCATGGTATGACCGAGCAGAAAGGCGGTGCTGGCCATGGCCGCTTTGCCGGCCGGCTGGACCGACGTTAGGCAGAGTGCACCCTCGCCGCAGGCTACGATGAGGCCGTCGCGTGCGTCGGCCTTGAGGACCTGACCGGGCGCGCCTGTCCCGTCGACGGGGTGCGCGCGATGAATTTTGAGCGGCTGTCCGTCGTAGGTGGTGAATGCACCGGGAAAGGGGTTGAAGCCGCGGATGCGGTTGTAGACGTGCGCGACCGGTTGGTGCCAGTCGATGCAGCCGTCTTCTTTGCTCAGCTTGGGTGCGCGCGTTACGTCGCGGCTATCCTGCGGCAGAGGCTGCAGCGCATCGTTTTCCAATCCGTTGACGGTCTCGAGCACCATGTCGGCGCCGAGAGGGCACAGGCGCGCCTCGAGCTCGCCGGCCGTTTCATCTGGACCGATGGCCACGCGGCGCTGCATGAGAATATCGCCTGCGTCGATGCGCGGATTGAGCAGGAACGTGCTGATGCCCGTTTCGGTTTCGCCGTTGGCAACTGCCCAAACAATAGGCGCTGCGCCGCGATAGGCCGGCAGCAGCGACGGATGTAGGTTAACCGAGCCGATGCGCGGAATCTCGAGGAGTGCTTTGGGCAAAATAGAAAAAGCGACCACAACGAACAGGTCAACGGACAGGGCGGCTAGCTGTGCGTGCAGGCCGGGGTCGCCGGCCGATGGGGGTTGTATGACGGGCAGGCCGAGCTGCAGGGCGGACTCTTTGACGGGCGGCGCGGCCACGTTGCGGCCGCGCCCCGGGGGGCGGGCGGGAGTGGTGTCGAAGGCCCCCACCTCGTGGTGACTGCCGGCCAGGCGTTCCAATGTGGGCACGGCAAAGTGCGGCGTGCCCATGAAGACGACGTTCACTTTGCGTCGTCGTCCTTGTTTTTGACGCGGGAAACCGCGGCGCGGGATATCTCGATCTTTACGTTCTCGGCGATCTTAACGACGAGAACGTCGTCTTTGATGTTCTGGATGATGCCGTGGATACCGCCGCTGGTGACGATCTGGTCGCCTTTTTCCAACTCGTCGATCATGCGCTGCTGGTCTTTTTGCTTTTTCATCTGCGGGCGCAAGATCAGCAGGTAGAGCACAATGAACATGATGGCAAAGGGCAGCAGCGATGCAATGGGACTAGGGCTGCCTCCATCGGTTGGCGGCGCACCCATGGCGTAGGCGGAAGAAATCAAATCAAACACGAGACGTCCTTTCGATTGGCGCGAAGCGTTGTTTATTGAGACTAGAATATAACGATTTTACGGGGAGCGTCACTCGTAGAAGGCCGGTTAGAAGGATCGCGTATCGGAGGGCTGTTCGCTTGACACGTTCGACCCCTTGCGCCTATCCTTTGCCCGCTTCACACAAAGGAACGGGTATGGGTAAACGAAAAAGCAAAGGAGGCGGGACGCAGACGCTGAACAAGCACCAGCGCGCGGCCTTTCGTCCGGGCGAGATGCGCGTAGGGCGCGAGGAAATAGAAGAGCTGTTGGATATGTCGCGTAGCCCCGATCCGCAGGACCGCTTTACGGCGGCTTCCTATCTGTGTCCGTGCCACGTGCGGCGGCGCATTGACGACGTGTGGGCAGCGCTCTATCGCATGCTCGAGGACGACGATGTGAAGGTGCGGCGCGCGGCATGGCATACCTTGGAAGACGGCGGTAAGCCAGACGATCCGGCTCTTGATGCCATCATAGATCGCACGCTGCAGCACGAGGCCGATCGCCAGGTACTCAACTTTGCGCGTCTCTTCGCCAAGGGCCGCAAGCGACGCAGCGACGTCGAGTTTGCCGCCGCGGCTATTTCCGACTACGCCGAACGCGGCAAATGCGATTTTTGCGGCAAGGCCAATACAGCGGTTAAAAAGGATTTCGAAACAGAGTTGGGCAGCGGCGGTGGGCGGCGCTTTGCGTTGGTATGCGCCGACTGCGACGGACAGCTATAGAGCTAGATTGTCCGCAAAAGGGAAAGGCCCTCCAGCTGTGGCTGGGGGGCCTTTTTACATGCAAGGATAGATCGGCGCTACGGGTGGTCGCCGGTGGCACCGGGTCCGACCTCGTAGGCCGAGACCTCGATTGATTCGCAGGTGATTTCTACTTGAGCCAGCACATGCCATTCTAGCAGCTCGTCGATGCGGAATACTTCGACGAGGCCGGGCGATAGCTTGATAAAGAAGTCGATGTGTGCGTCGATTTGGCGATTGATGCCGATCGCGCCAAGATCTTCAAATTCCTCCCGACCGACCTCGATCAGATGCCAGGGGAGCCAAGCGGCCAGCGCCTGGGTATCGTCCATGCCGTGTGCGCAGTGGAACTCTTTGAGAAAAGGCGTAAGCGCGTTGAGCAGGTCGCGTGCCGAATAGGCACACTCCAGATCAATCAGCGCAAAAAACTGGTCTACCGCTGTATCTGTCTCGTTGTATAGGCCGATCTGGAACTTCATATGGGTCTCCCATGCGTTACGCTAGGTGGCAACTGCGCCGGGACAGGGTAAAAAAGAGAAAAAGCGGGTCCCGCGCCATGCCGGTGCGGGATTTTTTTGTTGGGCCGCGCGCCGCGTCTTATGCATCGCTGTACTGAGCGAGAAAATCGCGCTGCCACTGGGCGAAGTGACCGGCGATAATGGCCTGGCGCGCTTCGCGCATGAACTGTTGAAAAAAGAAAATGTTGTGAAAGGTGGCCAGGTGCAAGCCCAGAAACTCGCCGGTTTGGAAGAGGTGGCGCAGATAGGCACGGCTATACTGGGTGCAGGTCTTGCAGGCGCATCCTTCTTCGAGGGGGGCACTGTCTTCGGCGTGCTTGGCATTCTTTAGGCGCAGGCGACCGCTGCGGGTAAAAACGGTGCCATTGCGCGCGTTGCGCGTGGGCACGACGCAGTCGAACATATCGACGCCGAGTCCCACGGCTTCCACTAGGTCGTGCGGTAGTCCTACCCCCATTAGATAGCGCGGTTTTTCGATGGGCAGATGGGGTGCGGTCGCCGTGATGACGTCAATCATCTGCGCGCGCGGTTCGCCAACGGCCAGGCCGCCTATGGCATAGCCCGGTAGGTCCATATCGACTAGTGCGTGAGCGCAGCGCTGGCGCAGATCCGGGTAGATGCTGCCCTGAACGATGCCAAAGAGAGCCTGCGGTGGCCGGTGGCTGCGCTCGTCGCTGAGTTGGCGATGCCTCGCCAGGCATCGCTCGGCCCAGCGCAGCGTCATTTCCATCGAGTTCTGCGCGTAGTCGCGCTCGCATGGGTAGGGGGTGCACTCGTCGAACGCCATGATGATATCGGCGCCCAGACCATGCTCGATTTCCATGACCTTTTCCGGGGAAAATAGATGATACGAGCCGTCTAGATGGGACTGAAAGCGCACGCCTTCTTCGCTGATTTTGTTGAGGTCGCCAAGGCTGAAAACCTGAAAGCCGCCGCTGTCGGTTAGGATCGGGCGCTGCCAGTTCATAAAGGCGTGTAGGCCGCCGGCGCGGTCGATTAGCTCGTGGCCGGGGCGCAGGTACAGGTGGTAGGCGTTGCCGAGAATGATTTGCGCGTTGGCTTCGACTAGGTCGCCTTGGTCGAGCGTCTTGACGGTAGCTTGGGTGCCGACGGGCATAAAGATGGGCGTTTCTATGCTGCCGTGCGGCGTGTGCAGGAGGCCGGCGCGAGCCCCTGTCTGTTCGTCCTGCGCTATGAGTTCAAAGGTGAATGGGGCGGTCATGGCGTTAACTGTTCCAAAGAGGCAAAGCGAAAACCGCGTCGTTCGAGGCGCGGCAAAACGCGTTCAAGTGCGAGCAGGGTATTGGTGCGGTCGTGGCCGATGCCGATGGCGCTGCCGGTGCGGCTGGCCTGCTCGGCTAGGTTCCACAAGGCCGCTTCAATTGCCTCGCGTTCGTCTACTTCATCGATGAATACGTCGCGGCGCACGCTGGGCACGCCGAGCGACTGGGCGATATCGTAGGCCACCGAATGGGGCGTCGTGCGGCTGTCGAGAAAGAGCAGTCGCCTCAGTTTGGCCTCGCTGAGCAGCGCGCGCATGATGCGCTCGTCGCGCGTCACTTTCGATCCCATATGGTTGTTAAAGCCGACGGCAGCAGGCACATTTTTTAGCGCTTGCCGCAGTGCCGAGCGCACCTGATCATCGCTGTAATGGGTCATGATGGCTCCATCCCCTGGATCCTGCGAGGGAAAGTCTTCTGGTTCCATCGGCAGGTGAATTAGCAGGTCGTGGCCGCCCTGTTGGGCCTGACGGGCGATGGCGCCGACCGGACCAGCGTTGGGCAAAAGGGCCAGCGTCAGGTGCTGCTGCAGGGCACAAAAGCGCTTGTAGAGGCGGCTGGTTTCGCCGAAATCGTCGATGACGAGAGCGATCGATCCGGTGCGTCGTCGCTGTGGGGTAGTCGTTAAGACGATCGATGTAGTCTGCAGCGAATCGAATCCGCAGGTCAGTTCTACGCGCGCGCCGCGCTGCGTTTCCACTGCGCTCAGCACGCGCCCGCCGTGCGCGAGAGCGACCTCTGTGAGGGTCAGGTTGATTTCGGCGAGGGGCAGATCGGCAGGAACCTGTACGGCAATGCGATCGATTGCCCCGCGCTCCTTGCGCACCAGCGCGGGCCACAGACCGCGCTCCTCGAGAGCTTGGTCGATCTCCTCGTACAAGGCGTCGGCAAATTGCTCCGCGCTACTAGCCGGTATGGGGGTGGGTTGTTCGGCTAAGATGGGTTCGGTAACGGGTTCGGTGCGCGGACGGTCGCGCCACTGCAGGTAGAGCGCGGAGCATATCGCACAGACGACGAGGAGCGCAGAGAGGGAGAGGTGCCAAGCGGCCGAGCGCGGTTGCTTAACCATGCTCGGCCGCGGTGGACGTCGATTCATGTACGGCTAGTTGGAAGCGGCTTGTTTGGCAGTGCCCCAGCGGAAGGAGGCCGCAGAGCGCTTGCCTGCGCCACAGTCTCCCGAGAGGGGATCGTCTATCCAGCGGGTGATTCTCCACAGACCGTCGCTGCCGAGGCGTAGCTTGTAGGTCATGATCTGGTCGACGCGGAATCCATCGCCGTTCTCATCGAGCATGAGCATCTGCACGCGTCCGCGGAATACCTGCCAATCTTCGTCGGGGTGTCCGTCGGGGTCGTCCTCAAAGGCGTCGGGAAAGTCGGGGCCCAACTCGACGCCGCGCCGAATAAGCTGGAAGTCAAACTCAAAGGAGCGAAAGATGTCGAAGATGCCGGGGCGCGAACCGTCGCGGCTGCCGCCGAGAAATTCGAGCTCCTGCTCAAGGCCGTTTTCCAAGACGATATCGCCGGCGCAGTCCGTTTCGGTAAACCAGAACCCGGGGTCTAGCACGCTCTCGTAGAGGTCTTTGTCGCGGTCACGCATGGCGCGCGCCAAGTTGTCCATAAGGACTTCGGGCGTTGTAGCGTCGGGCGCGGGACCCTGCACTTCACCGGTGCCTGCTTGTTTGTCGGGCGCGAAGGGGTTGCCGCAGCCGCTGAGTGCTACGAGGGCCAGGATGGCGATACACAAGGCCGTAGGGCGCATTAAAACGGCTCCTTTGTTGGTCTTTTCATGCAGGTGGTCGAACTTCTTCTAATATAACGCCTTTTTTGCTAAAGGCACTTGCTGTATGGAGGTGGCTTGGCCCGGGCCCGCTCGGTCAGCGAGCAAAGAGCGCGCGCAGCTCGCCCCAGGAAAACTTGGCCGACGCGCGATCGCGCAGGTCGCGCCACTGGGCAATATTCCAAACGGGATTTTCCGCCGTTGGCGTTGTCAGATCGACTTCGATGTATCCCTTGATGGCGATCACGTTACCCGCAGACGCCCCGTCTTCTGATGCGGTTTCGGTAAATTCAATTTCGTAGGGAAAGATAAACGTTTCGCTCAGCTGGTCGGCCGATGGGATGCGTTCGTCGATAGAGGACTGAAACCAGCGGATAAAACGCGCGCTTTGCGTGCGCTCTGGGTCGAGTATGGCGCGGGCAAAATCGCGCTCCTGGGCGGCGCCCCAGACGGTGTCGCGTGCAGTGTCGTAGATCTCGGGATGGCGCTGCAGGTCTTCTTCGTCGGGCACGAAGGAGAAGTCCTCGGTCAGCTGTTCCATGTACTGTTCGGGGTTGCGGCTTTCGGGCGGAGCCGTAAAGATGGTGCGCAGATTGGTCAGCACGTACTCGGGGCGCGTGCGTTCCAGCAGGAAGAGCTGCTGTCCGCTGGGACATTCGGGCACTGAAGTGGCAAAGGGGTTGGCCGGATCGCGCGCCTCCTCAGCTGCTGTGTTGGCACAGTGAGGAAAGAGCAGGGAGCTCGTCTCGGGACCACAGCGGCAGTCGGCTAGGTCGGAATCACCCAGCCCGCAGCCGCCGAGTACGACGCAGAGTGCGCCGGCGCTTAGGGCGTTGAAAAGGGAACGGGAGAAAAGCACAGGGCAAATACGATCAGGCATAGGTAGCCAATCCAGCGCCGCGACCGATCTAATTCGGTCCACGAATCGTAGGGCGCGGGGTGGTCCTTGCCAAAGAGCGTGAGAAAAAAGGCCAGCGCGAGCCAGCCGGGCCAACCCGAGGGCCACGCGGGAAACCATATCAAGGATGCGAGGCCGTAGAGACCCATTGCGGTAAGCGCGACAAACGAGACGCGCGCGATGCGGCGATGCCAGCGGGCGAAAAGAGCGTAGGTGATGTGGCCACCGTCGAGCTGGCCAATCGGAAAGAGATTGAACGCAGTAATAAAGAGCCCGACCCATCCGGCAAAGGCGATGGGGTCCAATAGTACGTGCTGTTCGGGGCCGAGCGTTGGCAGGACGAGGTCGGCTAGCGCACTGAACAACAGCGGAGCACCCAACTCAATCGGAGGGCCATAGAGGTAATCACCGGCCACGATCTGGGAACGGCTCAGTCCCACGATACAGGCTACGACCGCAACGACGAAACCGGCCAGCGGTCCGGCTGCGCCAATATCGAGCAGTGCGCGCTTGTGTGGGATGGGTGACTGAATCTTGATTACTGCGCCGAGCGTGCCCAGAAACGAGATATAGGGCAGCGGCAGAAAGTAGGGCAGCGACGCTTTGACGCCCCAGCTGCGCGCGGCAAAGTAATGACCAAACTCATGCACGGTCAGTATAGTCAGCAGCGTGGCGGCAAAGGGAAGCCCCTCGATCAAGTGTACTAGCGCGCGCAGGGAGACTAGCGGATCGACGCCCTGCTGCATGGCGCCGGCGGCCGTCGTTGAAACGAGCGTTAAGCCAAAGAGCAAGACGTGCACCCAGGCGCGGGTTGGTTCGGCTACTGAGACGGGCGTCGACCACGTTGGTCGATAGGCTGCAGACGCCGGCACGCGTGGGGCGGGCGGTGGTGAGGTCGTGCGCCACAGGTTCATTGGACGGTCTCGCCCCCGTTAAAGCGCAGGCTCAGTTGGTGCGCTTGGCCGAGTCCGCTGCCAAATGGCATGTAGGCGTATTCGATGGTCCAGCTGCGCACAAAAAGGCTCAGCCCGGCTGATACGCCGCGGTTTTCGGCCGTCTGGTATCCCAGGCGCAGTGCGAGCAGGTCCAGCGCCTGGTATTGGCCGCCTAAGTGGATACTGAGGTTGGTATCGTGCGCCTTCTGCAGGTCGAGCCCGACGAGTAAGTCGGTCAGGCCGCCGTAGGTCATTCCGGCGCGGACCTCCGTCGGCAGCGGCGTTGCGATGCGGTCGAGCTTGCTCATCGAACCGGCGTTAAGCAGCGCTACTCCGGCCAGCAGCTCGCGTCCCACGCTATACAGCAGGCCCAGATCTAGGCCGTAGCCTGTGGCGGACTCGGTCGATATCGACTGGCGCAGCAGTTTGAGCTGGCCGCCTAGCCGCAGGTTGTCCGATAGGTGGCGCGCGTAGACGAGGCCGGTCGACAGATCATAGACGCCAAAGGTGCCTAGCGGCTCGGTGCTGGGACCGGTGCGATAATCCAGTCCGTCGGCCTGCCAGACCTGTGCGCGCAGGGCCCAGGCGCTGTGCGCGCGCTGCTCGACCACGTGCAGGTGCTGTTGCTCAATGCCCTCGATCCAAGCGTTGTGTGAAAAGGCATAGACGCGCGTCGTAGTAGCCGAGAGGGCTGCGGGATTGGCCGACTCCGGTCCGCGCAGCGCCGCGCTCAAATCAGCCATGCCAGCCGGTCGCGCGCCGGAGCTCAGGCGCAGCGATGGCAGGCCGGCCGTCTGTGCGGCGAGCAGGGCTGGAAGCAGTAGGATCCATAGCGACATCAGGCGCAGCATGCTAGAAGGTAACCTCAAGGCCGATGGTCGTGCGCTGACCGGCTCCAATGGGATCGGCCGTATAGGCGTAGTGAAACTGCAGTTTTTGACTGCGCATCGGCCGCAGGCTCAGGCCGGCAGAAAATGCGCCGAGGGCCTCTTCGCCGCCCACGTTGCGCAGGCCGGTCCGCAGCGAGAGCAGTGGATTGAGCGTCCATTCGCCCCCCCAATGCGCCGTCGTTTCTTCGGCCTGTGTCACCTCAACGCCGAGATGCACCCCGTCAAAGGGACGGTAGGCCATGCCGGCAGCCAGCGTACGGGGAAAGGGGTCTTTCGTGCTGCTGCTCTGTCCGTTGTTCAGGCTGACCTTCCAGTTGAGCGAGGCGCTCAGGTTGCGCGCTGCCAGGCCGATGGTCATTCGCTGGCCAAGGGCGTATTGCACGCCTAAATCAAAACCGTGTCCGTTAGCCGTAGAGACATCCGAAAATGGGGCCTCTATACGCTGATCAAAGATCTTCATGGTAAAGCCGATATTGAGCTTGGGCCCGAGCGTGCGCCCGACGGAGACTAAAAAGGCGTTGGCGATATCGTCGACAGCTCCCGTTTGCTGGCCGCTGGCAGTGCGCCCCTCGATCTGGCCCGTGCTCGCGTGCAGCCAGGCTAGGCCAAAGCCCATATCGCCGCGCGGGTTAAGGGCGACCGATGCGCTGCTGACGCGGCGATCAAGAGCCAACATCTGCAGCGAAGTTTGCAGACCCATGCCTTCGGTTCGGGCCAACCCAGCCGGATTCCAATACGATGCGCTCGGTCCGGTTGCTACGGCGCTAAAGGCACCGCCCATACCAAGGGCTCGGGTGCCGATACCGGTCTCTAAAAAGGCGCCGGCAAAGTCGGCTGCTCGCAGCGGCGATACCAGTAGGGCGAGTGCGCAGAGGCATGCGGACAGGGAATTTTTCAATCTAATACGACCACCTTGCCAAAAGCCTGACGACCTGAGTCGAGCTGAATGCGATAGAAATACGTGCCGTTGGCTACCGACTGTCCGCTGTCGTCGCGTCCATCCCAGGGAATCTGGTGGTCGATGCCACCGATAAAGGAGGTCCCGCTCACGAGGGAGCGCACCTTGCGACTGGCAAAATCGTAGATGTCGATATCGACCTGTGCAGCGTCTTGCAGGCTGAACACGATCAGCGATCGATCGCCGGCTGAAGGAGAAAAGGGGTTGGGAGCCGCGTAGGTGACGGCGGTGCTGTCGCGCACGCCGCCGCCGCCGACAAACGAGTTGGTATCGAGCGTGCGCACGCGCACGAGATCGCGAATAATGCGCCAATTGGCGCCTTCGTCCGTGCTGCGGCCCAGGCCGTTTTCCGCACCGACCCACAGCACGTCTTCTCCATTCCAACGCATGTTTTCTAGGCCGACAAAGGTGCCGCTGAGTGATTCGCCGGCGGAAACGTCCACGGCTTCCCAGCTGCGCTCGGCACCTTCGGCAGGGTGAGCGCTGGATAGGAGGCCGCGACTGGTTGCCGCCCAGGCATAGCTTGGCCCGAAGGCGAAGTCCCAGGCAAAGGTGGGTCCGGTGACCGTCCACGTCTCGCCGGCGTCGCGGCTGTAGGACATAGAGGCGACTTCGCCCGGCAGGCCCGTTACGTTGGTGCCAACCCAGACGATAGAGGAGCCGTCTGCGGTGATTTCTCGCTCGATGGACAGCACCCAGTTGCCGCCGATTTGACCGGGGACAACAGTGCCGCCGACGGCGGGGCGGACTTTGATGTTTTTCCAGGTCTGCCCGCCGTCCAGCGAGCGCGTTAGCCCGCTCGACGTGCCGATCCAAACGGTATCGCCATACGCCAGCACGGAAAACGTGCGGTGCAGCAGCCCCTGGCTGGCTAGGCTGTCTGACTCGACGAGCGCCCGAACGATGAGATCCTCATCGGCGCCGGCATTGGCTAGGCTATCGGCCAAGATGCGCAGGCTGTCGGCGGCCGTGTCGCTGGCAAAGAAGACGATTTCGTCGGCCCCGTCGGGCAACGCCCGTCGCCAGCGCCTGCCATCGTCACTCAAGCGCACGGTCGACCCGGCAAAAAACGCCGCCCACACTTCGCCCTGTCCAATCGACAGGCCAAAGCAGCCGTTGTCAATCTGCGTGCCGGGTCCGCGTTCAAAGCTGGGAATTTGTGGGTCAAAAATTGCTTCGTTGGGAATGTGCGTCCACGTGCGGCCGGCGTCGTGGGAAAAACTCAGCCCCGTGCCCATTTGCCGCGTGCCGATGCTCGTGGCCGTGTCGATGATGGTCGAGACCCAGACCGTGTCACCCACTGCGTCGAGCGCGCTGATCGAGCCGCGACCGATGCCGTTGAGCACGGTAAAGGTAACCCAGTCGCCGGCCGAGGTGCCGTTGGCCTGCTGCGGATCGAGTCGGGCGACTCCGCTTTCGGTGGCGGCCCACAGATAGCGACCGCTCCAGACGATATCGCCGATCTCTGTACCAAACAGGCCGGAAATCGGATCGGCATTTTGGTGAAAGCGCTGCGGGAGGGCCTGGACCGTTTGCGAAAGGCTCAGCAGCAGTAGGGCGATGTAGATGGGTGAGCAGAGCGGATAGGCAGCGCGTGCGAATATAGACATTCGGTGCGAGTCGTCGGTTAGGCTGCGTAGCGCGCAGCGCGTGCGCGCATCGCCTCGATGGCTTCGTAGCCGATGCCGTAATCGCCTATGCGCGTGCCTTGGGCGTCGCCGTGGCTGTCCGATCCACCGGAAATAAGCAGACCGTGGCGTTCGGCCAGTTGCGTGTAGAAATCGATTTGCGGCGGCTGGTGCGCGGGGTGGAATACCTCGATGCCGTCGAGACCGAAGTTGATCAGCTGCTGAATGGTGGCATCGGAAAGGCTGTGGCCGGGATGGGCGAGCACCGTCACGCCGCCGGCGCGGTGCACGCGGGCGATGACTTCTTCGGCCGAGATGTGCGGCTTGGCGCGAAAGGCAGGGGCGCGGTCGCCGATGTAGCGGGTAAACGCTTCGTCCTTGTCGGCGACAAAGCCCTTTTCGACCATGACTGCGGCGATATGTGGCCGGCCGAGGGGGCTGCCCTGGGCGCGCTCGAGCACTTCTTCTAAGCTGACGTCCAGTCCCATGTTGTTGAGCCGCTCGACAATGGCTACGCCGCGCTGGCGGCGTGCCTGATGGACCTGGTGCAGCCCGCTGTTCAACTCGGGGTTGTTCCAGTCCATTAGGTAGGCCAATAGGTGCACTTCGCGGTCGCGCACGTGGGCGCTTAGCTCGCTGCCTGGGATGACTTCAACGCCCAGCTCTTTGCCCGCTTCGATCGCCTCGTCAATGCCCTCCACGGTGTCGTGGTCGGTCAGGCTAAGCGCCTGCAGACCCGCATCGCGCGCTTCCTCTACGGCCTGCGTGGGGGTTCGCATACCATCGGAGCAGAACGAATGCGTATGGAGATCGGCTAAATTGTAGCGCACGGTTGCCTCTCCTATTCGTGGGATGCGCCGTGCGGAGCACGGAGGCAAAGGACGCACAGAGCGTTGTGCAATGAGGACTGAACGAAAAAAGATAAGTCTAAACATATAAAGAAAGGGATTTGGGTGATCCCATCAAGTTATATGGTTGGTTCAGTTTTCACTCAGCTCGCCTAGGAGCTCGCCGAAACTAATGCGGATTTTGCTCAGTGCGCGGTCGCGCAGCTGCCGCACGCGTTCGCGCGTAAGGCCCATGCGCTCGCCAATTTGCTGCAACGTTGCCTCCTCGCAGCCGTCCAAGCCGAAGTAGCAGCGGATGATATAGCCTTCGCGCTCGTCGAGTATGCTGCGGCACTGGTGCAGGACCTTTTCGAGCAGATCGCGCTCAAAGCCCGCTTCGATATCGCTGTGCTCGTCGCGCAGGTAGGCTATGTGCGGCGTGTTTTCTTCGTCAAAGGCCGGTTCGTCGAGCGACAGGTCGCTGCTGGATGCCAGCACGGCGTTATAGGCGCGCTGCGGCGTCATGTCGGCCTCGCTGGCGATTTCTTCGAGCGTCGGTGCGCGGCCTAGGCTCTGGGATAGAATACCGGCGCGCTTTTCGACTTTTTGCAGGTCGTTGATTTGACTCATCGGTGGCTGAGCGATTTTGCTGCTGTGGGCCAAGGCTTTGAGAATGGCCTGGCGAATCCACCAAACGGCGTAGGTGATGAACTTAAAGCCGCGCGTTTCGTCAAAGCGTTTAACGGCTTCTAGCAGGCCCATATTGCCCTCGGAGATCAGCTCAATAAAGGACAGACCGCGCCCGGTATACTCCTTGGCGACGCGCACGACAAAGCGCAGGTTGGCCTGGACCAGTTCTTCTATGGCCTGCTGGTCTCCGGCGTGCGCGCGGCGAAACAGGTCGCCTTCGCGCTGGCGACTGAGCGGCTTGTAGTGTTGGATATCGCGCCAATAGGCTGCAACGGAATCGTTCGTTGGATGCATTGGATTGTGCCATAGGGGGTGTGAACTGCGGATGTCCCCTATGGGACGAACGAGGAGCGCGAAAAGTTCCGCGGGGCTTAGTCTAGCAGCGGACGGAACCGGGCGTAAGCGGCGTCCCACCCTTGGCTGGGCCCCGGCGTGTAGTAATCGGGTACGAACGAGCGGCGGACGACCTGGCGCGCTTGGTCGAGACTGCTGACCTCTCCCAGGCCTAGCGCCTGCACCATAAGGTTGCCGATGGCCGTGGCCTCGACGGGACCGGCGACGACGGGGCGCTGCGTGGCGTCGGCTGTGAACTGGCACAGCAGGCGATTCTGGATACCGCCGCCTACGATGTGAATGCGCTCTAAGCGGCGATCGAATAGGTCTTCCAAGCATTCCAGCACATAGCGGTATTTCAGCGCTAGTCCTTCCAGCGCTAGGCGCACAACGGCACCTGTGCTATCGGGCACGGCCTGCTGCGTGTCGCTGCAGTAGGTGCGGAGGCGGTTGGGCATGTCGCCCGGGGCGATAAAGCGCTCGTCGTCTGGATCGATTACGGCGCTAAACGCCGGCGCCTGCGCCGCCATTTCCGTCAGCTCGGTATAGCTGTATGCCTGGCCCTCACGCTCCCACTGGCGTCGACACTCTTGTACTAGCCATAGGCCCATAATGTTTTTTAAAAAGCGGTAGGTGCGTCCGACGCCGCCCTCGTTGGTGAAGTTGTGTCCGAGGGCCTCCGCGCTGAGCAGGGGCGCGTCAATTTCGGCGCCCATGAGCGACCAGGTGCCCGAACTTATGTAGGCGTAGTTGGCGTCCTCAGTGGGCACGGCGGCAACGGCCGATCCCGTATCGTGGGTGGCCGGCGCGATAAAGGGGATAGACGGCACGCCGAGTTCGTCCGCAATCGAGGGCAAGAGATGGCCAACCTGCGTGCCGGGTTCGACAATGGGCGGCAGGAAGTGATGGGGCAGAGCTAGCTGGTCGAGCAGCGCGCGCGCCCAGTCGCCGGTGCTGGGATTGTAAAACTGCGTCGTCGTGGCGTTGGAAAACTCGCAGACCTTGGCCCCGGTAAAAAAGAAGTTGAAGAGATCGCCCATCAGCAGCAGGGTGTGCGCTTGGTCGAGCAGCGGCGAACCGCGCATCGACAGTAGCTGGTAGAGCGTGTTGAGCTTCATGAACTGGATACCGGTCTGGGCGAAGATCTCTTCGCGCGGCACGATCGAGAAGGCCTCTTCCAACAGGCCATCGGTGCGCGGGTCGCGGTAATTGCGCGGATTGTCGAGCAGCGCGTCGCCGGGCCCCAGCAGCGCGAAGTCTACGCCCCAGGTGTCGATGCCAGCGGAGTCCAGCGTTCCATCCCGTCCGTTCGCAGCACGGGCCAGCCCCTCTTTCATCTGTGCGAACAGCCCAAGCGGGTTCCAGTACAGGCGATTGTGAATGGGCACCGGTCCGTTGGCAAAGCGATGCACCTCCTCCAGCTTTAGCAGCTCGCCGTCAAAATGACCGAGTATGGCGCGCCCGCTTTCGGCTCCTAGGTCAAAAGCCAACATTGTGCGCTTGCTCATAGGTAGTTCAGTCCCAGTTCGGCGACCAGGTCGCGCGTGTCGTTGTCGAGCAGGGAGCAGACCAGCGCAAAGCCGAGTTCGCGCTCCATATGTTCTGCATACGTGGTGTGCTCATCGCGGAAATTGAGGCGTTGAAAACCGAGCACGGCCTGCTTGAATTCCTCGGGGCGATCGTAGAGCACGAGCTGAGCCATCTCGCGGCTTGCCAGTGCTTCCTCGACGTAGTCTGCTCCAAAAATTTCTTCGAGCGCGTTGCGCAACTGACGATGTAGCATTAGAAGGGATAGACCTCGTCTAGGGCGCGTTTGATGCGATCGCCGCGCGTCTGTCGTTCCTGACCAATGACAAAATGAATGGCCGGACGCGAACGCCAGTAGGCCCAAACGGCACCGGCGGTCACAGCGGGGAGGCGCGTTTCTAGATGCAGCACTAGAAAAGCGCGGAGAACGTTTCTTAGCATGGCGTTTTACTTCAATCGTTTAGGTGCAGTCGATGCGTTCGCTGCTAAAAATATCGGCCTATGCGCTCTTCGATGCGTTCGAGCACCGGCTTGTCGTCCAATTCTGCCTCGAACGCTTGGCCGGTGATGCGTTCGTATAGGTCGATGTAGCGCTCGGCGACCTGCGTGCGAATTTCGTCGTCCAGCGTGGGGATATGGGTGTCTGAAATGCCCTTTTCGCGCAGCCACAGGCGCAGAAATTCCTTGTCGAGGCTCTCGGGCTCTTCGCCCCGGGCATGGCGCTCTTCATAGGAAGAGGCGATCCAGAAGCGCGAGGAGTCGGGCGTGTGCACTTCGTCGGCTAGGGTGACGTTGCCTTCGGCGTCGAGGCCCATCTCATATTTGGTGTCGACGAGGATTAATCCCTGCCGGGCAGCTAGCTCTGCACCGCGCGCAAACAGGCGCAGAGCGACGTCCTCAATGCGTTCCCATACGTCGGGCGCAACGAGCTGTTGGGCCAATATTTCGTCGCGCGAAATGAGTTCGTCGTGCACGTCGTTTTTAGTCGTCGGCGTGATGATCGCGCTTTCAAACGGCTGGTTCTTTACCATGCCATCGGGCAGATGATGGCCGCAGTACTGGCGTACGCCCTGGCTATAATGCGTCCAGATGGCCGTGTCGGACGAGCCCGTCAGGTAGTTGCGCACGACGATTTCGACCGGAATGATTTCGAGTTCGCGGGCGACGGTCACGTTGCCGTCTGGGACTTCAATAATGTGGTTGGGTGCGATATCGGTCGTCTGTTCAAACCAGTACTGGGCGATGCGGTTGAGCACCTGGCCTTTAAGTGGGATGGCGCCGAGCACGTGATCAAAGGCGCTCTGACGGTCTGTCGTAATGAGCACGCGTTTGTCGGGCAGCAGGTACATGTCGCGCACCTTGCCCTTTTTATAGAGGCTTTCCCACTGTGGGAAACGCGCTTCTAATAGGCAGTTATTTAGCTGTGATTGGATCTGCTCGCGACTGATCATAACGGCGCCTTGCTCCTGTCGGGCGTTGATTTAGCGACTATGGGGCGTTTGCGGTAGGAAGTCGGGGGGAAAATATATGCGCGCGGCGTATAGCGTCAATACGCCCCCGGAAAGCAGCTTGATTTTCGCTCTATAGCGGCGTATCTTGAGGCACTGAAGTGCTATCTCGCCGTGCATTTATGCGCAGAGAATCCAATACAGGGAGGGTATCATGTTGAGAGCAGTAGCCACATTGGTATTGGCCATGGGCCTAGTTGCCTGCGGCGGCAACGAAGAGCAGCTAGAGTTAATTAGCTACGTCAACAAGCTCAAGGAATTCGACGATAGAAACCGCGAAGTGCTCAAGCATATTGAGAAACTCGACGACCCGAGTATAAACGTTACGGCTGAGGACCTGCAGGATGTGCGTAACTTTGTCGCCGCATATATTAGTGACTTAGAGAAGATAGATCCCGTTGAGATGCAGTTCCGAGCGCTGCGCCTGGCCTACACGACGCATATGCGGCAGGTTTCGCAGGCCAATGAACTGGCCAGCGACAAGGGCAATGATCTGCGCCGCGAGCGCGGCAACGTGGCCATTGGCGTGCGCCACATTGAGAAGTTTACCAAGCTACACTTCAAAGCAGTAGACGTGCTGTGGCTGCGCGAGAAGGTCCAAGATCCGTTTCCGCTAGCCTGGCCCGAGGATGAATAAGAACGCGTTCCTTGCGCGATGATATGGAGCCCCTGGCCTTTGTTGGCCGGGGGCTTTTTTTTATGCAGGTCGGGGCACGGAGCGAAGGCGCTGGAACCACGTTTGGGCGCTGGACAGCGAACCGGTGTAGAGGAATCCAATGTGGAACAGCAGGAGAAAGGGCAGGCCCATATAGAGGCCGGTCAGCCAGGCCTGGTAGAGGGCGTAGGCAAAGTAGGCGGCCATGCCCAGCTCGCCTAAGGCCAATAGGGTGCGGCGACTGGAATAGATGCGCTGCTGCGGGGTTTGCGTCGCCTGGGTTACGCCGTATTTGGGCGTGCGCAGAAAGTCTGTCTCGTAGCCGACCCACCCCTCGAGCACGGCGCGCGTGTTGTTGATACACAGACTCATTCCCATCGCCATTAGCATGGGCAGCAGTTTGATCTGCCGCTTCCAGTCCGGATAGAGCACGCGCTGCGAAGTTAGATAGAATCCGGAAATGGCCATGGTCGCAAAAGAGAACAGGGGCAGGTCTATGATGAGCAGACGCTCCCAACCCAGATGCGTGCGGATGCTCAATACGGGCAGGGTTAGCAGCGCCATACAGAGCATGAGGATATAGCAAATATTGGCCGTTAGGTGGAACGTTGCTTCGACCTTGGCCTTGAGCGCCGAGTCGCTGCGCCAGATGCGCGGCAGCAGCTTTTTTCCCACCTGGACTGCGCCCTTTGTCCACCGGTGCTGCTGCGACTTGAATCCGTTGATCTCTACGGGTATTTCACCGGGGACTTCTACGCCGGGCAGAAAGAGAAAGCGCCAGCCGGCCAGCTGGGCGCGGTAGCTCAGATCGAGATCCTCCGTCAGCGTGTCGTGCTGCCAGCCGCCCGCGTCGACGATCGCCGTTTTGCGCCAGACGCCGCACGTGCCGTTGAAATTAAAAAAACGTCCCGATCTGCTGCGCGCCGTGTGCTCGATGACGAAGTGGCCGTCGAGAAAAATGGACTGGATGCGCGTCAGCAGAGAGTGCTCGCGATTGAGATGCCCCCAGCGCGTTTGCACCATGCCTACTCGGGGGTCGGTGAAATAGTGTATGGTGCTGTGCAACAGGTCGGAAGGGGGCACGAAGTCGGCGTCGAGAATGAGCACGAATTCACCGGTGGCCGAGGCCAGACCGGCCGCTAGTGCACCGGCCTTAAAGCCGGTTCGGTGTGTGCGGTGCAGGTAGTCGATGTCGAGGCCGTCGGCGCGGAGTTGTTCGCAGCGCTGGCGAGCCCGATCGCTGGTCGCATCGGTCGAGTCATCCAGCACCTGAATCTGCAGTCGGTCGCGCGGATAGTCGATCTGAGCGACCGTATCGAGCAAGCGCTCGACGACGTGGTACTCGTTGTAGAGCGGAAGCTGTATCGTCACGGAGGGTAGATGGGTAAAGCGAGCACTGGGGGCAACGGTTTCGCCCCGGTGCCGCTGAAACAGGCGCAGGAGCAAATAGCGGTGCAACCCGTAGATGCCGAGCACGGCCACGATAGAGCAATAGGCTACCAGACAGACCTGCTGCCACAGTTCCATGGACGTCTTGCCGTTTTTTTAGGTTGGACTGTACAACGATGCACAGCGGCCCATTTCCCCGCAGGCTATTGTGGGAAAATGGGCCAGTATCTGATGTGCGCTACTCGTTGATGCCGTGGCAACGCTTGTATTTTTTGCCGCTGCCACACGGACAGGGATCGTTGCGCCCGACCTTGGGTTGGTCGCGCACAATGGGCTGTTTGTTGGCCGGTGCTTCCGATCCGCCGGGGCCGGAAGCCGTTACCTGCCGCGGGTCGCTGACGGGCTGGCCGAGGGGCATGCCGCTCGGCCCTGCCTGAGCCGGGCGCGCAGCGGCTGCCGCTTCGCCTCCCTGAAAGCCCATATTGGTCGCATCGCGGTGCACGGCGCGGACGCGCTGAGGTGCTTGGCGTTCCACCTGGCTTGCCTCGGTGTCGATGCGCAGCTGGAACAGGTTTTTCAGCGTCTCTTGGCTGATGCGTGCGATGAGGCGCTCGAAGATATCGAACGCGCCCTTTTTGTATTCGATTAGCGGGTTTTTGCCGCCGACTCCGACAAAGCCAATGCCGTCCTTAAGTTCATCGATTTCCTGTAGGTGTTCCTGCCAGCAGGTATCGATGGTGTGTAGGGCAATGGCCTTTTCTACCTGGCGGAAAACCTCGACGCCAACCGTGTCGAGGCGGCGCTGATAGGCGTCCTGAACGGTCTGAGTTAAGTGGTCGCGCAGGTCCTCGTACGAGGTCGTCGCGCGTTCTTCTTCCGATAGGGTAAAGCCGAGAAAGAACGTGCTGCCGAACTCGACCTGCATGCCCTCCCAGTCCCATTCTTCGGGATGGCCCTCTGAGTTGGCATACGTCAAGAGCACGTGATCGACGAGTTCGTCAATCATCTCTTCTATGAGCTCGTGTGCGCTGTCGCGTTCCAGCAGGTCGTGGCGTCGATTGTAGATAACTTGGCGCTGCTGGTTCATTACGTCGTCGTAGTCGAGGACGTGCTTGCGCATTTCGAAGTTGCGCGCCTCGACCTTTTTCTGCGCGCGTTCGATCGACTTGGTGACCATGCCGTGCTCGATGACTTCGCCCTCTTCAGCACCCAGCTTGTCCATAACCGAGGCGATGCGATCGGAGCCAAACAGACGCATTAGGTCGTCTTCGAGCGAGAGGAAAAAGCGCGACGAACCCGGATCGCCCTGGCGGCCGGAACGGCCGCGCAGCTGCCGGTCGATGCGCCGTGCCTCGTGGCGCTCGGTGCCGATAACCTGCAGCCCACTTGGTTCGTCAATCAGGTGCTGGCGCAGGGTTTTGCCAGAGGGCAATTTGTCGCTCAGCGACATGCCGGATTCGATGATAGAGCGCTCAATGCGAATGACTTCAGGTGCCAGCTTAATGTCCGTGCCGCGCCCCGCCATATTGGTGGCGATGGTCACGGCGCCTGGCTGTCCGGCATCGGTGACAACTTGCGCTTCTTTTTCGTGGTAGCGCGCATTGAGCAGCTGGTGTTTGATGCCCTTGCGCGTCAGCATGCGGCTGAGCAGCTCGGATGCTTCCACCGAAGCAGTGCCGACTAAGACCGGTAGGTTTTTCTCGTGCAGGCGCGCGACTTCGTCGATAATGGCTTGGAACTTTTCTTTGCGCGTGCGAAAAATCTGGTCCTCTTGGTCGACGCGGCGCACGGGGCGGTTGGTCGGGATAACCGTCACGTCGAGCTTGTAAATTTCCCACAGCTCGCCGGCTTCCGTTTCGGCAGTACCGGTCATACCGGCTAGCTTGTTGTACATCCTAAAGAGATTTTGCAGCGTTATCGTCGCGATGGTCTGCGTCTCGTGCTGCAGCTTGACGCCCTCCTTGGCCTCGAGGGCCTGGTGCAGGCCGTCGGAAAAGCGACGGCCGGGCTGCGGTCGACCGGTTGATTCGTCGATGATGATGACGCGCCCGTCTTCCGACACCATATACTGCACGTCTTTTTCAAAGAGCGTATAGGCCTTCATCAGCTGGTTGATGTTGTGCACCGCTTCGCTCTTTTCGGCGTAGCTGCGGTGTGCCTGTTCTTCCTTTAGGCGTTTGTCTTCGTCACTGAGGTCTTCGTCGCTGCGAATGACGTCGACTTCAATGCTGATATCGGGCAGCACGAAGAGCGCCTGTTCGTCAGGCGAGAGCAGGTCGCGTCCCTTTTCCGTCAGGTCGATGGTGTTGGCGCGCTCGTCGACGATAAAGTAGAGCTGCTCATCGAGTTCGTTCAGGCGCTTGTCGCGCATATAGTCGGCCTCGACGCGGTTGATAAGGCGTTTGACGCCCTCTTCCTGCAAGATGCGCATCAGGCGGCGATTCTTGGGCATGCCGCGCGTGGCTTTGAGCAGTTCGATACCCAATTCGTAGTCGAATTCGCCGTCGTCGCGGGCCTGCCTTTCCGCTTCGGCAATGGCCTTGTTGACCAAGCTGGTCTGTGCGCGCAGCAGCTTTTCGACCAGCGGCTTCATCTGCTTGTACTGGTTGGTCGAATCGGGGACGGGGCCGGACAGAATCAGCGGCGTGCGCGCGTCGTCGATGAGGATCGAATCGGCTTCGTCGACGATGGCGAAGTTAAAGCTGCGCTGCATGAGATCTTCCGTGCGCACCGACATATTGTCGCGCAGGTAGTCGAAGCCGACCTGCGAACAGGTGGCGTAGACGATATCCGCCGCATAGGCCTCTTTATGTCCTACGTTTTGCCACTTGAACTCGGTGGGAATGCCCTCGGGTGCGGCCAGCAAAAAGGCCTCGTGGCCGGTCTGGTGCATGTCCTGGATAATGCCGACGGACAGGCCGAGAAAATTGAAGAGAGGCCCCATCCACATACCGTCGCGTCGCGCTAAGTATTCGTTGTGCGTGATCAGGTGCACGCCGCGCGCTGGCAGAGCGTTGAGGTAGATCGGCATAGTGGCCACCAGCGTCTTGCCTTCGCCGGTTGCCATTTCGGCGATCTTGCCCTGGTGTAGCGTGGCTCCGCCAAAAATCTGCACGTCGTACGGCTGCATCTCCCAGGTGACCAGCTCGCCGGCGCGCTCCCACTGCTTGCCGACCAGGCGCCGACAGGCCTCCTTGACCATGGCAAACGCCTCGGGCATGATTTCGTCTAGGAACTCGCTCTCGTGGTCGCGAATCGCTTTGTCGAGCTCTTCGTACTCGTCGTTGCAGCGTTCGCGAAGGGCCGGCTCAAGGTCGCCGCGCAGCTGGTGGTCTAGTTCGCCTAGCCGCTGTCGCTGGCTCTCCGTGCGCTCGCGCATCTGCTGGCGAAACTGTGCCGTCTTTTCCTGCAGCTGCGCGTCGCTCAAGCCCTGCAGGCTTTCGGCGATTCGATTGACTTCTTCGATTTGCGGTTGGGTTTTTTTGAACTCGCGATCCGACTGCGAACCGAAGACTTTTTTTACGAGTGCTTCAAACATGGCTTCCCTCTGTTAAAACGAATGGCCCTGCGCCAGGCGTTTGGCGGCGCGTATGCACCGCTCGGTGCGCTCCGCGTCGCAGCGTGAGCGCACAAAATGAATACGGTCGTTAGCTATGTTGGCCTCTCGAGGTGTGCAGGCCTATCCGACGGCAGACTCAGGTGCCCAGTTCCCTGCGCTTGGCGACGGCGTCGAGAATGCCGTTGACGAAGGCATAAGATTTGGCCGTGCTGAAGGCGCGCGCCAGATCAATGGCTTCATCGATAGCCACGCGCGTCGGCACATCCTCGATGTGTAACATTTCTACTAGGCCCAACCGCAAAATGAGCCGATCTACGCGCGCGATGCGCTCCGGGCTCCAGCGCGTCGACGTGGCGGCGATCAGTGCGTCGACTTCCTCGCCGTGCGTATGAACGCCGTCGACAAGGGCATGGGCAAAGGTGCGCACGCCCTGCGATAGGTCAAAGCGGGTCGATAATTCTTCTACGGCTTCTTCGGCTCGGCCCGCTTGACTGGTTTCCCAGTAGAGCGCCTGCAGTGCGACCTGTCGCGCGCCGCTGCGATTGTCGGGTGGGGCTTCGTCGGCCGAGGAGCCGTCGCCAAAAAAATCGTCTTCTTCCATCTATTCTATAGCGGCCATTAAACTGGCCATCTCGACGGCGTTCATGCCGGCGTCCCAGCCGCGGTTGCCGGCCTTAACGCCGGCCCGCTGCACGGCTTGGTCGACGGTGTCGGCGGTGATGACGCCAAAGGTGATGGGCACGCCGGTATCGAGTCCGACCCGCGCAATGCCCTTAGAGGACTCACCGGCGACATAGTCGAAGTGCGGCGTATCGCTGCGCACGATGCAGCCGAGACAGGTCACCACATCAAAGCGGCCCGTCTTGGCCAGTTTTTGTGCGACGATGGGCAGTTCGAAGGCGCCGGGTACCCAGGCGACTTCGATATCGTCTTCTTCTGCGCCGTGTCGCTGTAGACAGTCCAATGCTCCGTCGAGCAGGCGCGTGGTAACCAGGTCGTTAAAGCGGCTGACGACGATGGCAAAGCGCTTTCCCCGCGCGTTGAGTTGTCCTTCGTGCACTTTGGGCATTTAGCCGTTTCCTTTCTCCAGTTGGCCGCCGGGCAGCAGCGTAATATGTCCCATTTTGTCGCGCTTGGTCTCTAGGTAGCGCAGATTGTGCGGGTTGGGCGTGGATTCGATGGGCACCTGTTTGACGACGGAAAGTCCGTAGGCCTCCAGACCAACGCGCTTTTTGGGGTTGTTGGTTAGAAACCGCACCTTGCGCAGGCCCAGATCATAGAGGACCTGAGCACCGATACCGTAGTCGCGTGAGTCGGTGGGATGGCCGAGCGCGTGGTTGGCTTCGATCGTGTCGAGTCCCTTGCTCTGCTGGAGCTCGTACGCTTTGAACTTGTGTAGGATGCCGATGCCGCGCCCCTCGTGGTGCTGAATGTAGACGATCACTCCGCGCCCTTCGTTGACGATCATTTGCATGGAGCGCTGCAGCTGCTCGCCGCAGTCGCAGAGCATTGAGCCGAGCGCATCGCCGGTTAGACAGCCCGAGTGCATGCGCACCAAGGTGTCCTCGCCGTCGCTGACGTCGCCATAGACGAGAGCGATATAGGGATTGTCGTCGACGATGCTGCGATAGGCGTGCGCCGTAAACTGGCCAAACTGCGTTGGCAGGGGCGAGATGGCTTCGCAGTGGACGAGCTTTTCCGTGCGGCGGCGATGGGCAATCAAGTCGTGGATGGTGGCAATTTTGAGGTCGTGCTGCCGGGCAAATTCCAACAGGCAGGGCGTGTCGGCGACGTTGCCGCTGTCGTCGAGGATGGCCGCCATCAGCGCGACCGGCTGCCGGTGTGCCATCTGCGCTAGGTCGACGGCGGCCTCGGTGTGACCGGCGCGTTTGAGCACGCCACCGGCCTGCGCCATAAGCGGCGTGACGTGGCCGGGCTGTACGAAATCTTCAGGCGTGCTGTTGGGGTCGGTCAGACGGCCGATTGTCAGCGCGCGGTCCCGCGCCGAGACGCCGGTGCCCCCCACGTCGCGCGCGTTGATCGAGACCATAATGGAAGCGCCGCGCGGTCCGCGTGTCCCCGTTGCAATTTCCTGAATGTCCAGTCTGGACAGATGCTCGCGGCTGGCAGCTACTGCGGGCGGGCTGCCGGCGTGGCGCGTCATAAAATGAATAGAGTCGGCCGATGCCAGCTCGGCGACCATGACCAGTTCGCCTTCGCCAACGACCTCATCGCCCTCTCCGCTGGTGGCGCGCTCGTCGACTACGACGACCATGCGGCCGTTTTGTAGGTCTTCGATGACCTCTTCTATGGTGTTAAAATCTGGCACGTCAATATCCCATATTGCGCAGTGAATCAAAGCTCAAGCCGGCGTCCGAATGGCCGCCGGTTGTCAGCAGGCGTTCTATGTAGCGGGCGATGACATCGACTTCGAGGTTGACCGCGTCACCAACGCGACGCTGGCTCAAGACGGTATGATCAAATGTATGGGGGATAACGGAAATCGTAAACCCCTCGTCGCTCAGCTCCGCTACGGTCAAACTGGTGCCGTCGACGGTGATGGAGCCCTTGGCTGCGACGTAGCGGTGGAGTGCTGGAGGCGCTGCAATTCGGATGCGCCACTCGCCTTGGCGCTGCGCTAGCGCAGCGATATGGCCGACGCCGTCGACGTGTCCTTGGACGATGTGTCCGCCCAAGCGATCGTCGGCTCGCAGCGCGCGCTCCAGGTTGACGGGCCGCCCGCTGCTAAACTGACCGAGGGTCGTGCGCGACAGCGTTTCGGCGACGGTTTCCACGCTGAAGCTCGCTCCGTCGAATGCGACGACGGTTTGGCAGGCGCCGTCGACGCTGATGCTGTCGCCCGTTTTCAGGCCGTCCAGCACGCGCTGCGCAGAAATCTGCATGCGCTGGAACGATCCCTGGCGCGCGATATGGCCTACGTGGCCAATTTCCTCTACGATTCCTGTGAACACGGGTATTCCACCTCGGCTGTGTAGAGCAGATCAGCGCCTAGCGCCCGCGTGCGCACGTTTTTAAGCGCCAGGCTGTCTGCAATGCGTTCTATGTGCAAGTCGGCGACGGCGGCAATGCCATCGCCGAGAATGCGCGGAGCCAGGTAAATGTGCACCTGATCTACCAAGCGCGCGCGTAAAAAAGCGGCAGCTAGCTGGCCGCCTCCTTCAACGATGAGACTGGTGATGTCCTCTTCGGCGGCGCGCTGGGCAAAATCGCGCAGGTCGATGTGGCCGCCGCGCGTGGAAAAGGTCCAGACCGCCGATCCGGTGGCCTCGATGGCGCGGCGCTTGGCCGCAGAGGCCGTCTTGCCGGTGGCCAGCACGGCGCCCGGGCGGGCGAAGAGACGGGCGTTCGGGTGGGCCCGCAGGCGGCCGTCAATGACTATGGGCCGCGGACTGCGTCCGCGCACGTGGCGCACGCTCAGCTGTGGATCGTCGGCTAGCAGCGTGTTGGCGCCCACTGCAACGGCGTCGACGTAGGAGCGCCAGCGATGGGCGTGGCGTCGCGCGGCCTCACCGGTTATCCATCGGGCATCGCCGCTGCGTGCGGCAATGCGGCCGTCGAGCGTCTGCGCCAGTTTTAGTATCGTATGGGGGCGCTGCTGCGTGCGATGGGTAATATAGGCGGCGTGTAGCTCGGCTGCTTCGGCCTCAAGAAGACCCCATTCTACGGCAATACCGCGGCGCCGCATGCGGCTGATGCCCCGCCCGTTCACGCGCCCGTCCGGATCCCTTAGCGCGCAGTAGACGCGCTGTATGCCAGCGTCGATGACGGCGTCGCAGCAGGGCGGGGTGCGCCCGTGAAAAGCGCAAGGTTCTAGCGTTACGTAGAGGGTTGCTCCGCGCGCTTTTGCACCGGCCGCGTTCAGCGCGTTGACTTCGGCGTGTGGGCCTCCAACTGGACTGGTCACGCCCTCGCCGACGATGCGGCCGCCGCGCACGACGACGGCACCCACGGTGGGGTTGGGGTTGGCGCGTCCACGTGCTCGGCGCGCTAAGGCTAGCGCGCGGCGCATATAGGCTTCGTGTTCGTTCATCGTCGAGTGTGTTTAATCGATCTGAATAATGATTTGCTCGGTGCCGATATTGTCCAGCGCGTCCCATGCCTGCACGGCGATGATATGCTCGCCCGGGGCTAGGCCCGCTACAGTGCACTGGGCCTGCTCGCGGCGGCTGTCATACAGACCGTCTGCGGCGGCAATGGGGTATTCGTCGTCGCCGTAGTCGACGCTGTACTGCACTTTTTTCAAGTCCGATATGCGATCGGTGATGTCGAGCTCGATCGACACGTCGCCACCCTTAACGCGCGCCGTGATCTCGATGCGCGGCGGGCTGTTATCAATGGCAAAGAGCGGGCTGATATGCTCGCTGGATAGGGCCTCTTCGGGTGGATTCTCGCCCCGGTCAGAAGCGACCAACTTGAGCTGCGTCCAGCCTTCCGGCATTGTGGCCGTGTCCCACAGCAGCGAGGTGCGCTCCTCGTTTTCATGGGCCATTTTCCACTCTTTCTGTCCCTCGCCGCGCAGATAGAGATCGTAGAGCAGCTCCTCCTCGTTGGGATCGCTGGCCTGCCAGCGCAGCATGTAGAGGCTGCGCGGCTGCGTGGGGCCGCCGTTGCGCTGGTTCTGTGCGGCCTGCTGCTGCTGTTGGCCGCCGCGCCCCTGCGGCATGCGGTAGGGCTGCACTTCGAGCGAGGCGATCTGCGGAGGGAGATTGGCGCGCAGTCCATGTAGCGCAATCCGCTCTAAATGGGCGTCGCGTCCCCTCAGCTCAATGCGGTACTGCAGGTAGCGTGCCGCCGGGCTGGCGATGGTTGTTCCGTTCTGCTCCAGCGCGTCCGACCAGTCGCTCCAGGTCGCATCGGGTTCCAGGCTGTTGCCGCTGCGCGTCTGTAGCTGGACGCCGCTGCCGCGCCATGCTGCGCGGCCCCATTGGGTGTGACCGGTGAAATCTTCGACGCGCGACTCGTAATGGCCGCCCGACTGTGCCGCTCCGAGCCGGCGCAGTTGGCCGGTGTGAGCTGCCGCCAGGTAGGTCAATCCGTCGGCTGCGCGCAGCATGCGCCCCGTGCGAAACGCATCGTCTTGGACTAGCAGGCTTGGCTGCTGGAGTGAATTTAGCCCGAGGATCTTGCCGTCGTCGGTCGCTAGCCACAGCGCGTCGTCGCCGTATGCCAGATCGCGCAGCAGGACCTGTGGCGCGGTCCACCACAGGCGCACCGCGCCGTCGGCTGCCAGGCGATAGATAGCCGAGTGCTGAGCGCTTTCTTCGCTGCCGCCGTCGATTGCTCCGGCATAGAGGCCGCCGCTGCCGTCGCCCACGAGCGCGAGGATTTCCTCTTCGGGTGCCTCGAAGAGCAGGCGACCACGGCCGTCTTCCACGCTGTATATGCGGCCCTTTTGCGCGCTGCCTACATAGAGTGCGTCGTCCGAAAAGAGCAGCGTCATAAGGTGGTGGTCGGTAGGGGCAAAGAGCGTTTCAATCTGTCCGTCGGCGTCGATGCGCAGCAAGCCGGCCGGTTCGCCGGTCGCGGCGTGGAGTTGCCCGCGGCTGTCAAAGGCCAGGTCCCATACGTAGTGGCTGCCGGTATGTGCGAGGACGGTGGCCTGGCCGTCTCGAGTGATCTTATAGACGATGCCGTCGGGCGCGCTGCCGGCGTAGATCGTGCCGTCCCGAGCGATGGCCAAGCTGTGCAGAGAGATTTCGGGTGAATCGAACAGCAGTCGGCTCGTGCCGTTTCGGTCGATGGCGTAAAGGCGTCCGCCGTCGCCGGTAGCCGCATACAGCGTGCCGTCTCGACCTTGGGCCAGCCGCCAGATGCGTTCGGCTTCAAAGGTGGCGAAGCTGTCGAGCACGGCGGCTGGACGCAGCGTGCCGTCGGCCGCAATTGCGATGCCGCTAGCTTGGCCGTCGGCGAACGCGTCGTAGCCGAACTGACTCCACGCGCTGTGGCGTTGGGCGCTGACCGGTGCGATGCCGCTGGCCAACAGCAGCAGTGCGCACGCGAAAATCGCCTTTTTCATGAGAATCGGTTTCTCCTAGTGGGGTATGGCCACTGCGCTGACGGCGTGCTCGCCGCTGAGCGCGTGGGATGTGGACTGACGCACGCGCACGAGGACGCGCTCACTAACCGAGCTGAGATAGCCGGCCGACGACTCGCTCTCGAGCACGCTGCGCGCCGATGGGGGCAGCGAGGGAAAAGCGCGCCCGTGCACGGCTAGTCCCGACTGGGGCTGCGCGATTTCTAGCACGAGTTCGTCGGTGCGTCCGGGCTGTTGCACTAATTTCAGCAGGTCGTCTGCGCTGCGCGGCACGGAAGCACCTGGGTTGCGGCTGCGCTCGGCCTGGCGCGCTGTTTCGCCGCTGCTGACGCGGATTGAGATGGGCCCGGGTGGCGTGTCGTCGGGCAGTCTGAAGGCGATGCGCTGCTGGATAGACTCGCCTCGGTAGGGCTGCAGCGTGACTTCGGCCTCGTAGCGCTGGCCGATGTGCAGCCGAGCTGCGGGCAGGCGCATCCCGACGATGTGGGCCTGCGTCAGCGTCTCGCGCACGTCGGCGGCAATGTAGACCGAATCGACGTCGAGTCCGACAAACGGGCTCTGCGCCATAGCTACTAGCGGCTGTACGGCCTCGATAGAGGCGATCAGCGCCGCCGAAGGGCCGCTGTAAAACTGTTCGTATTCGACGCGCCGCCCGTCGCTCAAGGCTAGGGTCGCGCGCAGTTCGAGGGCCGCATCGCCGCTGAGTTTCTCGTGTGCTTCCATCGCCGAGAGGAGCACCGAGCGCACGAGAGCCGGCGTCAGATCGCGGTGGCGCATTACGGCAAAGCGGTTCTGGATGGAAGCAGCCGACGAGGCGATATCAACGGTGACGGGCACCATATCGGGTGCGGGACCAATGCGGCCGCCGATACCGGCGAGGCGATCTTGGTGCACCGTGCCAAAGGGACGTATGGTGCTGCCCAGCTTAAACGAGCTGATTTGACTGGGGATGACCTGATGGATGTACACGCTGGTTGCCGGCATATCGGTGGCTCCGATGTGCATCATGGGATGGCCAAAGCCGACAAAGCGCTCGCCGTCTGTCCACGTTAGGGTGCCGACGGCCGTGGCGCTGCGGTCGCCGCTGATCAGCTGCACGCCCAGGCCTGCACCGGGTGTGACGGGCACGTCAACCGCCTCCGTGCGCTGGCCGCCGGGGCCTATGACGGCTTCCATTCCCAGCGGATTCAGGGCCTGCTGTAAAACGGTGCTCGCCATTCCGGAAAATCCGGCCAGCGCCACGGGCATGGCCAGCCGTTCGAGCGTTGCGCGCTGAGGCACGTCGGCGCCTTCTATCCAGCGCGGCGGAGAAAAGTCGATGGACTGGCGCGTCGGCTGCGCTGATTCGGCCAGGCGCTGGCGCTGCGCTACGTCGATCATCGGTCCGATCGGGGTGACGCCGCCGATCGGGTCTTTTGCATAGGACCAGCCGTAGGCGATGGCGCCGATGAGGCGGCCATTGATATACACCGGACTGCCGCTCATGCCGCGTATAATGCCAGTGTGTTCTAGGTTGGCCCCGGAAAGACGCACTAGAATCAGGTCGTTGCCCGGGCCGATGGCACCCTCCATCACGCCGAGTATTTCCACGCCAAACGTGTCGATCTGAACGCCCTGAAAAACGCTCAGGCCGTAGCCTTCCATGCCGCGCGTCAGTTCGGCCGGAGGCAGGGTATCCTCTCCTGCATGGGCGCTAAGGACCGTGCACAGAGCGCACAGCAGGGCGCCAATATACGGGCGCATGGACGCGATAGGAATGGGGTTTGACAACGGGCTACATCTCCTCTGGTGAGCAGGCAGAACCTAGGCGGGAAGGGGGCAAAAGTCAAGATGGGAAAACGATATGAAAATGATGTAAAGGTTTGTCTATAAATGATTTGCCCTCGGCTCGTCTCTTGACAAAACGCGCGTCGCCAATACTATAATACCTCGCGGCGGCAGGATCCCTGCGCGGGCGATACGTCCCGCTCTGCGGGCGCGTTCCCGAACCATGCACCGGCTGCGAATCCCTCGCGCCACCACACCAGAGAGCTGTTCTATGCTAGGTCGTTTTTTCAACAAAATTAAAGATGGACTCAGCAAGACCCGCGATGCCATGCACGACAAGATCGCCGCGGTAGTGCCCATCGGCGGACGCATCGACGAGGACATGTTGGACGACATTGAAGCCATCCTCATTCAGTCGGATATTGGCTTGGACACCTCGGTCGAGATTATTGAAGAGCTGCGCAGTGCGGTGCGTTCGGAGCGAATTAGCGACGGAGAAGGCGTTATGAGGCTGCTGCAGGAACAGCTAGCGGCCGCCGTAGCGCTGGGCTCGGATGGGGCGCTGCCGCTGGGCGATGCTCCGCTGCCGGGCACGCCGTTTGTCATCTTGGTGGTCGGGGTCAACGGAGCGGGTAAGACGACGACGGTGGGCAAGCTAGCTAAACAGTACGCCGATTCGGGGAAAAAAGTCCTGGTCGCCGCCTGCGACACGTTTCGCGCCGGAGCTGTGGCCCAGCTAGACGTGTGGGCCGAGCGCGCGGGCGTCGACATCGTTCGAGCCCAGCAGGGAGCCGATCCGGCGGCCGTGGCCTTCGATGCGCTGGCTGCGGCGCGTCACCGCAAGGTCGACGTGCTGTTGGTGGACACGGCCGGTCGCCTGCAGAACAAAACCAACCTAATGGAAGAGCTGAAAAAGATTCGTCGCTCGCTGGCTAAACAGGATGCGCAGGCGCCGCACGAGACGCTGTTGGTGCTCGACGCGACCAACGGGCAGAACGCCCTGTCGCAGGCGCGCGAGTTTAACGGGGCGACCGAGCTGACCGGCTTGGCGCTGACCAAATTAGACGGCACGGCCAAGGGCGGCATCGTCGTGGCGCTGAGAAAAGAAATGGATCTGCCCGTCAAGCTGATCGGCGTCGGCGAAGGAGTCGATGACCTGCAGCCCTTTGACGGCGAGACGTTTGCGCGCGCGCTGTTTGAGCGCTGAGATCAGGCGTCGCGCAGCGGTCTATAGGCGGTGCACTCCACTTCGATTAAGACGCCCGGATAGAGCCCCGACTGCGTGGTGATGCGCGTCGGGCGCGGCTGCCAGTGGAAGACCTGGGCAAAGGTATCGCTAAAGCGTTGAAAGTCGTCGATATCGGCTAGGTGCACGGCGACCCGACACACGTCGCGCAGGTCGGCGTCGGCGTGGGCGAGCATGCGGCCGATCTTGGCAAATACGAATTCGGTCTGCGCTTCTATTGTGTGGCCCTGTAGCTGTCCCGTTTGTTCGTCCTCGGCGGCGACCCCCGCTACAAAGATGAAGTCGCCGGCGCGCACGACCTCCGAATAGGGCCAGCCCTCGTGGGCCGGATTCCCCGTTCTTATCTCACTAAAATCGCTCAATTTTCGCTCCCCTTAGGCCCAGGAAAAGCCCGGTCCCTGCGGTATTTGCACGCGCCCGTCGACCAAGGTAAGCGGCGAGTTTTCCGCAATGAGTCCCGTCTCTAAATAGAGCGCGTTGGGCAGGCAGGCCATGACGTTGAGTTGGACCGGACCCCCGCCGTGCGAGGCGTAGGGAATGCGGAAGGCGTCGGCCAGTTGGCCCACCTGTAACAGGGCCGTCGGTCCGCCGGCTCTGCGCAGGTCGGGCTGCACGATGTCGACGGCTTCGCGCTTGAAAAAGCGCGCAAAATCGGCCGTGCTGTAGAGGTTTTCACCCGTGGCGATGGGTATGTCGAGCGCGCGCACGAGCGCTGCATAGCCGTCTATATCGTCGGCGGGAATTGGCTCTTCCCACCACAGACAGCCCAGTTCGCCAAAGGCGCGTCCGCGGCGAATGGCTTCGGCCGTCGTCAGCGATTGGTTGGCGTCGACCATGATATCGATCGCGTCACCAACGGCCTCGCGCACTGCTTCTACGCGTCGCACGTCCTCGCGTAGCGTTGGATAGCCGACCTTGATTTTGACGGCGCTAAACCCCTGCGCTACGGCGCGCGCGCAGATCGATCGCACCTCGTCTTCGTCGTAGTTGAGCCAGCCTACCATGGCGTAGGCGCGGATCTCGGTATGGGCGCCGCCCCACAGCTGCCAGCAGGGCACGCCGCGTGCTCTGCCCAGACAGTCCCACAGCGCCGTGTCGACGGCGGCGATGCCGACGGTGGCCAGTCCTTGTGTTCCGTGGTACTCCGTCTCGCGGCGCATGTCGACGTGCAGCTGGCGCACAAGACGGGGATCGCGACCTACAATCAGCGGTTTGAGCTCGTGTTGGATTAGCGCGGCCAGCGCGTCGGGGCCGCCGGCGATCCGGCCAAAAAAGGCGTCGCCTAGACCGGTGATCCCTTCGTCTGTCTCTATGGTTACCGATACGGATCCGGCGCCGGGTAGAGCCTGCAGGGCATCGCGCTTGGGCGCGGTGCTGGGCTGCTGCCGATGGATTTCTACTTTGAGGCTGCGTATCTGCATGTGATTTATCCCATGGACTTTGCGTAGAAAGCCTGCATGTCGCGGGCAAAGGCTATGCGCGAGCGCTCCCACGAATAAAACATATGGCCGCCGTCGTAGTGGCTGATGTGCAGGTTGGGTTTGAGAGAATCGTCGAGCTTCATGTGTTGGACAATGCGGTTGGACGAGAAGTAGGGCGTCACCATATCGAAGTGTCCGTGGCTGATGGCCACCTGCATGTGCGGATTGAGGACCATGCCGTAGCGCAGGTCGTCCATAGAGCCGACCTGCTGGCGAATAAAGCGCGCATTCTTGGTTTTCCAGTGGCGGTGGACTTCGCCGCTGAGCAGCTCGTACTCGAGTTCGGTCTCGACGCCCAAGTGCTGACGCAGCTGGGCGTTGATCCCGGCGCGAAACAGGCGGTCGATGGCCGCCAGCGTCGGGTCGGGGCCTTCGTATGAGATGCGATCGGGAAAGGGGTCGACCGCGGTTAGCGAAGCGTCGTAGAGCCCGCAGTAACGGCGCTGGTCGCGCAGCAGTTCGCGCGCAAAGACGACGCGGTGGACGCGGCCGCCGGCTCGTTCGATCAGACCCTCGTCCAGTCCGATCAGATGGGCCATCTGGCGGATAGCGCGCTGGCGCTGGGCAGCGGGCATGGAGGCACCGCGCGCCAGCAGCTGCAGATAGTCGCCCTGGGCAAAGTCCTCGGCTAACCGGCGCGATTCGTCCGCACTCGTGCCGCGCCCGCGCCCGTGGTGGAAGGCGGCCCCAGCCATGGTCGGCAGGAGTTCGACCCAGTGCATCAGATCGTAGTCCGAGCCGAGGACAGAGGCGAATTCGATGGCCGGTGAGATGAGGATCGCACCGTTGAGGCCGATGCCGTAGCGCTCCTGGACGAGGCGCGCCAGCTTGGCTACGCGAAAGCCGCCGTAGCTCTCGCCGGCGATAAAGACAGGCGAGGTCCAGCGCTGGTGCTGTGAGAGAAACTGCTGCATAAACTCGCCGAGCGATTCGAGGTCGCGTTCGACTTCCCAGAACTCGGTGTTTTCCTTCGGCTCTTTGCGCGCGTCGCTCTTGTCGCCCTCTTCGCGCTCGAGAATGGTGCGACTGAAACCTGTGCCGATGGGATCGACAAAGACCAAGTCGGTAAAGGGCAGCCAGCTCTCCCTGTTGTCGGTCAGCTGCGTCGGCGGCGGCGGGAGCGAACCGTCGCCTTTGAATACGACGCGTCGCGGTCCGAGGGCACCTACGTGTAAATAGGCCGACGCGGCGCCGGGACCGCCGTTGAACACAAAGGTGACGGGACGCGGTCGGCGGCTGCGCGTCTTGGCGATATAGGCGACGTGAAACAGGCGGGCAATGGGCTTTTCGCGGCGGCGCAGCAGCGTCCAATCGGCGACGGCCTCGTAGTCCATGGTGCGCTTGCGTCCGAGGTTAAAGGTGTGGCGCGTGCGGTGCGTCTGGTATGATACGTCGCTGTCGTGGTCTTGTTCGGCCATAAAACACTCCGGTTTGCTTGTAAAATGAGATCTTTTCTATTTTAACAAGTCCGCAGGCGCAGTTCCACTAGACAGCCGATTACCACGCGGCATGAGAGGTCCCTTGGATTCCCTACAGACCATATTGCAGAAGCTCGTTATCTTTCGCGACTGTCGCGCGGCTCACATTCGCGAAGTGCTAAAGATCTGTTCGTCGCGCACGTTCAAGGAGGGCGAGACCCTCTGCACGCAGGGCGAAGAGAGCCGAGACATGTATATCATCCTGTCTGGTCGCGTAGGTATCGACGCGGCCGATGGCTCGTCCCTGCTGTCGGAAACGGCTGTAACTAGCATCGGCGAGGCAGGTATGCTGACGGGCGAACTGCGCTCGGCTACGGTGGTGGCGCAAACGGATGTCAAGGCGCTGGTGATTAGCCGCAGCACGCTGATGCCCAAGTTCAGCGAAGATCCTCTCCTGGCGAGTTTGATCTATCGCAACGTGCTCTTTATGGTGCGCAGCAAGCTGATTGCCTCGAACCAGCGCATCAGTCAGCTGCTGCACGACGCGGCCGAGGGCGACGGCTACGAGGCGGAAGAGGCCGAGGACGCCGAAGACGAGGACGATGCATCCGAAGCCGATGGCGGAGATGAGGCTGCCGAAGGAGAGGATTCGGCGTGAGCGATTGGCCCAACATCATTCTCTTGCTCTTTAGATAACTGATAATACAGGAGATAAGGGCGGTTTGAGTGATGTTTTTTCTATGATTTTCTACGATCGTGGAAAA
>JAYOKQ010000037.1:29541-36039 GCA_038119905.1 Gemmatimonadota bacterium | reverse complement strand
CGTCGCGGCCGAGCCCTTCGCCGCGCAGCAGCGGCGCAAAACTCCGTCCCGGCAGATTGCCACCCACCGGCAGCGGCAGATCGAGATATTCGAGCAGCGTCGGCATAAAATCGTAGGCGCTGACCATTTCGCTCTGCACAACGCCCTGCTCAATGTGCCCCGGTTGGCTCATAATAAAGGGGACCTTGACCGAGTTCTCGTACATATTCGGCGGATAGGTACCATTGCCCTTGCCCCAAAAGCCGTGATGCCCGCAGCTAAATCCATTGTCGCTAGTAAAGACGACCAGCGTCCGCTCGCGCAGCCCGCTCTCTTCTAGCTTGTCGAGCAGACGACCGATTTCTAAATCCATCGCCGTCACAGCGGCAAAATACCCTTTGAGCATTTCGCGATTTCCCAAGCACCCCTCGCTGAGCGGATGTCCCACCGCCCACGGATGCATCGCCTCTTGCGGACACGAATCAAATGGGCAGTCATCATACGAGTCGACGATATCTTGCGGATGCCCGGTCCACGGGCTGTGCGGGGCCGTGTAGTGGACGCTCAGGTAGAACGGCTCGGCCCGTGCCGTCGCCCGATCAATGTAATCGAGCGCGTCGTCGGTAATAGCGGTAGTGACGTAGCCTGGCACCTCGACGAGTTCGCCGTCGCGGATCATCGGCGCATCGTTGTAGACGCCCCCGCCGCTTTGATGCACAAACCAGTGGTCGAAACCGTGCTGTGCGATCTGACTGTGCCCCAAATGCCACTTGCCGCTCAGTCCACAGCACCACCCGTGCTCGGCCATCACATCCGTATAGGCGACTTCGTCTTCCAAGTAAAAGGCGGCATCTGATCCGGTATTGCCATCGCGAATCCAATCGTGCACGCCGTGCTGCGACGAGATACGACCCGTCAGAAAAGTAGCCCGGCTTGGCGAACACACCGGCGTGGCGACAAAGAAGTTATCAAAGCGCATACCCGCTGCGGCGAGTCGATCAATATTCGGCGTGCGGATTTCTGAATTTCCATAACAGCCGTTGGCCCAAATACCTTGGTCATCGCTAAGAATAAATACGACGTTGGTTTTTTCTTTCATACAGTCGCACTCCCTCTGTTCCACCACAGCCAGCGAAAGACGAGCAGATGCCCTAGTAGGCATAGCGGCAACAGAAACGTCGGCAGCCATACAAACGGTGGATAGGTGATAAAGATATTCGTCGGTTCGTTGGCAAAGAGGCGCAGAGGAGTAGGCAGCGAAAGCGCAGTAAGACTGGCCACATTAAACAGCAATAGCAGGCAGAACACATTCCAAAACAGCAGCATAGCGCGCCATGTCTTGCCGCGCCACACCAACCAAGCCATTGCCGGCGCCGTTAAACCAGAGAAAATATCGAAATTGAGCCCCGCATACGTTATTTGCACCGGCGCATAACCACCTTGATAAAGCTGATGTGCGAAGACCTCAATCGGCACGCGAACAGTTTGGAATACAACCAGAGCGGCCGGGCCAACGCGCTCAACGAGCAAACGACCAAACCGGGAGAAGGCCAGCACACTGACTAAAACAACAGCGCCGAGCGAGAGGATCCCCAGGGGGGAACGCACTCCATCAACGGTGCGCAGCCAACCTTCGTGCGCCACCTGTCCAGTAAGCGCCAACCAAAGCAGGCACGCCAGTAGAACGCGAAGTGTCCACAGATTCTGCGCAACCACCGGCGCGCTCACGCGGATGGCCTGCGCACAGAGCACACTAGCGGCCAGCACGATAGCGAGAAAAAAGTACTCTAGCGAATCGGGAATGCCCATGCGCGCCTCACAGTTGCTCCGTTTGTCTCTGCAGAACAGAGCACAGCATCCAGTTAAAAGGGCTCAACCGCCGTGGTCGTTTTAGTCCGTGCTGCAGCAAAGGCAGCGTCGACCACGGCTTGCACCTTATACCCCGTCAGCCCATCGCACACCGGAGCGCGCCCTTGGCGCGCCGCATCGACAAAATCGTCGATCATCGGCAGATCAAAGTAGGGGGCCTGCAGCGGCTCGACGTGTATTTCTTCTACGCCCTCGTCCGTTTCTAATTTTAGACTCGATTGGCCAAACTCCAGCGCGTCGATCATTATGCGTCCCTCTGTGCCATCTATATGCGCCATATCGCGCCGCGGGCTAGAGCAAAGCAGCGTCGAGTGCATGCCTATCGTGCCGTCGACAAATTTGAGCAGAATGGCATCCGTATCGTCCACGGGCCAATCGTGTTCTACCGTCTCCACCAACGCACTCACCTCCACCGGCTCGGCGGCAAAATTCAGCAAGACTTCGAGACGGTGAACTGCCATCTCCATCATCGCACCACCAATGTCCGGTCGCACGCGCCAATCGCCGGGCCGTGCGCCCATCCAACCGCTGTAGTGCGTGCGCACGCATACGACGCGGCCAATGCGCCCAGCGGCAATGAGTTCCTTGGCCTTGAGCACCTGGGGAAAGAGGCGGCGGCGATACGCCACACCCAGTGCCACGTCGTTTTCACGACAAACTTCAACCATTTGTCGGCTCTCGTCTCGATTGTGTGCCATGGGCTTCTCACATAGCACGTGCACCCCGCGTTGAGCCGCTAGCGTCGTGTAGGCACAGTGAAAGTCCGTCGGCGTCGATACAATGACCGCCTCGACGCCTCCCTCAGCCAGCAGTTCTTCGGCAGAGGAATAGGCGGCACACCCGCCAAACCGATCGGCAAATGCACGAGCTCCATCCAGATCGCGACGGCATACAGCCACCAGTTCGGCCTGCTCTGATTTGAGCAGGCTCGGTGCAAACGAATTAGCGGCGATATCGCCGCAGCCGATAATGCCGAATCTCATTTTTTCCACGCAGCATTCCCTCTGTTATACGGGGTGTACCTGAGGCCACTCTAGTTCAAATCCATCGGCGCGTAGCTGCTGCTGTATCTGCTCGACCAGCGCCTGGCTCTCGTGCACTTGCTGCGGCACATAGCCGCCGTCGAGACAAAAAGCTGCTAGAGCCCCAGCCGCTTCGCCGATATTCCACTCCACAGGATGCAGTCGATAGCAGCCGTTGCTGATGTGCGTGCTGCCGATATTTTTGCAGGCTGGGAGCACGTTTTCTACGCGTTCGGGGACCAGTGCACCCAGCGGTATTTGGAAGGGCAGCGACGAAACATCTATGTAATTATCGCGTCCCGTGCTCGGGTGTAGGTCGATGCGGTAGCAGCCCACGCCGACGCTGTCGCTAAACTCGGCAGCGACGTCGCTGCCGCGGGCCTCGCGTCCGACGTGCTCCTCCGTCACCGTGAAGCGAGCGCGTATACGCCGCGCTTCGCGGATGTAGGGCGCTTTGGCCAACCCATCGTCGGTGCCCATGACGTCGGGGCGTAGGTAGAGACCGGGAAAACCCACACCGCCGTCGGGTCGTGGCGCCTCGGTCTGCATCCAGTAAAACAAGCACAGCGATAGCTCGCGCGCCTGCTGCAGATGATAGGCGACATCCTCCGGCTTCTTATCGATTATGTTGCCTTCGAGATAGTCGTTTTGCGGCCAGTTAACCAGCGCGACCTCGTGCGGCGCGCGCCCCGCATCGTAGTGGGTACGGCCAATCAGCCGGCGGTAGCGCCACAGCGATCCCTCGCCGCGCGCAGGATCAAACGTCGCCGTAATCGGATCCAACGAGATCGGATGCGTATAGGTCCAGTCGAGCATCTTACCCGGCCATGTCGGCGTCAGGCCCGGATCGTAATCGCGCCACCGCGCATAGGCCTCGGGTCGGTCGATTACGTGGTCGCCATCTGGATCGTAGCCCATGGCAAAGCACCACGTCAACGCCTGCACATTTTCAGCGTCGGCCTCAACGCTGGCGTGCATCTCTCCGGTTTGTGCCTGTGACTCGGCGCCAGAGACGTATTCCACTCCAGCCATCTCCAGTATATCGCCTAGTTCGGTCGCGTCGAGCACGTAGTCGGCCTCGATGGTCTCTTCCCGTCCCGTGCGCACATCAAGCATGTGCACGGCGCGCACTCGATCGCCGTCGACGTCCACGCCCGTTGCCCGCGTGTGCAAACGCACCTGCAGCTGGCCACGCGCCACATCATAGGCCATCATGCTTTCTAGCGCCGCCAAATAAACGCGCGGCTCGGCGCACAGCCGCGATACGCTGCCGTCTCCCGGATTCAGCCTGGGATTGTCACGCGCGCTCGGAGTAAGCGGATAAAAATCCTGATAATACTGGCGCACGCGCTGGCGAAAGAGTCGGTAGCGCGCCGTGCAGCCAAACGACTCGATCCACGGATGCTCGTCGGGCGGCACCCCCTGCGAGGTCAGCTGACCACCGACCCAATCCGTCTCTTCTGTCAGGATGACCCGCTTACCGCGCGCCGCAGCGCTCAAGGCCGCAGCCACGCCACCCGTGCCCCCACCAACAATCAGCACATCGGTCTTCATACCAGTTCTCCCACTATCTTTTTGATGGCCCTACCGGCCGCACGCGCTTCACTCACGGTATTGTGCTGCGTCATGCGCACAGCGCCGACCACCCATTCGGCCTGCTGTGCAATCGGGGCTACGTCGAGCGGATAGCATCCCCCTTCCAAGCGGCCCGGCCGATAGCTAGCAAAGGCCTGTGGATTTTCGTTTAGCGTGCGAAATACTTCCCATCCGGGCACATACTGCTGCACGCGCGCACCGCAGGGAATCCCCTCGGCGCTGAGCATCTGGCAAAACACCTTGGCGTCTATTCCCAATACGTCTTTGTCGACGGCAAAGCTCACCCACCAATAGCTCGGCCGCGCACCGCGCGGCTGCCACTCAGGTTCAATCCCAGGCACGCCGCGGATTGCCTCGTGCAGTGCCTCGGCAAAACGACGGCGCTTTTCGATCCATTTAGGCAGATGTTTCAACTGCACGGAAGCCAGCGCCGCATTGATCTCGTTGAGACGCACGTTGAGCGCGGGAAAGGCCGGTGTCGGCGGCGCGCCGGGAAAACGTGGATAGCACTTATCGGCAAAGAGATCAGCCGCCTCAGCCAAGGCTTTTTTGTTTGTTAGCACAAAGCCTCCCTCGCCCGCTTTCATGTGCTTGCTCTCGTTGACGCTCCACGCTGCAATATCCCCGTAACTGCCCAAATACTTATTTCCCAACATCGCCAAGTGCGCCTGCGCACAGTCCTCGACGATGCGCACACCACGACGCTTGGCGAGCTTGGACAGCGCACGCATATCAACGGCATAGCCTCCGTTGTGCACCGGCATGATCGCCTTTGTATGACGCGTTATTTTTCGTTCGACGTCGGCGACATCCATCAGCAGGCTGCCCGGGCGCACGTCGGCAAAGACCGGTATCGCGTTGAGCTGAAAAATGCCAATGATGCTGCCGTAATCCGTCAGCGGACTGACGATCACCTCGTCTCCTGCCCCTACGCCCGCGGCAAAGAGCGCGACGTGAATAGCCGCACTACCCGATGAAGCAGGCACGGCATAGCGCATGCCGTAGCAGCGCTGTAGGTCCTCGCGCAGGCCCATCACGTGCGGCCCCCGCGCCATAGGTAGAGCAGGCCCAGACAGCACGCGCTCGAGCACGCGAAGTTCCTCGCGCACGTGGAAAGGGCCAGTGCGCCACGGCTTGTCGTACAGTGGTTTACCACCGTGAAAGGCTAGCGTACTCACGTCGGATCCTCCAGGTGATGGGTGTGTTCAGACCACGCGTAGCGCGGCTCGTAGCCAAAGGCGCGCCGCGCCTTATCGCAGCTTAACGGCGCGATACAGCCTTCTAACCCGTCGCGCAGCTGCGTGTTCGGGCAGTAGCGCTCGAAGAGCATCTTCGTTTCCACGTCGAGCATCACGCGCGGCCCGGTTATATTATACACACCCGATTCTACCTCATCGACTTCTACGGCCAGTCTACAGGCCAACGCAATATCGCGGGCATCGCTCCGCGTCCACAGCAGCTTGGCCGCACCGCGTTCATCCGCTTTGATTTGCGCAATATCTCCCGGCAACTCGGCCGGCACGCGCGCACCCATAATGCGAAAAGACAGGATCTCCATATTGCGCGTGCGCACAAAATAGTCGGCGGCCTGTTCACCGGCCAGCTTAGACAGCGCATAGCTGTTGACCGGACGCGGCGGATGCAGTTCGTCAATCGGTGCATATAGAGGTGGCGTCGAAAAAAAGCCATAGACCTGGTTGCTCGAGGCCGAAACCACGCGCCGAATCCCCAGGTCTGCACAGGCTTGAAAGACGTTGTAGGTCCCCGTTACATTGTCGCCGTATGTGCGCGTATCCGGCACCATACCCGCGTTGGCCCAAGCACCCATATGAACCACGGCTTCGGCACCGGCCAGCGCGCCGTAGACCTGTCCCGCATCCGTCAAATCGACGTGCAAACCAACACCGGGTGCGATATCCACAGCCTGCACGCTGTGGCCTGCCGCCAGTAAATCGCGTACTATGTAACGACCGATGCGGCCAGCCGCTCCGGTAACGGCAATATGCATCTGCTTTGCTCCATGTTTTAAAGA
>JAYOKQ010000037.1:0-29441 GCA_038119905.1 Gemmatimonadota bacterium | reverse complement strand
CTCAGCTCGTTGCTCCGGCCTTTATCGGTCGCGATGCGCGCGAGCTCGAAACGCTGATCAACGAAGTGTACACCTTTGGCAGCAACTACAAATACCAAGGCACGCCGCTGTGGAATTGCGTCGCCTACGCCGAAGCCGCCCTCCTCGATCTACTAGGTCAAGCGAGCGGGCGCAGCGTGGGGCAGCTGGTCGGCACGCCCTATCGCCAACGCATTCCCATCTATCTCTCGAGCATGCGCCGCGATACGACGGCGGAAGCAGAAGTCGAGTGGATCGGTCAGCGCCTCGCCGAGACGGGTGCAACGGGGGTAAAGCTCAAGATCGGCGGGCGCATGGCCAATAACGCCGACTCGCTGCCGGGCCGCGCGGAGCAGCTACTCGAAAGAGCGCGCACGACGTGGGGCCCAGATATCGCCCTATACGCCGACGCCAACGGCTCATACGACCACGTTCGAGCAATTGAAGTCGGCCGTCTGATGGAATCTTTGGAATACGCATTTTTTGAAGAGCCCTGCCCCTTTGAACAGTACGAAGAGACACAGGCTGTCGCCGACGCCCTATCAATCGACGTCGCCGGCGGCGAGCAGGACTGCAATATGGGGCTCTTTCGCACAATGATACGCCAACGCACCGTCGACGTAATCCAGCCCGATCTCATGTACAACGGCGGGCTAATCCGCGCACTGCGCGTGGCGCAGATGGCCGCCGAAGCTGGTATACCCGTCACGCCGCACAGTCCCAAGCACAACCCAGAGTTGGCAACGCTGCTTCACTTTGCTTCCGTCGTTGAGCACACCGGGCCCCATCTGGAATTTCCAGCCGCTCCCGTCTCCTATGCAGACTGGTACGCCCCGCACTTTACGATTGAAGAGGGTGGCTATATTCGCGTGCCAACTGGACCGGGGTTGGGCATTGAGTACGAACCGGGCACGTGGGATCGGGCAGAGGCCGTGGAATAAGAAATGCGGCCCGGCGAAACCTTGTGCTCGATCGCCGGACCGCATCAGATTCAAACTATACTAGGCTGCCGGCAGGCCTTAGAGATGCTCCTGCCGAGCAGATCGCTCAACGATCTTCTGCCGCCTGCATCAGCGTGCGACTGCGCGCATAGAATTCGCTTAATTCCATTTCTTTCAAGTAGACCAAGCCGCGCGTGGCGCGAATGAGCGGACTGGGATGTTCGTGAAACCACTCGCGGCCCAAGCAGGTCTTGAGCTTCTGATACTGATCGACCTGTACCCGACGGGCAAGTTCGGAAAACGGACCGTCGTGTTCGTAGCTGGGAAACGATGCATCGCGCTGCGAGATGAACGTATTCATAAAGGCGCTGTGCATAACGGAAAGCATGTTCAGCGAAACGGGAACCGCAATATCCGCCTCGCTGGGATGAAAGCGGAACCACACGTTGCGGTAACCCCATACCTTTATGTCGGAGCGACCGCTCGACTGCTCGTAGCGCCGCAGTGCTTCGGTTATGGCCTGCAGTACCTTGTAATGCGTATCAGGGCCGCTGGCCTCCGGGTCGAGCGCCACGCTGACGATGTCCGGATTGACTTCCTCTAACAGGTCGATAACCGGCACGACATCACCCTCTACGGTCGGTTCACGCGTAAAGATATCCCCGGTATAGAAGCTCAATCGAAGGTGCTTCACGCTGTCGCAGTTCCATCCCAGGTACCCCCAAGTACACTCGGCTTCCCACTCGCGGCACATACTCTTTAGCCGCTGTATTGCCGGCTCGTCTTTCTGTCCGGGATAGTGCGCGTCAAAATAGGCGGTAAGTTGGTCGATGCGCACACCAATTGCGTCGGCATCCATCGGACCATAGAGATCGATCAAATTGCGCAAAAAGCGGCGCGCCATGCCCTCATCGCGCAGATCGGCATCGTCGGCAGCTACGCCGTCGAGATACTGCCATACGTCGCGATTGCGTCCCGCGCTGTAGGACGGATCAAAATAGCCTTCCGACATAAGCTGAGCACAATCTTCGCTGCATAAAAAACGGCGCAGACGGCGAATGTGTTCGCAGATAAACTGGTTGGTCACGGCCGTAAAACCACCGGTAAGACAGACGAAGTAGTGCGTATTGGTATCGGGTCTGGTATGGCGCACGATATAGGGCCAGTACCCCAACATCAAATCGTCGTGATGGGGTTCCGTATGCAAGAAGCGCGTATTCTGCGTGGTCTGCATGCCGCGCTCAATTTTGCCGATTAGCCGGTCGCGCACAGACGTCTTGAGCGCTTCGACTTCTTCGCTGCGACGCGCGAGCAGCGCAGTGGCAAATTCACTGGCAGCAAAATCTTCGGGCGTCAGATCGTCTATTTTTTTGTTCAGGTCGACCGCCAAGTCGACGACGATCTTTTCCGCCGTCTCGTCGTCAGCGCTCTCCATCCGTGTGAGCAGGTCGAGCTGTCGACGTTCCAACAGTTTGGCCGCACCCAGCGTTATATAGAATCGCGCGCCCGGCAAGCCGTGCAGCGCCGTGGCGGGGAAATGCACGTCCGGATCGTGCTGAACGGCATCGGCAATGATGCCCGCCTTTGCCTCACCAGCGGCAATAATCAGCGCACAGGCCTCTTTTTTATAGGCGATCGTGCCCAGCCCAATCGTAATGACCAGCCGCTTACGCGCCACCTCTATGCCGCCCAGATCGCCCGCAGCAGCAGCCTGCGTTTCGTAATTAACTTCCGTCAGCCGAGTCGTGCTGAAATGATCCGCCCCCCGGACGTTAAAGCCGATGTGGCCGTCGGGACCAATGCCGCCTAAAAAGAAACCGATGCCGCCCAGATCGCGGATGCGCCGCTCGTATTCTTGGCACCACTGATCAATGCGCATCAACACCTGCTGCTGAGTGACCTCTTGGGCGTTTTGCGCCGCCCGATAGCGCAGCGATAAATCGACTTCGCCCTCGGGCCATACGCTTTCTAAGGTCTGACCTGGCAACAGCCCAATTTCTTCGCAGTTAATCAACAGCGCTCTGTCGGGCGAGATGCCAAACCCCTCGATGTAGAAGCGACTCACGTACGAATGGAAACTATTGCCCTGATCTGGACTGATTGGATAGAATTCGTCGATTTGCACAAAGTGCAGCGAAGCCATGTCGGGGCGTATACTTGGGTCAATGCCGTTTTCCTCTAACTCGCGTACGACAGAATCGGTGCCCCACCCTTCCATCACATGCATCACCCAGCGAATAAAGTGCTCGGGCGTCTTTCCTGTTGGCAGAGAGACTACGCCGCCGGGATTGTTCTGCACCCATTCGATAAAGCGCATAGCAGCGAGCTTGCCCAGCGACGGAAAGTTGTCGACGACCAGCGTGCGCATCTTCTCTTTCGGGGCGTAAAGATCTCCCAGAGGAGATTTCTCAAGCGCGCAGCGCTCAACGGCCGTTAGCGTATCGTCCGACATACCATATCCTTCACGTAAAAACGCACTGAGTGTGCTCTTTGTACTAGTTCGCCAACGCGTCGCGCACTTCGCGAGCGATTACGAGCTCTTCATTGGTTGGCACTACTAAGATTTTGACCGGCGAATCAACGAGCGAAATCTCGCCCTCACAGCTGGCGTCCTGGCGATTGCGCGCCGCATCGAGCTGTAGGCCCATGTGATGCAGGCCGTCTAGCACGTGCTGGCGCATAGAAGCACTGTGCTCCCCTATGCCTCCGGTAAATACCAGCGCGTCGACGCGTCCCAACACGGCGCAGTAGGAACCGATGGCCTTGCGCACTCTATAGCAAAACACTTCGATCGCCTCAGCGGCCGCGTCATCACCGCCACTGGCGGCCGCCTCCAGCGCGCGCATATCCTGCGAACGCGCCGAAAGCCCCAACAGTCCGCTTTGGTGCAACAGCATGTGCTCTATCTCATCCAGGGCCATCCCACCGCGCGCCAAATGGAAGATAAGAGCTGGGTCAACATCACCCGAGCGCGTCCCCATCGCCACGCCTTCCAGCGGCGTCAACCCCATCGTCGTATCGACCGAACGGCCTCCGGCAATGGCCGCCAGCGAACATCCATTACCTAAATGGCAGGTAATCAAATTGAGCGACACCAGCGGCGCGTCCAACAGTTGGCTCGCGCGCTGGGCAACATAGCGATGCGACGTGCCGTGAAAACCATAGCGCCGAATGCCCTGCTCTGCGTACAGCGCGCGTGGAACGGCGTATAGAAACGCCCGCGGAGGCATCGTCTGGTGAAACGCCGTATCGAAAACGGCAACCTGGGCGGCCCCAGCAAAATAGCGCCGCGCCGCGCGTATACCCTCCAAAGCCGCCGGATTATGCAGCGGAGCGAGCGCAGCACAGGCCGCGATTTCTCGTTCGACATCGGGCGTAATCTGCGCACTCGCTACCGAGCGCTCGCCGCCGTGCACCACGCGATGCCCCACCGCTTCCACGGTCCAATCTTCCGGGCGTATGCGTTCGCGCAGCAGGTCGACTACAGCACCTAGCGCATCGGCGTAATTCCCTACGTCCGTCGCGTGTTCCGCGCGTTCGCCATCCAGTTCCAGTACGAGCTTGGATTCGGGCTGGTCAATCGACTCTACCGCCCCGCGCGCGCAGATCCGTTCATCCTCGTCAAACAGGCTGTATTTGAGCGAGGATGAACCGCAGTTAATAACTAAAATCACGTCAAACGCCCGGCAGCTGAGAGGCCGCCTGGCGATCAATGACGAACGTACAGTCGGCATGACCGCGCAAAAAGCTGGCCGGGCAGTGCGCTCCCACCTCGCCGTGCAGCGCAGCTGCTACAGCCGCAGCCTTGTGTGCACCGGTGGCCAGGAGCAAAATCCGGCGCGCTTCCATAATCGTCGCTATTCCCGCAGTATAGGCCTGCCGTGGCACTTCGGCCGGCACGGCAAATAGCCTGCTGTTATCGGCGATAGTTTCAGGCGCAAGCGCTACACAACGCGTGCGGCTTTCGCGCGACGAACCAGGCTCATTAAAGGCGATGTGTCCGTTGCCGCCAATGCCTAACAGCCACAAATCCACGCCGCCCAACGCGCGGATCCGCTCCTCATAGGCGCGACACTCAGCCGCACCGTCTACCGCCGTTCCATCGAGCAGCAGTGCATTCCACGGAAGCATATCGACTTGGTCGAACAAATGATGCCGCATGTAGTAGCGATAGCTCTGCTCGTGTAGTCCATCCAGGCCCCTGTACTCGTCGAGATTAACGCTGCGCACACGGGCAAAAGACAGCGTACCTGCCCGATGATTCCGCACCAACTCGGCATAGGTCGCCTCTGGAGTAGAGCCGGTAGCCAGACCTAAAACCGCATCGGAACGCTCGCGAATTTGCGCGCACACATGCTGCGCAGCAGCGAGTGCAACATCTGCTGGATGCTCTACGATCTGTAGGTGAATAGCCACGCGCACGCGCCTCATTCGCGGATAAATAGACAAGCCAAATTGAGAGCAAGAAGGTACAGAAAGACCGCAGCTAAGTAAAGATATGCCTTCTCTAACAGCTGCAAGTAATGGGGCGTAGAAATCGGTCTGAGAATATGGTTGTGCAGGCCATATTGCCGGCCGCTAAATTTCTCGATATGTTACGTCTGCATTATCTTTACGCAACAAAATCTCACACTACAGAGGCTTATGAAACGCGATACGTTGCTGTTATGGCTCCAAATAATAGGCCTGATACTGGTCCTCTATATATTCCTCGTCAGCATTGGTCTCCTCGGAGGTTCATTCAAGCTCTTCGGCAAGGAGCTGGCAAAGCAGCTCATTGAAATGACCTCCAATCCACTTGTGGGGCTCTTTGCCGGTATTTTAGGCACTACGCTGGCGCAGAGCTCCTCGACGACGACCTCCATTGCCGTGGGTATGGTAGCCGGCGGAGCCCTGACGATCGAAGGTGCGATTCCCGTCATCATGGGCGCCAATATTGGCACTAGCGTGACCAACACGCTGGTCTCCATGGGACATATTACCCGCAAGGAAGAGTTCAAGCGCGCGCTAGCCGGTGCCACGGTGCACGACTTTTTCAACTTAATTGCGGTACTTATCCTGCTGCCGCTAGAAATGGCCACCGGATACCTACAGCACATATCGGAGAAAACGGCTACGCTCTTTCAGGGCATCGGCGGCATGAAGTTTGCCAACCCGCTGAAGACAATTACCGAACCGGTCATTAAGTGGCTGATCGCACTACTTGGCGCCAACCCCATCCTGTGTCTCATAGTTGCCTTGATCATCATGTATTTGGCGCTGAAATTTCTGGTCGACCTAGCGCGCGGCGTCGTCATCAAACGGGCCGAACGCTACTTGCACCGCTACCTTTTCGGCGCAGCACCAATCGCCATGCTCTTCGGCATCATACTGACCATTATGGTGCAGAGCTCTTCTATCACAACTTCGATGATTGTGCCCCTAATCGGCGCTGGCATCCTGACGCTTGAGCAGGTTTTCCCCTTTACGCTCGGAGCCAATATCGGCACAACCGTAACGGCCATGCTCGCCTCGCTAGCCACGGGCAATATCGCCGCCGTGACCGTAGCATTTGCCCACCTATTCTTCAACGTGACGGGCATCGCCTTTGTATATCCCATTTCGCAAATTCGCCAGTTACCCCTGCGAATGGCGCGCGGACTGGCTGAACTAACGAGCAAATCCCGACTCTATGCCTTCGTCTATGTCGGGTGCGTTTTCTTTCTGATACCGCTACTGCTCATCCTCGTCTGGAGATGAACCATGTTTAAAGAAATTATGCAAACGGACAAGCGCACTTCCCTGCTCTACGATGCCATCAACGAAGTTCTAAACATGCTCGGCCGCTCCGAGCACATGTTTGACCTAGCCTGTAACAGCCTCTTGGAGAATGCAGATAACAGCGCCGAAGTACAGCGAGAAGATCGCGATATCAACGCGAGTGAGCGCATTGTGCGCCGCATGATATTCGAACACCTAACGCTCAATCCACAGCAGGATCTACCGACCAGCCTTTCGCTGCTGAGTATTGTTCACGATATCGAGCGCAGCGGCGACTATGCCAAAAGTTTGATCGAACTGAGTGAATGGGCTGATTTAGATCGCAGCTCTTCGGCCTACGCCGAATCCTGCAGGACGCTGCAGGGAGCCATTGCGCCGCTATTTTCCCAGGTGGTAGAAGCGCTGCGCGATAGCAACACCGACGTAGCACGCGGTGTGATGCGTCAGCACGAAAACATAAAACAGCAGAGCAGTGCATTAATAGAGCAACTGGTTAAAGACGATGGGCGCAGCAACGACACCGTCCCCTTCGCTCTGGCAGCGCGCTTTTTACGTCGGATCAGCGCACACCTGTCAAACGTCGCCTCAAGCGTGGTCAATCCTTTTGATCGCCTGTCCGGCAAAGAGACCTAGACAGGGACTGATCCGTTAGGCCAGCGCAGCTGCGCGCAGCGCACGCAGCTGCCCAATCGCATAGGCCCAACCAATCGACGACTGCTCCCCGTCACCGATGATGCCTGGCGTGTGGTCTGGATCAATCCCGCCGGTATACCCAACTTCTGCAAAGGCGCGCATGCAGGCGACGATATCGCAGTCGCCCTCGTCGAGAAATGTCTCGGTGTATTGATAGTAGGGAACATGGACGCGCACGTTGCGAAAGTGGACCGTGCCAATTCGGTCGCGCATACCAAAGTAGCGAATGGCCTCTACAGCATCTTCACCGTACTCGGTCGTAACTCCCGTGTCAAAAAAGATGCTGTTAGCCGGACTGTCGACCACGTCTATCAACCGCTTCATCGCCGCTAAATTCCACAGCGGCTGTGCCACGCCCCGATAAACGGGAATCGGCGGATCGTTCGGGTGCAATGCCAGACGCAGGCCCGCTCGTTCAGCCACCGGAACAATAGCCCGAAGAAAAAATTCTAAGCGGTCCCACATTTGCTCGGCGCTGTGTTCTCCCAAACCATCTATCGACGGTAAGTCGGCGATGCGCGCCGCATCAAAGTCGCGTAAATGCGCACCCCCTCGGCCTGCACCCGCACATGCAGCATATCCCTCCGAAGCGCGCAGCGCCGTAAAATTGTAGGTCAGCACTTCAATGCCGATGCAAGCAGCCATTTCTATGCGGCGCTCTACGTCGCGTAGATCCTCTTCACGGCCTTCCAATCCTAGTAGAATACGTCCGGAAACGGGCAAGTTGAGGAGCGCAGCCTGTAGATCAAACGAGCGCACCCGATCGGCAATGCGCTCCAGTTCGCCCTCGTCCCACATGGGCGGCAGCGGCCCGGGCGCCTTCAGCTGCGGTGGCGGAACCAGCGGCCGTAGCTGTATGTTGTCGTTAGCGCGCGCCGGCACCCCCACCTGCTCAACGCCAATTTGAGCGAAAAATCGCAGCGTTTCCTCGGCGAGGTTGCCCAATCCTTTGCTGATTTTAAACACGCTATACTTCTTCCACGCCGATCCGCTCAAGCACTTGGCGCAGTGCAGTAACCGCCTTGGCAAAGCGCTCGGGGCCCGTACCTCCGTGCACCGGATCTTCGGCCTTTAGGTGCGGTTCCAACGAGAGAAAACCGCTAAAGCCGGCGCCGGTAGCGCGGCGCAAGATCTCTTCGATACCGCCGTCTCCGTAGCCAGCGGGAACCACCGCACGCGTTGCGACGAGCGCATCCTTCACGTGAAAATATTCGGTGTGTTTCTCTAGCATCGGCCAAGCGACAGCCAGCGGAGCGACGCCTACCTGCACGAAGTTAGCCGGGTCAAACGCCGCACGCAGCGACGGATGGCCCACGGTTTCTAACAGGTCGACGCAGCGCTCGGGCACATCGCCGTATATATGGCTCTCGTTTTCGTGCAACAGCACGAGGTCGCGGCCGGCAGCCAACTCGACCATGCGACGGAAGAAATCCATCACCTCATCACGGCAGTCTTCGGCCGCTTCTCCCTCGTGATAAAACGAAAAAATGCGCACGTAGCGCGCCTCAAAAAACTCCGCGCGTTCCAGCGCTGTTTCAAAGCGCGTAAAGTGGGCAGCTAGGTCACCGCGCACCTGCACCTTGCCAATGGGTGAGCCAATCGACGACACGGCGAGACCAGCGCCATCGAGCGCGCGCTTAAACGCCGTAGCCGTCCCGCGGTCTAAATCCAACACCCCGATGCCGCCTACGGCGCGCAACTCCAAGTAGCGCAGGCCCAGCGCATTGAGCGTATCGATCTGCAGCCGTGGGTCGGAGCCAATTTCATCGGCAAATCCCGTCAGTACGACCCCCATCTATGCACTCTCTTCCGGTGGGAATGGATCCAGGCATGCTCCCGTTGGTCTCTGACCGCGCGGTCGCCAGGTAAAGTCGTCGTACGAGCGGTAGGTCGTGTCGAGCCACGGCGTCTCCACGCGCACGTGGCCGCGATAGCGAGAATCGAGCGCGGCCTCCAGTATGCCGCTAGTCAATAGCGTGCGCTCGACCGGATACTGCGGTTGGCCCGTTACGAACATCTCTTCGGCGTTCAGCGATAAATAGCTAAAGTGCGCATAGGCCCCACTCTCTCCGCCGTGTCCCTGCAGATAAAATTCGCAGGCCTCGATCTGCCCGTCGACGCGCCCGGCATAGGCCAAATCGGTGACGTAGCCGTTGAGCATCAGCACCGACCCCTTAAACCCATCGCGATACTCGACCAAAAAAAGCGCAGGATGTTCACAGTGTTCTGCCATTGTCCCGTCCGGTTTATTTTCGATCTCGGCGCAGGCCGCTTCGGCAAGCTCCATCGAGAACAGACCATCGGCCGCAGCCTGCCACACCGCCTCGCCCTCGAGACACGTCACAGCGGCCACGCCGGTTTCACCGCCCTGGCGACGCTCGGCCATGCACTGCAGCACTTCGAGCGTGTGGAAACCGTAGATATCCAAACCGGAAAAACCAATCGCCACCGATTCCTCGAGTGAACTGTCGAGAGCGTGTTCGACCCAAGGAGAGCGCCAGCCCACCGGCAGCGAAGACCCGGCCATAAAGGGCGCACCCAGCGCCTTGGCGCGATCGTACATCCACAGCGCATCGGTCCAGTTATAGGATAGATGCTTGTCGTTAAAGACCGGAACACCTCGACCTGCCGTGGCCATCGCACCGCAGATCTGTTCCATAAAGTAGCGGCGCGGATAGAGGTGCTGTTCTTTTTCATTCCACGCATAGTCGCCGTGCTCGCCGATCAGTAAGACGCCGTCGACCGCAAGCGATCCGGTCCCCAAACACAGCGCGGCATGAATGCTATCGTAGACGGGAATGCCGTGCGCTTGAGCGATGCCGACACCGAGGTCGTTGTCGGGAATTTGATCTAGGTATAGCGAGGCAATTTCCACGCGCGGTGCCATGAGCCCCTCGTCGGTGGGAAAGCCGTTCAGGAACTTAGTGATGATCACATCGGCGTGCGATCGCGGCCGATATTCGGTGACGATCGCAGCTACTTTTTTCTTTTCACTCATCAGATTACCGCCATGGCAGCAAAGAGCGCCTTCAGATAGCCAACGCTATAGGCCATTCCCTTGGTTAGTTCTCCCTCATCGCCTTCTAGGGTCGGTATGTGATCGGGATTGATGCAGCCATCAAAGCCCACTCGGCGCAGTTCCAGCAGGATTTTAGCCGGATTCATATCGCCGTCGTCGAGCAGGACTTCCTCAAACCCGCCGGCCGTAGCCAACGAACCGCGCACGTTGCGCAGGTGAATCATAAAGAGCCGTCCCTTGCGCCCGTAGTTGTGCAGTTCGTCAAGCACCAGCGGTGAACCCCCAGCCTGCGCCCGCGTGCCGCAGCAGTAGAGATAGCCCACCTGCTTGCTGGGAAAGGCATCGATGACCCGATGATATCCCAAACCTCCCAGCGGCGTATCGGGAAAGGGCGCGTCGGACGGATGAATAGCCAGCTTGATATCGCCCTCTTCGGCAATGGGAACCAGGCGCTCGTAAACGGCGCGAAAACGCTGCCACCACTGCTCCAGTTCTTCCGGCGACGGCGGTCCCTTGTTTTCTTCGGCCAGCGCCACGCTCTCGGCGCGATAGCGGTAGCCGCCCCGGTGCTCCGAGTTCCAGCGCTTGGACATCCACGGAAAGACGTCGCCGGCCAAGCGCTGGCGCGCAATCGGCACCCCTGCCTCGGCAAAAACCTTGAGAGCATTACAGGTATTTTCCAGCTCTATTTCGCCCCCTTCTTCACCCCGCATGAATTTTTCCGTCATATCCGGCAGCGTGACTCGGTTAAAGTCGAGGCCCCAAGAGCGTATCTTCTTTTTGATTTTTAGCAGTTCGTCTAAATCGGGATAGCCCTGCTCTTTGACCCCGGGAAAGAAGTTACCCTGGCCAAAGTCCAGGCAGTTGACGCCCAACTGGGTAACAAAACGCAAATAGGCATCGGACAAGTTGCCGTGCCAGACAGAAATTTTAAACATGCAGATCTCTCCTCTTTAATCGCTGTGACAACGGCTCAAAATAGCCAACTGGCTCTCCGGCAACAAGCGACGTATTATAGGCTCTATGCACACCTCGTTTACTATCGCGCTCTGGGCGCGCGCAGTCGCGCGGGACGAAAGCTACCCCGCTATCGCCAGCAACAAAGACTGGAACAGCGGGACCATTCGCGACTATACCGAGCGCAGCAACTACGGCCATTCGCGCACCAGCGGCCAGCTACCGGGCTGGGCCATTGCCCTCCAGCCCAACGGGGCTTGGGCGTGGAATATCGGCGATGGCCAACAGCGCCTAGACTATCAGCCCACGCTGCGCCAGCGCATCGACGATGGCCACTGGCATCTGCTCGCCTTCTCCGTTGATACCGACCGCGAAGAGGCCCATCTCTATTTCGACGGCCAGCAGGTCGCCCTGTACTCTCTTTCCGGCCTGTCGTCGATCGACGGCAGCGAGTCGATTGCACCCGCATCCTCTGCCGTACAAGTCGAAGATCTACAGCGATGGGAAGGCATAGTTTCTACAGAGGAAATAGCTCGGCACTATCGGGAGCGCAGCGGACAAATGCCCGCATCCTACCCAGCGCACCCGGACGACGCCCCGCTGCGCGTTCTCGCTTGGAATATCTGGAACGGCGGACGCGAAGACGGCATCGACGTCGGCGTAGAGCGCGTCGTCGAATGCATTCAGTCTTGCCAAGCCGACGTCATCGCCATGCAGGAAACCTATGGATCGGGACCGCGCATCGCCGATGCGCTCGGCTATCACCTCTATCTGCGCTCGTCCAATCTGTCGATCATCAGCCGCTATCCGGCCAGCCAACACCACGCTCATTTTCGGCCCTTTAACCTGGGCGGCGCCACGCTGCAGCTAGCGCCACAGCGCACCCTCAAGCTATTTAGCCTGTGGCTGCACTACTTGCCCGATTTCTGCAGCGACGTGCAGCGCGCCGATGCTACCGCCGCCGGCCTGATCGCCGCAGAATACGACACGCGCGCCGACGAGATGCAGACTATTCTCACCGAGCTACGGCCGCATATGGACGACGCTGTGCCGCTGATTATTGCCGGCGACTTCAACAGTCCCTCTCATCTGGACTGGACGCAAGCAGCCAGCCCGCTGCACTGCGACTTAGCCGTTGAGTGGCCCGTCAGCAAGGATATGGCCGAGGCCGGCTTTCTGGATGCCTATCGCCAGCAGCATCCCGACCCCGTCGCACAGCCCGGCCATACGTGGACGCCGCGCAACCCACAGAGCTGGCAGGATCGCATCGACTACGTCTACTACCGCGGCGCGCACCTGCACTGCACCGCAGCACAGGTGCTCAACCAGCACGCCGTGCAGTGGCCCAGCGATCACGCCGCGGTGCTAGCCACCTTTGCGCTGCGCTAATGCGCGCTTGGATTCAGGCAGCGCGTCCCGCTTCTGCCGTTAACATACAGCTGCCGCTGGCCTTTGGTCAGGTGCTGGCCTACGCAACACATACCTCGCTGTCTGCGGAACTCAGTCTATGGCTAGGCCTCTACGGACTGTGCATGCAGCTCTACATCGTCTTTCTCAACGACTGGGCCGACCAGCGCGCCGACGCGCTCAACGAAACGCCAACGCCTTTTTCCGGCGGATCGCGCGTCCTCGTTGAACAGCGCCTCAGTCCGGTCGCACTGCGGCGCGCCGGTAGCGCAGCCGGTTGGACCGTCGCCGTGCTCGGCCTGCTACTCGGCTACGCTTACCAACGCCCGCTGCTGCCCGTACTCTTTGTCGGCGGCCTGCTGTTATTGTGGGCCTACAGCCTCCCGCCGCTGCGCCTTAACTACCGCGGCGGCGGTGAACTCCTGCAGGCTCTAGGCGTAGGCGGTATTTTACCGCTTGCCGGATTCTATGCCCAGACCGGCCAACTGCCCGCATTCTCTAACGGGGACAACCCGCTATCACTCATCGCCCTCCTGTCGGCATATATCTATCTGCAGGTAGCTGCCGCCATCGCCTTTACGCTGCCAGATGCACAGGCAGACCGTCGCGCCGGCAAGCGCACGCTGGCCGTCTTGATCGGCGTTAGAAAAGCCGCCTCTCTAGCCGTAGCACTCGGCCTATTCACGCACCTGTTCCTCTACACCAGCTACATGCCCAACGCCTTGGTCTACCTGCCGGTGCTGCCGTTGGCCCTCTCTCTTTCGCTCGTGCCGCGCAGCGAAAATGCGCCCCGCTATGCCCTGTGGCTAGCCGGACTTCTCATCGCACCGTCGGTTATCTTTGCTCTAGCGGCGCTCTATGCTGCAACGTACCTTCAGCTCTAAACGGAGATCGACGTGTCCACTGACTGCACTTTTCACTTAGACCTAGCCGTTCGCGACTACGAATGCGATCTGCAGGGCATCGTCAACAACGCCGTATACCAAAACTACCTCGAACACGCGCGCCATCAATTTCTGCGCGCCTGCGGCTTTGATTTTGCTCAGCTCCACGAACAGGGACACGATCTCGTTCTCACGCGCTGCGAGATAGACTACAAATATCCCCTGCGCAGCGGCGACGAATTTACCATACGCCTTCGTGCCAAACGCCAAGGTCGCGTGCGCTTCGTATTTTTTCAAGAAATACACCGGAGTGATGGCACGCTCATACTGCAGGGGCACTTTATAGGCACCTGCCTAAACCGCGATGGCAGACCCGGTTTCCCACCCGCTCTCGACGCGCTGTTTACCTCTTAGACATCGACCAAATGAAGAAGGAACATGCTCCATTTATCTTGGCGTTCGCCGTCGTTGTGCTCTACACCGCGTGTTCGACGTGGATGGCGCACAGCACGCCAATGCAGCGCGAAGCGTGGAGGCAATCGCCGCAGTATAGCGATGGAACGTTCCGCAATGCAGTCGAATGGCAGTCGCTATCCTTCTGGCAAGGCCTGCGGCTCCTACCCGAGTTTTTCTTTGGCGGACAGGAGCGCACGCCCGAAGGTCCTCTACCGCGACAGCAAGTCGACCTAACCACCTTTGAGCGCGCAGAGCGCAACCAGCTCAACGCAACGTGGCTCGGCCATTCTTCGCTCCTGCTCAACATCGACGGCTTTCGCTTGCTCTCCGATCCCGTTTTCGACAAGCGCGTGTCGGTTTTGGGACCTTCGCGCTACAACGGCGCCGTGCCGCTACAGATAGCACAGCTACCCAGCGTAGACGTCGTGCTAATTTCTCACGACCACTACGACCATTTGAACAAGTCTTCTATTAAAGAGCTCAACGAAAAAACTTCGCATTTTGTCGTGGCACTAGGCGTCGGCGCACGCCTGGCAGCTTGGGGTATTCCCCACGCCAAGATTCGCGAGTTGGACTGGTGGCAGGAACTGCGCATAAACGAGGATCTGACGATCGTATCTACGCCGGCACAGCACTTTTCCGGCCGCGGGCTGACCGATCGCAACAAGACGCTATGGACCTCGTGGGTATTAAACGGGCCCAATCACCGAGTGTATATCAGCGGCGACTCGGGCTACTTTGACGGCTTTAGCGAAATTGGCCGGCGCTATGGCCCTTTCCACATGACCTTTATCGAATGCGGCGCCTATGACGAACGCTGGCGGCACGTCCACATGTTCCCCGAGGAGAGCGTGCAGGCGCATATTGATCTACGCGGCGAAGTGCTACACCCCATACACTGGGGCACGCTGAACTTGGCGCTGCATTCTTGGTACGAGCCCATGCAGCGCCTGCGCGTAGCTGCCGATGCAGCCGGCATTCAGGCGGCAACGCCGATCGTTGGACAGACCACTGTATACGGGGAAAGCATACCGCAAACGACGTGGTGGGAAGACGAGATGCACGGCACCGATGGGTCGGACACTCATCGGCACGAATAGTGCGCTCAGATTCCGATCATTAGGCCCATTTCGCGCGCGCGCTGACGGCACGCATCGAGCGTATGGTCAACCAGCAGCAAACCGGCGCACGCGCGCGCATTGGTTGGATCCGTGACAAAGAGCGCACCTTCGCTCAGCTGCACGCCATCGTCGGCTAGGCGCGACGGCCAAGCCGACGCGAAGCGCTCGGCCCACTGTGCCAGCGTATCGCAGCCAGCCGCTTGCGCTTCGCGCTGCGTAACGACGAGCCACAGCGCCGTGCGCGCCGAGTTGACGCGCTGGCGCAGCGCCAGGGCAACGCGCCCCATGCTCGTGCGCGGATTGATCTCGACAATGGGCTTCAAACGCAGCTGGCCACCGCAGCGATAGACCAGCGCATCGATGCCTACCGGCCCGACATACCCTCGCTCTGCCAGTGCCCCACCCACCTGCGCGCCGAGTTGTTCACCCAAGCGCTGCAAGCGACGCGGATCGCGTCCGCCTCCATAGAGAAACTTTTTGGCCTCTTCGTCTAGACCGGCCACCATCTGCCCTACCAGCGTGCCGCGGTACTGACCGCGGGCGTCGGTAAAAAAACGCGTCCAGCCGGCCACGTGTACCTGACCTTGTCCATCGACGTCGAGATGCAGCGATAGATCCAGCACCTTATCCAGCCACGGTTCGACCACCACGGCCCCGTGCCGCGCCAGCACATTCTCTAACCAGCCGCGCTGTTCGGGGCGCAGCCGACCACCGCGTGCATGAATCTGCCCCCGGCCGGACGATTCGACGGGCGCCTTGATTACCCACTCGTCCCATGCTCCACCATCGGCGAGCAGCGCATCGACCTCGTCTACCGTCCGACCAACGCGACCGACCACCTCCGGGCCGCACATCCATGCATCGGCCGATGACGAGACCAATGCACTTAGCTGCTCAGCACTCCACGCCTTGGAATAGAGCGAATGCCAATCCTGCCGCCAGCGCAGCGCTTCGCCCTCTGCCAGTTGCGCGGCCAGCGGCGCTAGAAACGCCGCACTCGCCGGACTCCAGCCCCATGGACGCAGACCGTGCAGCTTGCGATCGGTCAGAGAGCGAATGCCCGAACCGCCGTCGCCATATGCAACAAACTCCGGCACGGAAAAACCGAGCGACCGCAGACCGCGCAGAAAATCCACGCTCGGACGCCGTTCCACCAGCACGACATCGTCCTGAGCGCAGTAGAGCATGGGCAGGGCGCGCAAATCCTCGCCCAGTTGACGCACGAGTTTGGTCGGCGCATCTCCAGCGCGCCCCGACGCCACTTCGCCCTCGCAGTTTGGATTGAACCAAAACACGTCGGGACACCGCCCCCGCGAACGCGAAAAAACTTCTAACTCGTCTATATAGGCAGTGTTGAATCCCGCTCGCAGCCGACCTTCGCGATTAAAACCGATACCCTTGGCACGCGCCGGACTCAGCGGTTCAGGCAGCACTTCTCTATAGGCGTCCCACTGCGTCTGCTCTCCGTCGCGCCAGCGCTCAAACCAGCGCAAGCCGTGCTTTACGTGACTGATTTCATCGCGATAAATCTGCTTGAGAATGGCCGCCGTATCGTCGTCGCCCAGCTGATCGTACACGGCTGCGTAGTGCACGGCATAGTCGAGGTTGGCCTGCTCTAGGGTCATACTCAAACCGGTTACAAAATCGCGCGGGCTCTGCATCGGCGCGATGGCCTTCCAGAAATAATCGCTTACGGGGATCTGCCCGAATTCAACGCCAATTTCGGCCATCCGACGACGATACATGCGCACGTGTTCCTGCTCGTCTCGCAGCGTTTGCATTACACCGCGGCGAAACTTCTGCGGCGCATCCGGGAATTTGAGCAAGACCAGCGCCATCAGTTCCAACGCCAGCAGTTCGTGATTGGCAAAAAAGTGCAGGACGAGGCCGCGCTCCCGCTCCGAGTGCAGCTTGCCCACGTCGCGAAAGCGCATTCGCTCCCGCCCGTGCCACTCGTCCAAACCCAAGCCTGCCGGACGTCCGGGCCCGTCGGGAACCGTTAGACCACTGCCCGGTTCAGTATCTTCGTAGCCGGAGATTTCGACCAGCTTGTCTTCCCAGCGCTCTCCAAAAAGAATGCGCTCGGCTAATTCGCGTATTTCCATAGCATTGAATGTACTAAGAAACATCCCGAACGGGCAGCATCACGCAGTCACCAGCGCGTATGCGCCGCGTTTCCTAGGCATTCCAAGCCAAAGGCGCGTTGTTACATTTTTCTCATTTGCTTGACACGCGGCGACAACTCTTCTATCTATTTCGCCGATCCCCTACCCCTAACAAAGAGGCTAGCATGCGCATCAAATCGGTCCAGCTCATCCATCTCGACGTGCCGTTTACCACACATACCAACCAACACATGAAGTTTTGGCTGCCACACTGGCGCATCATCCAGCTCTGCAAGTTGGAGATGGACGACGGTACCATAGGCTGGGGTGAGACCATTCCCAACTACACCTGGTCTAAGGTCCCAGACGATATAGAAGAGCGCATCGTCGGCAAGACGGCTGCCGATCTGCTGTGGGACGACGGCCTGGGAGCGGGCGTGCAGATGGCACTCTTTGACGCCGTCGGCAAAAAGCTCGGCACGCCGGCCTATCGCCTGCTCGGCACCAAGGTGCGGGACTGGTGTCCGCTGTCTTGGTGGGCGATGGACATGCCGTCCAAGGACTGGGCGCGCCAGTGCGCCGATGCCGTAAAAGCGGGCTATATGACGGCCAAGCTCAAGGCGCGCACTTGGTATGACCTACACGACGCCATTCGCGCCATCATCAAGGTCGTACCGGAGCAATTTAAGCTCGATCTCGACTTCAACAGCACCCTCGGCAACGCCGCCAGTGCCGTCGAATTTCTCTCGACGTTAGAGCAATACGAACAGGTGGCCATGATCGAAACGCCCATCCCCCAGGGCGATGTGGCCGGCAACGCGCAGATCCGCAACCGAATTGATCGCCCCGTCGCCATGCACTTCGGCAGCCCGCCGATTATGACGACGCTGCAGCACGACGTAGCCGACGGCTTTGTAGTCTGTGCCGGAGCGCGCAATATTATGCAGCAATCGGCCATTTCCGATGCGGCCAACAAGCCGTTCTGGCTGCAGCTAGTGGGCACAGGCGTTACTACGACGTGGGCGGCCCACTTAGGCGCCGTCTGTCCACAGGCCAAGTGGCCGGCCATCACCTGCATGAATATCTGGAAAAAGCAGCTCATCAACGAGCCGATCGAGCTGCGCGGAGGCTTTTACCGCGTGCCCGAACGACCGGGACTGGGGCTCGAGATCGACGAAAAAGCCATCGAAAAATATCGCGTCGATTACACCTGGGTCGATCCCCCGCGTCACGTCTACCGCTACGCGCGCGCCAACGGCGAGGTCACCTATTACGGCTGTTCCAAGCAAGCGCTCCACGGGGTCTACCCGCGCGATGCCATGCCAGTAAGTGAAGCCGGCTCAGAGTGCGTGCCCGTAGAGGACGACGGCAGCAGAGAATTTGCCGCAATCTACGACGCCGTGCAGGACGGCAGCACCGTGCGCAGACTGGAAAAAGGCAAAGGAAAACACAAGAAGTAGTTTTGGCCGGCGCGGACCGGGGTAGACTGGTCCGCGCCTATTGGTCCAAGTAGCGACCGTAGATCGGTCGCAGCTTTTCTACCGTTTCCGGCGGAATGCGTTCGCGCTCCGTAACGATGGCAAACTGCGCTGCGCTGAGACAGGCGCACGACGAGGTTTCCGGCAGCGCGCCGGCGACGCGCCGGACAATCTGATTAGCCTGAGCCGCATTGCCGTGCATAACGGCCAACACCTGCTCTATCGTCACGTCTTCCTCCTCTTCGTGCCAGCAATCGTAGTCCGTGCCCATCGCCAGCATAGCGTAGCACAGCTCGGCCTCGCGCGCTAGTTTGGCCTCGGGTAAGGCCGTCATACCGATCACCGCCGCATCGACGGTCTTGCGGTAGAAGTTCGACTCGGCACGGGTTGAAAAGAGCGGCCCCTCCATACATATATACGTGCCACCGGCGTGGACCGTAGCGCCCTCGGCCGCGGCCGACTGCAGCAGCGTCGTGCTCAGCTCCCCGCAAAAAGGATCGGCAAAGGGTAGATGACCTACGATACCCTCACCGAAAAACGTCGAGGGGCGCTGCCCCCGAGTGCGGTCAAAGAGTTGGTCGGGCACAACCATATCGCCCGGAGCAATTTCTTCGCGCATAATACCGCAGGCGCTGACGGCCAGCACGTGGGTCACTCCCAACATTTTCAGCGCACAGATATTGGCACGCACCGGTATTTCCGACGGTAACAGCCGGTGACCGCGGCCGTGTCGCGGTAAAAAAAACACCGTGCGACCGTCAATTTCCGCCTCTATTACGGCGTCGGACGTTGCGCCAAAGGGCGTGCTCAAATTGTGCTCGGCCACGACCTGCGCCCCTTCCATCTGGTATAGACCCGATCCGCCAATGACGCCCAGGCGCACTGCAGTTTCTCCGCTCATCGTCTTTCCTTATTTATTTTTTATTGTGCCGCCTGCTGCAATTACAGAAGCATCAATCCCCCGCATTGAGATACTATAAAAATCGCTCACAGACCAAGTAGCGCCGCCTAAAATAGCCCCTATCTTTAGATAAATCTACCATGGGCACACGTCTACTAAAAACATCGGTTCGCGCCCTCGTCGGCTTTGTTCTGCGATCCGGCGACCTAACTTCCGGAGGCTTCGGCAACCCCGATCGACTCATAGAGGGCACGCGCGGCCACCAGCGCGTGCAGCGCGCACGGCCCGAGCATTACCAGGCAGAAGTTCCTCTCTCCTATCGCATCGAAGTCGAAGACCTCGAACTGGAAATCAACGGTCGGGTAGACGGCCTGCTCGTCGAAGACGACACCGTGCTTGTCGAGGAAATCAAGACAACCGAAAGCACGCTCGATCCCGAAATGGAAGACGTGCCCGTGCACTGGGCTCAGGCCAAGGTCTACGCTAGCATTTTAGCCATTCAGAACGACCTGGAGCGAGTCGACGTGCAGCTAACTTATGTGCAGATCGAAAGCATGGAGCGCCACGAGGACCGCCGCACGTTTGAGCGCGACGAACTGCTGGCCTTTTTCCAAGACCTCATCGAGCGCTACATGCACTGGGCGCGCATATACCACAGCTGGTGCAACGAGCGCAACGCCAGCATCGACGCCATGCCATTTCCCTTCGCCGATTACAGGCCGGGGCAGCGCGCGCTAGCCGTGGCAACCTATCGCGCCATTGAACGCGGCGGCCGCGTCTTCGCACAGGCACCCACCGGCATAGGCAAAACTATTTCTACGCTCTTTCCCGCCGTAAAGGCCCTAGGGCTCGGCCACGCCGAAAAGCTCTTTTATCTGACGGCCAAGACGATCGGTCGCACCGTAGCCGAAAAAGCGGTCGACGATATGCGCGCAGGCGGCGTGCAGCTCAAGAGTCTTACCCTAACCGCACGCGACAAGATCTGTTTTAAACCCAACGGCGGCAGTTCCTGTGATCCAGACCAGTGCCCTTTCGCCATCGGCTATTTCGACCGCATTAACGACGCGCTTGAAGATGCCTTCCAGCACGATGCCTTTACCCGTGCACGCATCGAAGAATACGCCGAAAAACACCAGGTCTGCCCCTTTGAATTTTCCCTCGATCTTTCCCTGTGGTCCGATATCATCATCTGCGACTACAACTACGTCTTTGATCCGCGCGCTCATTTAAAACGCTTTTTCGAGGAGGATGGCGGCGCCTATGCCTTTCTCATCGACGAGGCGCACAACTTGGTCGACCGGGCCCGCGATATGTTTTCGGCCGACCTGTATAAGAGTGAAATACTCGGCCTACGCCGCCTCGTCGCCAAAGACCAGCCATCGTTGGGTAAGCTCCTCGGCGACCTCAACAAATATCTGCTATCCATAGGAAAAAAAGTCGAAAAGGAAGGCGACGGCAGCGCTTGGATTGATCCACAGTTGCCCAAGGAGATCCTCCCCAAATTGGAGAAGTTCCTGCGTGAGACAGAGCGCGTGCTATCACGAGGTGCTGCGCTTCTCTACTTCGATGAACTGATAGAAGCCTACTTTAACGCGCTGGCCTTTATACGCATTGCCGAACTCTACGACGAGCGCTACACCACCTATGCCGAAAAGGAGCAAAAGGAGGTGTATCTACGGCTCTACAATATCGACCCATCAAAAAACATCCGCGATGCGCTCAAGCGCGGCACGTCGGCCGTCTTCTTTTCCGCGACGCTCACGCCATTAGACTACTTCCGCCAAATACTAGGCGGCGACCAAGAAGACCCGCTGCTCAGCCTCGACTCACCTTTTCCACACGACAATTTGCGCTTGCTGCTGGCCGATCAGGTAGAGACGACCTATAAAAAGCGCGAAGATAGCTACGATGAAGTCGCTGAATCCATCGCCGTAGCGGCCAGCCAGCGCGCGGGTAATTACCTGGCCTTCTTTCCCTCCTACCGCTACATGCAGGAAGTGTCCGAGCGCTTTGTCGAACACCACCCCGACATTGAAGTGCTCGTGCAGGAAACGTCTATGTCCGAACGCGAGCGCGAAGCATTCCTTGCCGTATTTGCCGAGGACAATGCGCAAACGACCGTTGGTTTTGCCGTCATGGGGGGCATTTTCGGCGAGGGTATTGATTTGGTCGGCGATCGCCTCGTCGGCGCCGTGATCGTCGGCGTTGGCCTGCCGCAGATCTGCCTCGAACGCGATCTGATTCGCCACTACTTTGACCGTGCAGAACTACCTGGCTTCGACTACGCCTATACCTTTCCCGGCATGAACCGCGTGCTGCAGGCGGCCGGGCGCGTCATTCGCACCGACGTCGACCGCGGCGTTGTACTCCTGGTCGATCGCCGCTTTGATCAGCCGCGCTATCGCCGTCTGTTTCCCCCCTTCTGGCACGGAATACACACCGTTCGCACGCGCGAAGAGATCGGCCACTCGCTAGCGCATTTTTGGCAGACTTAAACACCGCATATATCTCTATCGGACGTTGCCTGAAAAACCGCTCCGAGCGATGTTATCAGTGCCATGTATGCAATGCACATTCTCCTACTACTCGCAGCCTGCACTCTCTTCGGCGTGCCGTGCGCACGAGCGGACACCCCCGTTGCGATCTACGCAGCAGCCAGCCTGAGCGCCGCGCTGCAGGAACTGCTGTCCAGCAAGCGCTTTGCCGACGTGCGTCTGTCGTTTGCCAGCTCATCGACGCTGGCCAAGCAAATTGAGGCCGGTGCACCAGCTGATATATACCTGTCGGCCAACGCGCTGTGGATGGACTATCTGCAGGAACGCGCGCTGATCGATTCATCTACGCGCGTGGATCTATTGGGTAATCGCCTGGTTTTGATTGCCCCGTCCGAAAGCGATACCTCCATTGAGGTGCACGGCGATGCACATTGGGTCGATGCATTCTCAGGGCGCCTTGCCATAGGCGATCCCTCGCACGTGCCGGCCGGCATCTACGCGCGCCAGGCGCTGCTGCATTTGGGCTGGTGGGATGCACTCAGCGCTCGCCTCGCACCGACAGTCGACGTCCGCGCTGCACTGGCCTACGTCGCCCGCGGCGAGTGCGCTCTCGGCATGGTCTATGCCACCGACGCACATCTATCTCGTGACGTGCGCGTCGTCGCCTCGCTTCCCGACAGTCTCCACGACGCGATTCGCTACCCTGCTGCCATCGTCGCCGGCCGCTATCGTCCCGCTGTGGCCCACCTTTTTGACTACCTCCGTTCAACCGAAGCCCAAGACCGATTCGAGCACTACGGTTTCATGCCTATACAAGAGATTCCTCGTGCTCAGCCCTGAGGAATGGGAGGTCCTCAGCCTCTCGCTGCGCGTAGCTCTATGCTGCGTCGTCGTCACGCTGCCGCCGGCCGTTGGCGTAGGCTGGCTGCTAGCCCGACGCGACTTTCCGCTCAAAATGCTGGTCGACGGCCTCTTCCACCTGCCGCTCGTACTGCCGCCGGTCGTCACTGGCTACCTACTCCTGCTGCTCTTCGGACGCCGCGGACCGCTCGGGCCGACGCTGGACGCACTTGGTCTCACGCTGGCCTTTGACTGGAAGGGAGCCGTCGTCGCCTCAGCCGTCGTCGCCTTCCCACTCGTCCTGCGCTCTGTGCGCCTTAGCATCGAAGAAGTCGATCCGCAGCTAGAGCGGGCTGCGCGCACGCTTGGTGCATCCAAGCTGCGCACCTTTTGCACGATAACCTTGCCGCTGGCGCTGCCCGGCCTACTCGTCGGCGCGCTGCTGGCCTTTGCCCGCAGCCTAGGCGAGTTTGGCGCCACCATCACGTTTGTATCGAATATTGCCGGACAGACGCGGACCCTACCGGCCGCCATCTATACCTATCTCAACCAACCCGACGGCGAAGCGGCCGCCGCCCGCCTAGTTATTGCCTCGATCATTCTATCACTGACGGCGCTCGTAGCGAGTGAATGGACCGCACGACGCCTGCGGAGGCACTAGCCGTGCTGCGCTTAGATATAGAGCACACGCTGGCCGATTTTTCGCTGTCGATCGATCTCGAGTGCCGCTATCCAACCACCGCGCTCTACGGGCCTTCTGGGGCAGGCAAGACCTCGCTGCTGCATATGATTGCCGGCCTGCTGCGACCCGACCGCGGCGAAATTTCCGTTGACGGGGACGTGCTGTTTTCCTCTGAGCGCAGCATCGATCAACCGCCCGAAACCCGCGGCATCGGCTACGTCTTTCAGCAGGACCTGCTCTTTCCCCACCTCAGCGTCGAACGCAACCTGCGCTACGGCTACGATCTACTACCCAGCGCAGCGCGGCGCTTCGCTCCAGATCAAATTATCGAGCTGCTGGAGATCGGTTCCCTTCTCAAACGCGCGCCCACTCATCTGTCGGGCGGCGAGCGTCAGCGCGTGGCGCTGGGACGCGCCCTGCTATCTTCCCCGCGTCTGCTGCTGATGGACGAACCGCTGGCCGCGCTCGATCAAGGGCTCAAGAGCCGCATCATACCCTACCTGCGCCACATCCGCACCGAGCTAGCCATGCCCATGCTCTACGTCAGCCATTCGGTCGCTGAAATTCTCGAACTTACGGGACAGGTCATCATGCTAGAGCGCGGTCAGGTCCTGGCGCACGGAGATTTTTTTAGAATCGCCACCGAACCGGGCGTCTTGCCCCTATTGGGGGAACACGGCTTTGAAAACGTGCTGCAGGTCGAGCTGCTCGAATCGCCATCGGGGGCAGGTTTCAGCCGGGCGCGCTGCGGCGCGCAAGAGCTCAAGATACCCCCTGTCGAGCAACCCGCTGGCCAGCGCATGTTTATCGGCCTGCGCGCCGACGATATCATTCTCTCGCGGCGGTCACCGGACGGCTTGAGCATTCGCAACGCGCTGCGCGGAACCATAGCACAGATCGCCTACGTAGACGGCACGTACTTGATTTATATAGACGTAGGCAGAAGGATCGCCGCCAACATTACGCGTGAAGCGCTGGAAGAGTTGGGGCTAGTCGAAGGGCAAGATATTTTCTGTCTCATAAAAACCAATGCGCTACGCCTGGGCCCTCACGTCGATTAGGGCACTTTATGCACGACCCTGCGATTGCTTAACTTAGCGGTCAAGTGCATTTCACTACACGGAGAAACCATACCATGACGACTGCAGCCCACCTAACCACAGAACAGCTCGAGGCCGGCCTAGACGAGATACGCCAATCACCCAAAGACCAGGGCACGCTGGAGATGATCGTGCGCAGACCGGAAACGCTTCAGCGCGACATCATACAGGAAGGCGAATTGGATCTGGACGTCGGTCTGGTCGGCGACAACTGGAAGACGCGCGGCGGACCCGAGCGGCCGGCCAATCCCGAAACGCAGATCACGCTGACCAACGCGCGCGCCATACAGCACATCGCCCAGTCTAAAGACCGCTGGGCGCTGGCCGGGGACCAGCTCTACGTGGACTTTGATCTCAGCGAAGAAAACGCACCGGCCGGCACGCGTTTATCTATTGGCAGCGCCATCCTAGAAGTCACCCCCGAGCCGCACAACGGCTGCAAAAAGTTTGTCGAGCGCTTTGGCATGGACGCCATGACCTTTGTCAATTCGGAGGTCGGCAAGGCGCTCCACCTGCGCGGCATCAACGCACGCGTGGTGCAAGCTGGCACCATTGCCGTCGGCGACTCCGTCAGCAAACTGTAACGATTTGGGCGAGCACATAGACTGCTCATCGTTGAGGCTCAATGGGCAAAGTGGATATCCTACATCGCTATACAACTGCAATTCGCGAGGCCTATCCAAAGCTAGCGATTGAGCAAACAGCGCTCAATCGCGATGGCATGCACAACGATGTGGTCATTGTGAATGGAAATTTCGTCTGTCGATTTCCCAAGACCGACGTGGCCAAAAACAACCTCGAGCAAGAAGTTGCTTTACATCGCTTTTTACGCGACAAAATCAGCCTCACGATTCCTCAGCTTGAACGGGTCACAGGCGATTTTGTCAGCTACCCGCTTATCGAGGGCGTGCCGCTTTCTCGCAATATCGTCATGGGACTGGATGAACGCACCCGACAGAGCGTGCTGGCACAGTTGGGCGAATTTCACGAACAGATACATGGCATAAGCAGCGCCGAAGCTACGGGTGCAGGACTGTCGCAGTCTGCAGCCCAACGAACGTTCGAAGATCTGATGCGCTTGTACGAGCGCGTTGAAGAAGTGCTTTTCCCAAAGCTGTGGAAACACCAACGTCTGTGGATTGAGGAGCACTTTGCACCGTTAAGGACGGGTTCCATACAACTCAATACGCGAGAATCGCTCGTTCACGGCGATTTGGGTTGCTACCATATCCTCTACGATGAGAGCAAACAGCGCGTTGCAGGAATCATCGATTTTGGAACGGCTGGAATCGGCAGCCAGGCGATTGACGTAGGCGTTTTACTGGACGTCTACGGCGAGCAGCTGGCCAAGCTTATTTTCAGTAAATCCGCCTACCCTACCGAGGTGATTGACGAAGCTCGATTTAGAGCCGGATTGGGTTGGCTCGAATGGGCGCTGTACGGCATCGAAAACAGGGACGATGAGATGTTGCTCGCGCATATTGGGCAGTCGGCACGAGATATATCCCCCGTCGGATCGGGCTGGTGACGAGAATTGAACGCACTGGCGGGCAGGCCGTGCCAAACGAGAATCCTATCGCCGCGCACTGTGGTTGTTAGGCAGAAGTAGAACGTGAGACTACGTTGACTGAACGCAATTATGGTAAGGCCATTCGAACCAACTAACCGCATTACAAACCACTACGAATTTGCTGTGTGGACGCTCCAGATTTACCCTAGGCCTTCACACAGCGGTAAAGACATTTAAAAAAGGAGCACCCACTATGGGCAAGGCTATGACCGAACGCGAAATTGAGGGCGTTCTTCGAGAGGTAACAGACGAAGAGGTCGCCTTTTACCGCGAGCATGGCTGGGTCATGATGAAACGGCTCGTCGACCCCGATTTTGCGATAGACATGCTGCGCGTTGGCCAGGAGTGGATGCAGCGCCGCGAGCAGGAGGAGCACGCCGAGAGACCCAACCAAGGCCTGGCACTAGCCGAGGGCGCCGAACCATTCCGTTCGTTTATGTTTAGCCAGCGCATGGCAAAGAATGCAACGCGTTTCGTCGATCGCAAGCGCTTTAAGGGCGTGGACATTCCGCTGCGCTACCGCATCGACTTGCTCTTGCTCAAACCGCCCGGAGCACGTGGGTCAACCTACCACCAAGACTCGTCGGAGCACGGCTCCGACCGCGTTGGCGAGCTGCAGTTCTGGATGGCGCTAGACGAGGTAACAGCGGATATGGGCGCCATGCGTTTTGTCGACCGCTCGCATCGCGAAGGACCGCTAGGCTCGGTATTTAACGACGACCGAGGCGACCTGCTAGAGCAGTTTCCCCTGCTGGCTTCCGAGCTGGGGCTGTCCGAGCCTTTTCACTACCAGCCGGGCGACTGCACCGTGCACCACGGCTATACCGTCCACGGCGGACCGGACAACACCACCGACAAACCGCGCTGGTCGTATCTGTTCTCCTACTCTCCGGCCGATACGCGCTACTGGAATGGCAACATTCGCAATTGGGGTAGCGAACGCAAGCGCTTGGGAGACGAGGACAATCCCATTGCCCACACGGAAGCAACGGAGGCGACTTGATGGTAGAGCTCAAAGGGCAGATCGCCGTGGTGACCGGAGCGAGCCGAGGGGTCGGAGCCGTCATCGCCGATGCGCTTGAAGAGCGCGGAATGGCCGTGGCCCGCGTAGCGCGCAGCTCGACGTCCTTTACGGCCGATGTAGCCGATCCAGCTGCCGTAGACCGCTTAAAGGCCGAGGTCGAATCCCAACTTGGCCGGCCCACCGTGCTGGTCAACGCCGCGGGCATTTTTGGGCCGATCGCCCTCGTTAAAGACAGCGTTCCCGAGGATTGGATCGAAACGCTGATGATCGATACGGTCGGCCCCTATCTGGTCTCGCGCGCCTTTCTCGACGGCATGCTCGATGCGGGCTGGGGACGCCTTATCAACCTTTCGTCTGCAGCGGCGCTGCACGCTCCGGGCCCCTTAAACAGCGCCTATGCCACGGCCAAGGTTGCCCTCAACCAGCTAACGCGGCACCTCGCCGCCGAGCTGGAGGGCACGGGCGTTACGGCCAATGCAATCCATCCGGGCGACGTTAAAACGGCGATGTGGGCCGATATCCGCAACAAAACAGCCGCGTCCGGTTACGCAAGGGGCAACTACGACAACTGGGTAGCCTGGGTGGAGGAAACGGGCGGCGATCCGCCGGAGAAAGCGGCCAAGCTGGTACTCGATATTATCGAGAGCGACATCAACGGGCAGTTTCTATGGATCGACGATCCGCTGCAGAAACCCATTCCGAGTTGGGGTGACTATGGTTGATAAGAATGGACCCTTTCTTGAAGTAAAAACCGCCGCAGTATCTCAATCAAATAGGACCTCGTACTCCCGATCAAACTCGGCCGAGCCATCGTCGAGACGCACCTCCAGCCGTATATCCGGCACAAAACCCGTCAGCTTACCGGCCAGAAAATCGGCGCGATAGCTGCCGCTGCTATAGTGCGTCGTGCGTCCCTCAGGCCAATGGATTTCATGAATCTGTCGCACGGGTTCCTTTTTGAAATCGTCTTCCACGCGAAACCGCTCCACGGCGTCCCAGTCGAGCTCGACCCCTAGGCCCGGCGCCTGCGGCACGGCAATGTGTCCGCCCTCAACGGCAAACTCTTTTAGCAGCGTGTGCGAATAGATATTGATGCAGGGAATGGCCGGCCAGCGCGCTTCCTTCAATACCGCACCCAGGTGCACAGCAAACGTCGTAGTAAGGCCGGTGCCAACCATCTGCAGCCAGAACGGCATCTTGGCCTGCGCTGCCAATGTGCCCTCGTCGAGCACGCGTTTAACGCCACCCCCAATCACAAAGCCGTCGCACACACCCTCGCTAATAGCCGTCATAACGGGCGGCGAACCAAAGTGCATCGAGATCGGACTACGAATTTTTTGGCGCAGCAGCTTGTTGCCCGCCACGTCGTCTTGGGGCAGCGGCGACTCGACGATAGCCAGACGCTCGTAGCGGTCTTCTAAACGACCTATCAACGGCGCGGCCTTATCAACGCCTAGCAGCAGTCCGTTAAAGTCAGCATCCAGTTTAAAGTGGAGCGAAGACGCCTCGCTGACGGCGCGCAGCTGCGCGTCGATATCATACCAGGGACGCGCCTTGACCTTCATCGTCGTAAAACCGTGCTCCTCGGCCCAGCGCGCTTCCTTGGCCCAATCCTCCGGCGGCATGCTTTGCGCCCACCACGACACGGGACAGGCATCGCGGTGCTGCGGTCCCATGAGTCGATGACAGGGCACGCCCAACGTCTTACCCGCTGCGTCCCACAGCGCCATCTGCAGTCCAGCGCCCAATCCGTCGTCCCACAGCAGATCAAAAACATTTTTTCCCTGTGCGCGGGCGAATTCACGCTCGCCCGAATGCCCCCACGTATAGCCCTGGATCGTCTCGCCGACGCCGACTACGCCACCCTCCGTTTGCACTTGGACCAACTCGACAATAGACCACCCCGGCCCATAGACTTCCATATGATGCGCGCAACGCGCGTGGAACGGCACGTGCAGCACGGTCTTCTCTATGCTCTTTACGGTAAATT
>JAYOKQ010000036.1:34206-36276 GCA_038119905.1 Gemmatimonadota bacterium | reverse complement strand
AAGGCCGTATAACCTCGGCCAGATCGGCAGGATGCTGATTGTTGAGGATCAGGCTAAGCGCATGCCGTTCGCCGCTGTCAACCAACTCGGCTACAGTCTCTCTAAGGACCGCGCGACGCTCTTCTATCATCGCACTATTCCAGCCTTCTATCGCTGTCGCGTCATCCATTGTATGCTTTTCTTACCTGCCGTAGAAAACGAACCTATTTTACAGTACAATATAACACTTGCTCCCCTAATATAGTGGGCGTACTTTGCTCTATCAAACCTGCTTTAAATGCCCCCGTTACTAGGATTTTTGCCCTTTTGTTTTGGCTCGTCCCTTCCGTCTTTCTCAGCTTTGGTTTCGGCCAATTATTTAAGTGGTCACAGCGCGAGGGCCACAGCGCACCGGTTGTCATCACGGTAAACTATCTCGTATTGGCGACTGCTCTAGCCGCCTACTTTACCTATCGGGGCGACGTACTACCCAGCCTGCCGGCTCTTCAGATCGGGGCACTCACCGGCCTGCTCTTTATCGCCTCTATGCTGACGATGACACATGCACTCACCCGCCTCGATTCAGCGCCTACTCTCACTTCGTTTCGCCTTGCGGTCATCGTGCCCGTTTTCGCCGGGGCGCTCCTGTGGAACGAAACCGTTTCTCCCGGCCAGGTGATTGGCTTTTTTGCCGCCGCTGCAAGCCTCGCCCTGCTGACCTGGCAGCCGGCCAGCCATAGAGAGACGCGTGGACTCTGGTGGGTGTGCCTAATCTTTATCTTACAGGGACTCAGCATGTGTTGCCTGCACGCCGTGCACCACGCCGGCCTCGATTCACAGCGCCAACACGTGCTGATGATTACCGCCGCAACGGCCGGACTGCTGGGGCTGCTCTATGCCAGCCTACGCCGCATCCCCCTGCGCAGCGGCGCCTTGCGCATGGGAGTTGGCATCGGCATGTTCAACTTAGTCACGCTCACGGTGTCCCTTACGGCCCTCGCCCATATTCCAGGCACTATTTTCTTTCCCGTAAACGGCTGTGGCGTCGTGCTGCTCGACAACCTCTTTGCCCACTTTGCCTGGAGAGAGCCGCTAGGTCGCACCGGCATCGCCGGTGCCGCCCTAGGAGCACTAGCCATGATCCTCATCCTATAAATAGAAACGGTTCTATGCGAGGAAGACTATTCGGAAAAACGGCACTAATAACCGGCGCAGGACGTGGTATCGGTCGCGCCATTGCCGAAACAATGGCCAGCCAAGGCGCGCGCGTGGCCGTCACCGACACCGATATCGAAGCCGCACGTCACGTCGCACAAGCCCTGCCAACTCGAGGGGTCGCCTTTGCCATGGATGTCACTTCTATTGAGCAAGTGCGCAATACCGTCGAGCAAACCGTTGACGAATTCGGCCAGCTAGATATTCTGGTAAACAACGCCGGTTACGTCACGTTTTCAACCTTTGAAGACTGCAGCGAAGCGCTGTGGGATCGCATCGTCGATATCAATATGAAGGGGCCCTTTCTCTGTGCACAGGCTGTGCTCGGGCATATGAAATCGCGACGTAGCGGTTGCATCATCAATATGAGCTCTCTTGCCGCCAAAACCGGTGGAGTGGCCGCCGGCCCTCCCTACGCCGCATCGAAAGCAGGCGTAAGTGCCATGACCATTGGCCTAGCGCGAGCAGTAGCCGCTCACGGCATCCGCGTTAACGCCATTGCTCCCGGCGTAATCGACACGCAGATGACCGCTTCACCCGCCCACGACCCGGTCAAGGCACAGATTCCATTAGGCAGCGTCGGACAGCCCGAAGACGTAGCCCACTGCGCCCTCTTTTTGGCTTCTGAAGAGGCCCGACACATAACCGGTGAGATTATCGACGTGAACGGTGGTCTCTTTATGGACTAGTCCGCAAGGAGCTAAAAATCGCCGGCGCGGACACGTCCAAAGCAGCACAGCACTTTATAGGAGCTATAGTGAGGGGGGTTGCAAGGATAGCGTGGAGCGAGCGCGCCGTATTAAATCCGCCCGGCTACTAGGTCATGCAGCAGATCGGCGTAGGCTGCTTCGCCCTCTTCTTCCCACGTCCTCAGCA
>JAYOKQ010000036.1:5225-34106 GCA_038119905.1 Gemmatimonadota bacterium | reverse complement strand
TCTTCGACGGGCAGATCCGGCAGGATATAGCCAACCGCCCCACAAGCTGCTAACCTGTCACAGAAAGCCTCGTGCCCCATCCGAAATGCCGTGTTGTAGTAGCCCATCATCAGGTGGGGAAAAGCGTGTTGTCGAGTAGAACGGGCCATCAGATCGAAATACTGCTCCAGCGAGATCCCTTTTTCAAGTGCGCGCTGGTTTGCTCTGGCAAAAGTCGGTCCATCGGCAACCGGTTCACTAAAGGGCATCTGCAACTCGACCAGATCCACCCCAACTTCGTTCATGATCTCGAGCATCCGCTCGTTTTCCTCTAGCGAGGGATAGCCAGCGATCAAATGCGTCATCAGCAGGACGCGGCGCTCCTTAAGGCGCTCTTCAATGTAGGATTGCAGATTCACAGTTTTTCGACCTTTTGCCGCAAGAATTCTTTCCATTTGGCATCATCCAACGCGTCGGCAATGGTAAAAATATCCTTGTCGCCGCGTCCGGACATATTGATCAAGACAACTTGATCGGAATGCATTGAGGCAGCCTCGCGCAGCCCGCCGGCCAACCCGTGACAGCTTTCGAGAGCACCAATAATACCCTCGGTGCGCATCAGCATCTTCAGCGCGTCGATCACCTCGGCATCAGTAGCCGATTCAGCGCGCATGCGACCACTCTGATGCCAGTGCGCGAGTATCGGACTCACGCCGATATAGTCCAAGCCGGCAGAAACTGAATGGGTGTGCTGCATCTGCCCCTCTTCGTTCTGGAAGAAGTAGGTTTTATACCCCTGTGCTACACCTGGCACGCCCACACCCCCTGCCAGACGGGCGGCGTGCTGTCCGCTGCTGATCCCCAACCCACCGGCCTCAATGCCGACCAGTTCGACATCCGCGTCGTCGAGAAAACCAAGGAAAAGTCCCGAGGCATTGGATCCACCGCCTACGCAGGCGTAGACCCTGTCGGGCAATCGGCCCGGACAGGCCATCATTTGCTCGCGACACTCAAGTCCAATGATGCGTTGGAAGTAGGCAACCATCTGCGGAAAGGGATGTGGTCCACACGCCGTACCGAGCGCGTAGTGCGTATCGTCCATAGAGTAGGCCCAATCCCGCAGGCACTCGTTGATGGCGTCCTTTAGGGTAGCCGAACCGTCTTCAACCGCGACCACTTTGGCACCCAACTGCTCCATCCAGAACACGTTGGGACGCTGCCGCTCGACGTCTACTGCCCCCATGTAGATCGTGCAGTCCAGGCCGAAGCGCGCCGCCATGGTCGCCGTAGCCACTCCGTGCTGCCCGGCCCCGGTCTCGGCAATCACGCGTTTTTTCCCCATGCGACGCATCAGCAGCCCCTGGCCCATGACGTTATTGGCCTTATGTGCCCCAGTCTGGTTGAGATCTTCGCGCTTGATAAAAATCTGCGCACCGCCTATTTCACGGGTCAGATTCTCCAGATAGGTAATCGGAGTGGGGCGACAAGAGTAGGACTGCATAACCTGAACAAATTCATTCCAAAACGATTCATCGGCGCGCGCCGCATCGAACACTTCGATGAGTTCATCAAGGGTTGTGCGCAAAATTTCCGGCACAAAGGCCCCGCCGAACTCACCGTAGTATCCAGGGCGAGCCGGCGCAAAGATCTCGTCGGTCAGCGTACCCATCAGTCGACCAAATTGGCGCGACGCAGGGCATCGGTTAACGCATTCCCCGAAGGCTCTTCGCTCTGCTCTTTCTTCATGCGCTCTTGAAAGTCACGCAGATTGGCCTCTGATTCCATGGACTCGACCTGGCGAATGGACAAGCGCAGCCGCTGACGGCGCGCATCCACTTCAAGCACCACAATCCGCACTTCTTCACCGAGCGAGAGCACCTCGCGCGGATGGGCAATGCGGCGATCGGCGATTTCCGAAACGTGCACCATACCGCGAATCCCCTCGCCCAACTCGACAAACGCACCGTAATCCTCGAGGCTGTCGACCTTGCCAGCAGCGACCGTTCCCGCGGGAAACTGGTCGCGGATTTCGTCCCAAGGATTTTTCTCCAGTCCTTTTATAGACAGAGAAATCCGCTCTTTGCGGCGATTGCCCAACCCCTTGGTACCGAGAACGATCACCTCGATTTCTTGGCCCTCTGCGAGCACGTCGCCGGGTTTATCGACTCGTTGATGGCTGATCTCGGATACGTGTACCAGCCCTTCAACACCTGCGCCCAGAGCAACGAAAGCACCAAAGTCCTGCAGGCGTGTCACTGTACCCTTCAGGCGAGCCCCTTTCGTCAGCTGGCCGCGCACCGCTTCGGCCTCTTTGTTTTGTTCGGCCTCGAGCAGCGCCCGCCGCGACACGACGATATCGCGACCCTGGTGGCGAAATTCGATGATCTTAAAACTGTAGCTTTTGCCCCGGTATTCCTCGGCGCTCTCCACGTAAGAGGTATCGATCTGAGAAATAGGGCAGAAGCCGCGCACGCCGCCTTGGAAGATGACCCCCATGCCCCATTTATTGACCGCATCCACCTGACCTTCGACGGGCATACCGGCCTTGTAGGCCTGATACAGTGCATCCGTGTCGCCGTTGCTCCGGCTGACGCGCCGCGATACGACCACTTCATCGCCCACGCTAGCGGCAAACGCCTCAATCGGATCGCCGATGGCAAAGAGCAGCTGTCCGTCTTTATCGAGCAGTTCACTCGTGCGGATAACGGCCTCACCCCGGCCACCGTAATCGACAAAGGCGTTGTCGCCGTCGACCTTTGCCAACACACCTTGCACCTTATCGCCGACCTTGACTTCTCCTTTGGCTTCCGATTCGCTCTCTTCGAGCAGCTGGGCAAAGCCCTCCCCTTCACTGGCTGCAGCCGCTTCGCCTTCGTCCACTTCAGCGGGCGTTTCGTCGACGGCAGTGGCGCCTTCCGCCTCTGCTGTAGCCCCCTCTGTGGTGGCGGTTTCCGGCTCCCCTTCGACGGCCTCTGTGGGTTCCTGCACAGCGTCTTCTGCGCCGTTACTTTCCTCCTGAATTTCCCCGCCTTGAGCCTGCGATTCGTCTGCCATTACAACACTCCTTTATACTCTGAGCGGCGAGTAGATCTGCCGCGCGTCCATTTGTTCGTCGTTGGTTGTCAATTATGGGAGCAGTAAGACTTTCCCCGTAGTTTTGCGCCCCTGAATGGCGCGATGCGCTTCGGCTGCTTCCGACAAGGGGAAGCGATGACCAATGCGCAGATCCAGCGTTCCTTCAGCCATCCAGTCCAGCACGTCACCTGCGCGCGCCAAGAGTTCCTGACGCGTCTGGGTGTAGTGGGCCGACGTTGGCCGTGTTAAAAAGAGCGAGCCTTTGGTGTTGAGGATACCCGGATCAATCGGAGGAACCGGCCCGCTCGACTGACCGAAGAGTACCATGTATCCCAGAGGACGCAGCACGTCTAGGCCGCGATCAAAGGTCGTCTTCCCAACCGAGTCGTATACGACGTCAACGCCGGCACCGTCGGTTAGCTTCATCACCTCATCCCCAAAATCCACTTCCGTATAGCGAATCACTTCATCCGCACCGGCCCCCCGAGCGAGCGCTTCCTTGTCGGCGGTAGACACCGTCGTCAGCACGCGTGCTCCGCGCAGTTTGGCCATTTGAATCAAGAGGAGTCCTACGCCGCCGGCACCCGCGTGAATCAGCGCCGTATCGGTTTCTTTGAGCGGATAGGAACCGTGCGCCAAATAATGGGCCGTAATGCCTTGGATCATGGCCGCGGCACCTACTTCGCTGGACACCCCCTCCGGCAACGGCACCACGCGATCGGCCGGCACAACGGCCAGCTCGGCGTACGAGCCCATCGGACCGGCGTAGGCTACGCGGTCTCCAACGGCCACTTCGCTAACGCCCTCACCCAGCGCAAGCACTTCCCCTGCGCCTTCGACGCCGGGAACACAGGGCAAAGCAACCGGATAGAGTCCCTCTCTGTGATAGGTATCAATATAGTTTAGACCAACGGCTTCGAGACGGATCAGCACCTGCCCTGGTGCGGGCTGGGGATCATCCATCTCTTCCCAAGACAGGACCTCGGGCCCACCATTGGCATGAAAGCGTATCGCTCTCATATGACCTCCGTAAAATGTCAGAAAAACTTATAATCTATATAACTTAGGCATTGATTCACACAAAGACAACTAAGCGTCTAAACGACGTCCTTCCCCCCCAATACAGCACCAATTTTTCGAGCACAAACCACCTATTCAGCCTCGTACACGGGCTCACCGCGATGCAGGCGCAGGGCGATCCGTAAGGTCTGCAAGAGCTGTCGCTGAGTCGGTGCATGAGCGGCTAGGTAGCGGGCGGCGGCCACAGCTATTAAGCGTTTTTCCTCCTCTGCGTGTTCATCGCCGATCTGGCGCAGGGCAGCTTCCAGCATTTGAAAGCTGTGGAATTCGCCGTCCTCTCGCACCAGCGATTCGGCCAGGGTCGCAAAGAGCGTTTCAAACGCGCCGCCTCCTGCTAGAAAGGCGTAAACCCTTCGTCCGGCTTCGTCGACCTGCTGTTGGTTGTTGAGCAGCTGCAGGTACTCATCGTGGAATGCCCCATCGACCAACTTTCCCTGTCCCTTCGGCAGGCGCGCGGGCGGAATATTGAGAAAACGGTCCAAGTAAACGCGTATCGCGCCGTGAAAAACCCCGCGCACGAGTTCGTCCGATTCGGCTCTTTTCAACAGCTGATGCAGAGCATTGCTGTAGGTGAAGGTGTGTAAAACGGCAATCCAGTCGGCAAATTCATTTTGCACGTGGAACCGCGCCACGCGCAGTGCCGCCGCATACGCCACCGCGCGTGCTAATTCGACCGGCCGCGCGCCGTCCAACAGCGCTTGACGTAGGGCGGCAATCGTGGCGGTGGGATCGTCGGCCAACAGCACCTCACTCAGACCTGCCGGACCGTTCCACTGCTTGTCCGCGCCCTCTGCCAGCAGCGCGGGTAGTTCAGCAAATACGCCGCGGAGAGCCTCGACCAGATCGAATGGGTTACGCCAAGCATTCTGCTCCTCGCTGCGCTGGGCCTGACACAGCATGCGCACGAGGGAGGGCAACACTTCTCCCGCATGCGCCCAGCCGATCCGGTCGAGCAATTCAAACGCCTTGTTGATAAAGTCTACGACGTGGCCACCGTCCAGGTAGAAGTGATCGGTCGCAGCAGACAGCATCATATCCGTCAGTTCAGCGGGTGTCGCCCTGCGCTCGATCGCCGTCAGTAAACAGCGTTCTGCACCGTCGACGCTGCGCACCTCAACCATATCGCGAAACCACTCCTTAAGCGACGTCCATTCAACCGCTCCGCTGCCCAGCGGCTGCAAAGGAAACTTGGGCGGCTGTCCGGCGCTATCATTGGCGACCTGAAGCAGGCCATGGTAGAGCGGAGCAATGCGCTGGGCTGGATCTAAGTGGTCGCATACGTTGGCCATGGCCGTCAGGATTGTCAGGCCTGGCCCCCATCCAGCGCGGCGGTGCTGCACCCCAAACAGCGCCCCCTGGCGCACGATGTCGTCGTGTTCGACACCGGCATTAACCAGCTTGACCACGGCCTTAGCTACGACGAGCCGTATATTTTGCTGCATGCCCTCAAGTAGACGTTTACGGCCGGCCTCAATCGGGTCAGTCTGGGCTCCCTCGGCCTGCACATATACAACACCGTCGCGCTCTTCTACCGGGTAGGAAGCCACATCATCGGCAAATAGATCAAAGGTACACCCGCTGCGTGCATCAAAGCGGGCATGGTGCCAGTGACAGGTCAGGATCCCGTTGTCCACGGTGCCACGGTGCAGGGGAAATCCCATATGTGGACAGCGATTATCGATGGCATATAGAGCACCATCCTCAAAGAAGACGGCGATGGGTACAGGACCTTCGGCCACGACACATCCTTTGTTGCGCAACTCATCAAGTGCACACACGCGTAGTTCACTCTCTTTATTTTTCATCGCATCTCTCCCATGATGGACACCCCTTGAAAGTACGCATCGGTCCCGGTGGAACCAACTCGTTTTCCCCACCAACCCCTTGGCCAAATAGCAATCCATTTGTTTCTTATGTAATCTATCTCAACCGCCATATACATAAGGAGTTAGCGGGCATGAAAGTAGCCAAGTTCGGCGGCACGTCGCTGGCCTCGGCCGAGCAGATAAGAAAAATTTGTGCCATTATCACTAGCGATCCCGAGCGGCGACTGGTCGTCGTATCCGCACCAGGAAAGCGCGATGCGGAAGATACCAAAGTCACCGACCTGCTCATTGAAGCGGCGCGCGTTCGCCTTTCGGGTCAAGACGGCCAAGACGCTCTCGCGCGCGTGGTGGATCGCTACCGCGAAATCGCCGAGGAACTGGAGCTACCCGCCGCATCGCTGCAGCCAATAAGCGAAGATTTCCACGCGCGCTTCGAAATGGATCCGCGCAACGAAGGCCTGTTCATGGATACCATGAAAGCCGGCGGCGAGGACAACAGCGCCCGCCTTGTGGCCGAATATCTGCGCAGCACCGGAGTCGAAGCCCACTACGTCAATCCCGGCGAAGGCGGCATGATTCTCTCCGACGAACCGGGCAATGCGCGCGTGTTAAAGCAATCATACGGTAAACTGCGCGCCCTGCGCGAGCGCACGGGCATAACGATCTTTCCCGGGTTTTTTGGCTATTCAGAAACGGGGCAGGTCGTCACTTTCCCTCGCGGAGGTTCCGATATCACGGGTGCGATTCTCGCTGCAGCGGTCGACGCTGAGATGTACGAAAACTTTACCGACGTCGATTCGGTTTTTGTCGCCAACCCCATGCTGGTAGACCAACCTGTTTCCGTTGAAGAAATCACCTACCGCGAAATGCGCGAACTGTCCTATGCCGGGTTTTCCGTTTTTCACGACGAAGCGCTCGAACCCGTTTTTCACGCTGGTATACCGGTTATCGTCAAGAACACCAACAATCCGTCCGCGGCAGGTACGCGCATTGTACCGACGCGCCCGACCGGCCAGTTTCCCATCGTCGGCATCGCTGCCACCGATGGCTTTTGCAGCGTGTATATCAGCAAGTATTTGATGAACAGAGAAGTGGGCTTTGGACGCCGCCTGCTGCAGATCTTTGAGGACGAAGGTATCTCCTTTGAGCACACCCCCTCCGGCATCGACAATATGTCGGTCATCGTCCGCGAATCGACCTTTAACCCGGCTGCAGAAGAACGCGTACTGCGCCGCGTGCGCACTGAACTGGTAGCCGACGAAGTCACGGTCGAACGCGGTTTAGCTCTGGTAATGATCGTCGGAGAAGGCATGCACCACACCATCGGCCTAGCCGGCCGTGCTTGCACGGCCTTTGCCGATGCCAACGTCAACCTCGAGATGATCAATCAGGGATCGAGCGAAGTCAGCATGATGTTTGGGATCAAGGCCAGCGATATCCCCCGCGCCGTGCGCGCGCTCTACGACCAATTCTTTGGCAAGGTCGTATAAGACCTCCACTGGGGTGCGCGCCGTTTATCCTAGGAGCGGCACGCACGCTTCCAATCCCTGCCATAGGCGCTCCACATCCCCACTCCCATTGTATATGTGACCGGAAACGCGGACGCGCCCGTATTCACCCCAGACCTGTACACCAGCGGCAGCTAGCGCCTGCATAACGCGCGCTCCATCCGATGCGGCAAAGCAGGTGTTTCCAGAACGGCGACTGCGTTCGGTCGGCGAGATGACCGGCAGCCCCCGCTCCGCGAGCCCCTGCGCAATCTCATCGGCCAAATCGAGCACGTGACGTTCAATACGCTCTATACCCAGGCGCAGCAATTCATCCAACGAGCGGTTCAAAAAGAGCACCGAGACCATACCGGGATTGCCCGGTTCCAATCGCTCGGGCATCGCCCGCACGTCTACGTCATGTACCCGTTCGGCCCCCTGCGCGGGCCAGACCGCTAAGTTGTGCCAACCGTAGCTACTTGGGGCGACCTGTTCTTCCGCGCGCGGACTTAGGTAGCACGGGGCGACCCCATGCGTGGCCAAGAGCCACTTATAGGCCGATGACACGCACAGGTCGCATAGATCCGCGCGCACATCGACGGCCCCGGCCGCGTGCGTGGCATCTACCGCGAGCAGCGTATCCCTCCCACGCAACCCTTCGGCCAGCTGTTCCACCCGTATGTTCTGACCGCTATAAAAGCTAACCTGACTGACGGCGAGCACGCGCGTGCGCTCGTCGACGGCCGCGAGTAGATCGGCCTCTTCAACGAGGAAGTTGCGATGCGGCACCAAGCGCACCTCAACGCCGTGTTCGCGCAAATCGCGCCAGGCATAAGCCACTGAGGGAAACTCTAGATTGGTTGTAACGACGTTGTCGCCCGGCTGCCAGGACAGACCACGCGCCAACCACGACATACCCTCGGCCGCCGAGGGCATAAAAGCCACCCGCTGACCATCGACGTGCCAAAGTTGGCCCATTTTGCTTCTGCAGGCCTCTCCGTGGGCATACATTTGCTGACGTCCACCGTAGCCGCCGCTTTTCAAACGCGCAAACTCAGCGTAGACGACCTCCTGCGACTTGAGCCATGGAGCTTCCCCACCCGTGCATAAGTGGGCGATGTCCCCCAAGCCGACAAATGCCTGCGGCGCTAGCAGCGGCTCAGTGGTCATGGCGGGCCTCCGGCCGTAGGGCCCGTTCGACGATGCGCTTAAAATTGAGTCCGAGAACCTTTTCTTTGCTGGCCTGCGGCAAATCGGACCACAGCACCCATCCCAACTGCTGACGCGGGTCGCGCATTGGAGCATCCGTGCCAAAGAGAACGTGCTCGTCATCGGTCGCCTCGACGAGGTATTCGACTACTCGGTTGGTTACCGGAGTCAGCGTAAGCTCGGCGTAGACATTGGGATGATCGACGATGCAGGCGGCGACTTCTTCGGCAAAAGCATAGGATCCACCCGAATGGGCAATGAGCCAGCTCATGTTGGGAAAGCGCTCAGCCAGTCGGCCCACGCCCGCTACTCCTCCGGTATGGGGCGCCACGTGCATCAGCGCATAGAGCCGGTGCGCATCGCCAAAGGCCCACCAAGGCATGAAGTCCTCGTCTTCGTATTGGAGATTCATATGCACATAGGGTTTGAGTCCGATAAATCCCTGTTCTCGGTAGCGCAGTTCAATCTCAGCCTCAATTCCGGCACGGGTCATATGCGTGGGATCAATAACGGCTACTCCAACAATTTCTTCGCCAAAGCGCTGCATGGCACGCCACACCACATCGTTGCCATCCTCGGCGTCGGTGCAAACTGGGCCGTGCCAGCTCATCATCGCGATGCGGTCGATACCACACCAGTGATTGACTTCGAGCATGCCGGCGGCATCTCCGCCTAGCATGATATAGTTGGCACCAGCCGCTTGGCCTCCCTCGTGCAGCACATGGGCATGTGCGTCAAAGACGAAGGTCGACTGGGGCCGCCCGACGCGCGCGTCGGCGATGCATAGATCGTTGGGGCGACCGGGTGCAGCCGAGCGCTGCGGTCCCTGTCCCTTGAGCAGGCGCACGAGGTTGCCCCCCGCTACGCGCTCTTTACTCTCTTGAGAAATCTGGGCATAGTCGATAAATGCGCGCGCGGCCCCGGGAGATTTTTCCGTGCCCCCCGTGCCAAAGAGCAGGCGTTCATCGCCAAAATCAGCTACGTAGGCCTCTATGCCGCGGTTAATCTGGTACGCCGAAAATTCTATGTGCAAATTATCGTGGAGCTGTAGCAGGCGATGCACGTGCCGCTGCTGGCTCCAGACGTGGTCGGTCAACAAGACCGGCAGCTGGGGATAACGAGCAAGCAGTTCGTGAAAAAAGTCGAACGGTTCGCTGCCCCCCCAACGCACAGATAGCAGCGTCAGAACACGCGCATCCTCTAAAGCGGCAAACGTCTCTCCCATGACGGCCTCGTGCAGCGAGTAATTCCCCGGCACTAGCCGCACGGCGCGCACCCCGGATTCCTCCATCGCCCCCAGCAGTTCGTTGCCCGTTGCGTAGAAATCCACCGAACCAAGCGGCAGGATACACCACAGCGGAAAGAGCACGTCCGGTGCTTTTGCCACTTCGCTTGCAAGGCGCGCGTTGCCGTAGATTGGGTCATATGAATGGGCGAGCGCATGGCTGACGAGGGCGCCAGATAATTCAGCTAGCTCCATATCTTCAAGCCACTGTTCCGTAGACCAGCGCGTGCGCTTGTGCTTTTGTGGACGCTGTCCAATACAGGCGTGCGCATCAAAATAGAGCATGGCATATCTCCCTATGAAAGGAGCGACACTCGAAGTGACGCCCCGCGGACTAAAAGCTTGCTGAGTTGGCAACCTACCAAGCTCGGCAGGCGTAGCTCAATCAATACGGGTGGATGCTTCCGTTCGCATTTGCCCCCAAGCTGCAACCCCGTAGCACAGCGCCCCACTGAGAAAGATCCAGCCTGTGGGCAGCTCCCACTGCGGCATCATCCAACCGACGATAGGCCCGAGGCACGCGCCCAGATCGACGGCCGTCACGTAGGAAGCTACGGCGCGCGAACCTCTCGTTCCGGCCTCAGCCACAAGTGCGACGTTGGATCCGGTAGCGCATACGAAAAACACCAACACGCAGAAAATGCGCAGGGCCAGCATCCCGTCGATAGAAGCCAGCGCTAACGCCAGCGTGCCAGCTACGAGAAAAAAGAGTCCGCCGATGCGACGCCCCCATCGGTCGCTCAGCGCACCGAGCCAAGGCGCAAATAAATCGGCAATCCATCGCATCGACATGAGGGCACCCGTCAACGTCGCAACGCCAATAGCGATCCCACTCCACACGATACCTTCTCCAATGGACTCTCGTAGCACTAGCCCCAGGGTCGATAGGATAGCCCCCTGCCCGACAAAGCCGACGGCAAAACCTCCCAGTAGAATGCGAAATGGCGCTGGATTCTGAAGGCCCTCATCCGCACGCTTTGCGCGCACTTCGTCCTCTTTAGGGCGGGCCAGCCCCCCTAGGGGGAGCGAAAGAAAAGATACGCCCGACAGCAGCCATAAAACCCCGGTAAAACCTAGTATGTCGTGCCCTAAAGCGCCCAGAAAATTGCCCGAGACGGATCCCAAGCGCGATAGGCCGCTGTATAGTCCCATCGCCCGCCCAACGTGCCGCTCTTCCGTGCTTTCAGAAACCGTCGTCAGACCAATCTGACGAATAAAAGTCCAACAAATACCCCACAGCACCCGCGCAAGTAGCAGCAGCACAAAGGAAGTGAGCAGCGCATAGGCCGCCGTCAGAAGCGCCCCACCAAAGAGCGAAACCATAAACAGCAAACGGGGAGAGTAGCTGCGCGTGATGCGCTCGCTCCAGTGGTTTATAAAAACCCGCACTAAACGATTGGCCGAGAGCAATATGCCTACGTGCCATGGCATCAACCCCAGCTCCAAATAATAGGTCGGCAAGACGGCATACAGGGTCTGATCACCCAGCAGAGAAAAGGCCGTAGCCCCACCCACCCACACCACTTTCTTTTGCGTCTTCACGCGTCCTCCCCTACCAGCCGTTCGGCTTCGGTGCGCGCAGCGCGCAGCAGCTCTTCGTCGCGCAGCACATCGGCCACTTTGAATTCAGGAAGACCGGCCTGTCGCGTGCCAAAGAACTCACCGGGACCGCGAATCTCTAAATCCTTTTCAGCGAGGACAAATCCGTTTTGCGTCTCGACCATGGCCTCGAGGCGCTCGCCGGCATCCGACCCCTCTTTAATGCCCTGCTGATGGCTTATCAAGATGCAAAAGGACTGCGCCGCCCCGCGCCCCACCCGACCGCGCAGCTGGTGTAGCTGCGCTAGGCCAAAGCGCTCGGCGTGTTCAATGATCATTACGGAGGCGTTGGGCACATCGACTCCGACCTCGATAACGGTCGTGCTCACCAACGCGTGGAGTTGGTTGGCTTTGAATGCTTCCATAACAGCCGCTTTTTCCGCTGGTTCCATACGACCGTGCAATAGGCCGACTTCAAACTCGGCGAGGATGCCATGAGCCAGCTCTTCGCGCGCTTCCACCGCCGAGGTCAGATCCATCTTTTCGGATTCTTCCACGAGCGGATAGACCACGTAGACCTGACGCCCCTGGCGAATCTGGTCGGCGGCAAATTCGAAAATAGCTTCGCGGCGATCGGCTCCGCGCCGCGCCGTGCGGATCGGCTTTCTTCCCGGGGGCAGTTCGTCGATTAGCGAGACCTCCAAATCGCCGTAGAGCGTCAGCGCAAGGGTGCGCGGAATCGGCGTCGCCGTCATGACCAGCAGGTCGGGCTTTTCGCCTTTTTTATACAGGGCCCCGCGCTGTGCCACGCCAAAGCGGTGCTGTTCATCAACTACGGCCAGACCCAGGCGGGCAAATTCAACTTCGGACTGGATCAACGCATGGGTACCGATGGCCAGCTGCGCCGTGCCCGTGGCCAGAGCTTCCTGCAGCTGACGGCGCATCTTCACCCGCTGCTTCCCCTTGATCAGCACCACCCCCAAACCGAGGGGTTCTACGAGTTCTTTTATGTTGAGGTAATGCTGTTCGGCCAAAATCTCCGTAGGTGCCATTAGGGCTGCCTGATAGCCGTTTTCAACGGCCGTCAGCATTGCGCACAGCCCGACCAACGTTTTCCCCGAACCGACATCCCCTTGCACCAGCCGGTTCATTACATGGGGCCGCTGCATATCTTCACCAATTTCTCGCACCACTCGCTGCTGAGCGGCAGTCAGGTCAAAGGGCAGCGCCGACAGCAGCTGTGGAACCAGGCGACGGCTGGGTTTGAGCGCAACACCATCGGGCTGGGCCAAGCGTTTGGCGCGCAGTCGGGCTAGGCGCAGCTGCAGATCGAACAATTCGTCAAAAGCCAAGCGCCGACGCGCGATCTCGGCCTCGGCAAGCGTCTGGGGAAAATGGATTGTGCAAAGGGCTTCGGCCAAGGGCAGCAAATCCTGCCGCCGTCGTATATCTTCGGGCAGAACGTCGTCAATCTGATCGATAAATTCATCCAACGCCCCGCGCATGAGCCGGCGAAAACCGCGGCTGCGCAACCCGCGCTCTTTCATATCGGCACTCGTGGTATAAAGCGGGACAATCGAACCCGTGTGCAGCGGGTCACCCTCACCGGCGGCGGCCACAAATTCGTACTCCGGATGGACCATTTGCCGGCGCCCCTGAAACAGATCGACCTTGCCACTCAGCGCAAGTTCGTCGCCCTCGGAAAAATTGCGCTGCATGTAGCGCCCGCCCGCAAACCACGTGCAGCTGATATCGTCGCTGTCGTCTTCGACAATTAGCACGAAGCGCGGTCGGCGACCCGGCATAAAATTCATCCCCCGCACGCGGCCCACGAGCGTAATTTCCTCGCCAATCGGTGCGCGGGCAATGGGCACCGTGCGCGAGCGATCCAGGTAGCGCCGCGGCCGGTACCAAAGCAGATCGGAAAGCGTGTAGATCCCCGCTTCGTTGAGCACGGCTGCTCTTTTCGCGCCGATCCCGCGCACCGCATCAATGGTCATTTCGAGTATGTTCACCGCGTGCCTGCCACCTGCTGTAAAAGACGACTCAAGGAATTTGCAAAGCTGCCGATTGTAGGGAAGGAGACAAAACCCAAGCCCAAAGGATGTCCCATGCCCCATACACAGAATACGGTTTCTATGGAGATTGGCGATCCGCTGCTGTTGACCTGCAACGGATCCAACAAGCGCCCGCTAGAGCAGATCGGCTACCTGCAATATCGCAAGAAAGGGGCGCTTTGCATCGACGTAGATCCCGCTTTCCGTCCGGCCAAAGGCACGCCCATACAGGTGAGCAAGCTCCATGCACCAGCCGGAACCAACCCTTTCTCCAGCGAAATACTAGGGCATAGCTGCCTGCACGGCCACCTGCCCGTATTATTGATCAAAGCTCCAAAGGAATCGACGCATCCTGCGCACGGTTCCGCCCATCGCATTCCCGCCGGTATGCGCGCCGAAATCAGCTGGGATTCTAGCGGATCTTCGCTGAGTGCAAAGACGGGACTCGTCACCGATCTCAGTGGCGAAGGTGCTCGTTTTTTTACTCGGGCCCTACCCGATGCAGATCGACTCTTCTTGAGCCTTTCCCTGCCCGATGACTTTGTCGAGGCATCGTCGGCACGGCGCAGCGAACGCCTGCGGCGCCCGGCTCGACAGGGCCTGCGCTGGGCCGAAACTCAGCAGAGCGTGCGCGATGCACTACAAGACGATTTCACCCGTATCGAATGTCGCCTCGCCGGCAGCAGCAGCTTTCACCGCGATGCGCAGGATATCATCCACTCGCTCACGCTGGTCTTTGCTCAACCACACGAAGGTTGTTTTCGCCTAGTGCGCCATCTCGAACGCCAGGCGCTGCAGCGCGGCCTGAGCGCTCCCCACGCGCAGGTGGCAGCGTAACAAGCTCCGGGGGATCCGTTTCGACGGCAATTGACATGCCGGAGTGCGGGCCGTTATCTTTGCACCACCCCGCACTAGACGCACCAGACATCTGCTCCCGCACGGATAGATCGCATGTCGTCGCACCTTTCTTTTACTCAGTTTTTAGTCGGCCATGCAGCGCGACGACGCCCGCCATTCTTCTTGGGCTATGCTACTTTTTGGGGACATCTCATCGCCGCTGCGGTGGTCGCTGTCGGCGTCACGGATGCGTCTGCATCCCTGCTACCTTGGCTCGTAGTCGCGTCGTGTTCACTCGCTCTAGCCGCGTATGGACTTGCCGCGCGTCGCTATCTATTCGCGGGCAACGCCCTTTTATACGCCGCGTTGCTGGTCCATCTAAACGAAGCCAGTCCCCAGGCAACGGCCCTCTTTATCGTCGCCGTAATCGCTGCACTTTCTTCGTCTTACGCACTCTTTACGCACGAGTACGACCGCTATCGCCGCGAAGTAGGCGGCACCCCGGACCCTTCCATCCGCACCAACCTAACCTATGCCACGGCCGCATTGATCCTGCTGCTTTTGGCGGTTGCTCTGATTATACTGCTCTAGTTTTTCACCGAATTTTTATGGTCGCCAGACCACACAGCGCCAAGATACCCGCAACAATCCAAAAACGAATAACGATCTTGGTATCGGCTAAGCCGCGCTGTTGAAAGTGGTGGTGGATCGGCGCGCGAGCGAAAAAACGGCGCCCCAGCCACTTGACGCCGATCTTGTCTTGGATAATCACCGAGAGGGCCTCGGCGACAAAGATGCCACCGACGATTAGGAAGAGAAATTCCTGTTTAACGAGGACAGCCACGGTGCCCAACAGACCGCCTAGGGCCATCGATCCCGTGTCGCCCATAATGACGTTAGCCGGGTAGGAATTAAACCATAAAAAGCCCAAGCAGGCACCAAAGACGATAGAGCAGATAATGGCAATTTCTCCTACACCAGGCATAAAGGGAAAAATAAGGAAGTCCGCAAAGCGCGCGTGGCTCGATATATAGGCGAATACGCCGAAGACAGCGATGACGAATGCGGTGGGAACGACAGCCAGCCCATCGACTCCGTCGGCGATATTGACCGCGTTGGAAATAGCCGTAATGGTGAACATGATAAACGGAATGTAAAACCATGAGAGATCGAGCAGCGGATACTTGAAAAAGGGCACGTAGAGTTGCGTGGCCACATCGGGTGGCAGCGGCGTTAGTTCGGCTGTTGAATAAATCACGCCAAAGACCGCACAATAGCCGCCCTGCAAAGCGAGCTTGGCCGCTTCCGACAGGCCGTGGTCGCTGCTGCGATGCCGCACTTTTAGCAGGTCGTCGATCCACCCTAGTGCCGCAAAGAACAGTAGTCCCCCCAAGCACAGCAGCACAAAACCAGTATGTATCTTACACCACAGCAGTATGCTCAATAAGATTGACGAGACCAACAGCGGCCCGCCATAGGTTTTGGAGGGATTGCCGGCCGAAGAATAATTCAAATAGTCGCGCGGGCGATCGCGGTGTCCCAATCGATGGAAGTAGAGGATAATCCTACCGCCGAAGAAAATGGTGTAGAGCAGCGCCGTGATTGCTCCGCAAATAGCGCGAAAGCTGATGGAGTCAACGAGACGTAAAAAGGACAGCGCCCCGTCCCCGCCCTGTAAAAGATCGCCCAGATAATAAATCATAGCACGCGCACGTCGCGGCCAGTTCCCTCTCGCTGGGGTGCCGCCCGTTCGGCCAAGGTCTGTAACGCTTCATTTAGAGCAAAATTCGGCTTAAAGTGGGACGAAGAGGTCAAGATCTGATCGAGCACTCCAGCAACCTCGCTAGGCTCGAGCACTCCGCGTTCCAGCGCCTTAGTCAGGGCCAGCACGACCCCCTGGCGATACTGCCAGTTCGCGTGCTGGAAAAAGGGGCGCAGGCGCTCCAGCAGCGCGCCGCTCGTAGCGACGCTACCCAACGCATTTAACGCTTCAACAACAACAGCCGGACAGCGGTCATCCAACGCAGCGAATAGGACCACTTCGCTCGTATCTTGGGGGTTAGGCAGTTGGCCCAGCAGGCGCGCGGCAGCGGCCCGGACCTCAAAATAGGGATCTTCGGCAAGCGTCTTTTCCAGCGCATCACGCGTTGCCGAGTCGGCTTCACCCAGCAGGTGCAATCCCCACTCAACCGCATTGCGCCGCACAATGCCCCCATGGTAGTAGTCCCCTCCGCACAGGCGCTGTAGACGCCCAACTCGGCGGCGGTCGGTTAGGATGTGCAGCAGTAAGGAGCGCTGCTTTTCATAGGAAAGCACGCCAATCAGCTTGATGCCGACATTGCGCCGCCCAAGCGGAATTTCGCTCCAAGCACGCGAGACCAGCAGCCGGTCGGCCTGGTAGCGCCAGTAGGACAAATCAGCTTCAGAAACCTGACTGATCCCACCGGCCTCGCGGATGCGGGTCTGCACCCAGCGCATCAGCGCATTGGCTTCGCTTGGCGGCCCAGCTGGTCGCCGGGGAAATTCTAAATTCAGCGGATTGCCTCGTCCATCAATCGCTAGCTGGTCAATTTCATCGAGAATCAGTTCCAAGCTGTTCTGGCGGGGCATAGACCGGGCCGCCTCCGCCATCTGCGCCAGGCGCGGTGGATCGTCTAACAGCGCCAGCAGACGCTGAGCTAGCACGCCTCCGTCTAGAGTGCTTTCGACTTCTCCCTGGCTCCACCGCGCGTGCTGGTACAGCACCTGTGCAGCTCCGACCTTTTCCATTTCACGCGCATTGGCGGCCTGATGATCTTCGGCCGAAGTCGGAAGCGGTACGATGAGAGCAGGCTTACCGACCACGCCAAGTTCGGTTAGCGTGCCTGCCCCGCCTCGACACACGACGACGTCAGCGGCCGCATAGGCGAGGTGAATTTCGTCCAGGTATTCAAACGGACGATACCACTGGTCAATCTGTTCAATCCCCAGCGCCGCCACCGCGGTGCGCGTATGGCCAACGGCATCGTAATCGGCGCCGCGGTAGCGCCCCGTCACGTGCAAAACGCGCACATCCTCGCGCACCTGCAGGTGGGGCAACGCCGCCACCAAAGCTTCATTGATAACCCGCGCTCCCCCTGATCCGCCAAAAACGAGCACCGCTTTATCCTCGTTTGTCAGCCCTAGGGCAGCACGCGCCGTCGCGCGATCGACGTCGATAAACTCGCGGCGCACGGGGTAACCGACCACAGCCACGCGCTTCATATCGAACCATCGGCCAGCCTGTTCAAAGGCGATGCCTATGCGATGGGCAAGACGACCTACTACCTGGTTGAGAAGCCCCGGATGGGCGTTAGGTTCGTAAAGAAAAATCCGTGCCCGCGACAAGCCTATTTTTTGTAACAAACCATGGGCAAAGAGAATAGGCGCACTAACGTAGCCGCCGGTGCCAATGATGACTTCGGGACGAAAACGCAGCAGCGTGCATATGCTTTGGAACACCCCCCAAGCTAGCACGAAGGCAAAGCCCAGCAGGGGCCAGAGCGAACGAGCACGGGGAAATGGACGCGCACGCACAAAGCGTATGGGGTATCCACGATCTGGGACGGCCCACGCTTCGAGTTTGTCCTTGCGTCCGACATAGAGAAACTCGGCATCCGGTCGACGACGTCGAATTTCGTCGGCGATGGCAAGCGCGGGATACACGTGCCCCCCCGTACCACCGCCGGTCAGTAAGTATTTCATCGCCCTAACGACCCGTTAACACCGCGCTGTCTGCAAGAAAAAGCGGGCATTTTTCGAAAAAAATAGCATTTTTTAATGGATTAAAAAACAGCGTAAGCAAATATATATACAAAAGTTAGGCGTGTCTATCAGCAAATAAAACTCCTTGACAACGGCCAACTAAAAAACGTTTTTGGGCCATCCAAAACCAACGAAACGAGCCTTGTATGTCCACTGAGCATCCCCCCCTCGACAGTCGTGACATCGCCCATTTTCACCAACAGGGATATCTGCTGGTGGAAAACCTGCTGACGTCCGAAGAAGTCGACGCCTTCGTTCAGTATGAAGCGCGCGATCAGCAGCCCGTAGCCCGCGGTTTGCAACATCACAAAGTCGACGACCAGTGGACTCACCTAGCCCACCACCCGCGGATCGCCGCCATCGTGCGCCAACTCAATGGGCCCAACCCGCAGATTGTGCAAACGATGTATATGAACAAGGCTCCAGACGGAGGCACCGGCGTCGCTCTCCATCAAGATACCCACTATATCCGCAACGAACCCAACACCCTCATGGCCTGTTGGATAGCCCTGAGCGATACCGACGCAGACAACGGCGGACTGTGCGTCGTTCCCGAGAGCAATACCAAGGGGTTATATGGTTTTGAACGGGTGCGCAATACCGGCGAGCACACTTCGTGGGAACAGGTCTATCCGATGTCCGATCGCCAGGGCAAGGCTTGGGACGAGACGATGCATTCGTTTGATATCACCGGCCTGGAGGAAGACGAGATCGTCCGTCTAAATGTGCCCTGCGGTGCGGGCGTCTTCTTTACCGGCATGACGGTGCACGGCTCCTTTGCCAATCACTCAGCCGACCGCCCCAGACGCGCGTTTGCCACGCATTTTGTCCAAGAAGGCACCTGGATATTTCGGCGCGACTTACAGGATATGGTTCCGCTGAGATAGCCCCTAGTGCCGATCCTTTGACGGCGCAATAGCCTCCAATAGCTGCAGGCATTCCAAGATAGCTCGCCCGTTGTGGTATGGACTCTTCCACGCGTTGGCCTTACTGCCAGTGACGCGGCCATCGGCCGCTACCTGCGCGTGCCAATCGCCATGCGTCCAGTCGACCTGGCGCGCAACAATCCAGCGGTAGGTCGCCATAAAAGCGTCCCAATAATCCGTCGAACCCGTTGCGTTATACAGCGCGAGCAAGGCGACTAGCCCCTCCGCTTGCACCCACCAGACTTTGGTCAACTCGTCGGCGGGCATGCCCCGAACACCACTCGAGTAAAACCCCCCATTATCTCGGTCAAAGCCGTAGTTCAGGGCGCTATCGACTAGCTGGCGATAGAGGTCCATCAGCGGTCCGTTGGGCACACCGACTGACCGCGCAGCCGCTGCTAATAACCAGGTATTTTCCACGTCGTGGCCGTAGGAGACACGATCATACGGTGGATCGAGCAGCGGCGTCCAATCACGCCTGTAGCGATCGGTACAGGCACCGGTGTTTTTTCGTACAACCGCATTCGTTTGCACAAACATCAGCTCGATCAGCCGCTCGCGCGCCAGTTCATCTCCACTGACCTCCCAATAGGTCGTCAGCGCTTCGAGCAGGTGCAGGTGCGTATTCATCAGCTTGCCGTCAGGCTCAGTTCCCATGTATTGCCCCGTCTGCGGACCGTTTTGCCAGTCGCGGCGGAACCATTCGACATAGCCGCCATAGGTCGCATCGTGCGCCCGTTCTTCCAGCAGGTAAAACAGGTCGTCGGCCAGCTGTAGAGCCTGACCATCTCCGCTGGCACGGGCGTATTCAGCTAGCGCGTAGAGAGCGAACGCCTGGCCATAGAGGTGTTTATGCGGCTTCGTCGCCACGTTCCCATCTGCACTGACCGCCCAAAAAAAACCACCAAAATCCTTGTCCTGCAGCGCATCGCGCAAGAAGACGTAGCCGTGCTGAGCCAGTCGCAGGTGCTCCGGACCGCCATAACTCGAACCATACAATCGCGAAAAGAACCACAGGGTGCGCGCCTGAGTTACCAGCGCCTTGTCCGCTGCGCCCAGCCAGGTTCCATCTCCGTCGTGATGTAGCCGATATCCCCCCTGCTCTGCGTCTATGGCTTGTTCTTGCCAAAAGGGAACGATATTTTCGCGCAGAATGCGCTCAAGGCCTGCGCGCACCTGTTCTAGCTCACCGCTGGTCGGCTGGGCAACCGTCGGTATACTCCACAGCAGAATGCACCACGTAACTATGCTGACCATCGCGTCTTTCCCCCTTGCGGTAGTTTAAGCCAATGTACGTCTCCCTTAATGGGGGTCAAGCATTGACACCACATCGGATAGAGCTTTAACTCCTGAGTCGTAAAACGCCTCTTACCACCGATGAGGAACCATGCGAATCGCCGTTGTCGGCCTGCATTACGGCCACATTTCCGGCATGTTAGCTTCTGCCCGCAACGCGCCCGACGCCGAATGGGTCGGCGTAGTTGAAGCCGATGATACGCTCTACCAGCGCCATATGGGGGAGGCCGCAATTCCCCGCTATGAAAGCGTGGGCGAGCTGCTAGCTCAGGCCCGACCCGAGTTGATTATCGAAGGCCTGCGACACGACGAAAAAGTGGATCTCGTCGAGCAGTGTGGCGCAGCAGGCGTACACCTATTGCTCGACAAACCGCTGTGTCGTTCACTGGAAGAATGGGAGCGCATGCGAGCCGCCGTTGCGGCGAGCGACGCCCAGCTATCGATGTGGTTTACCTCGCGGTCATACCCCCCATTTATCGCCCTGCGCGATCTCGTCCACGAGGGCGAACTAGGCGAAATCGTCAGCCTGATTTCGACGCACCCACACAAACTGCGCCGCGAAACGGCCACGCCGTGGTATTTTGACGATAGCGCATATGCTGGAACCTTTCACGATTTAGCCTGTCACGGCGTAGATCAAATTCGCTGGCTAACGGGCAGTGAGTTTACCGGTGTTCACGCCCAGTGGACCTGCAAGCGCTTTACCGACGATCCCCCGCTTATCGATCATGCGCAGGCCTCTTTCCGCTTGGCCAATGGATCGCTCGCCTTACTGACAGCCGACTGGCTGACTCCTCAGGCAAGCCCTTCCTTTGGCGACACCCGTTTTATTATTATGGGCACCCGCGGCTCAGCCCATCTACGCGCCTATGCCGACGACCATCTCTACGTCGTATCCGAAGCCAAGGGCGCCTATACACCCACATTGCCCGAGGACAGAGGTGCACAGTTCGTCGAGGATTTCATCCACGCTCTGACCCATAACGAGCGCCCATTTATCGATACGCGCGCCGTGCTCTCGGTTGCCCTTGCCTGTCTGCGTGCCCAACAATCGGCCCAGTCCGACGGCGCTTGGACAGCGATAGAATCCGTTGCGATTGATTAAACGGATTCCCCCTTCGCCGCCAATCTATTCATGAACAAAACGACGCGCAGCATCTATGCTTGGGCTTTCTACGACTGGGCTAATTCGGCCTTTGCCGTCATTGTTATCGCCGGTTTTTTTCCCGTCTTCTTCAAGCAGTACTGGTCGGGCGGCGTAGAGGATAACGTAAGCACACTGCGCCTTGGCATGGCCAACTCACTGAGCAGCGCCGTCGTCGTCCTACTCGCCCCGCTGATGGGTGCGATCGCTGATCAGAGCGGCACGCGACAGCGCTTTTTGCTGCTCTTTGCCGTTTTAGGAGCGGCCACTACAGCCGGTCTGTATTGGGTTGAACAAGGTGCATGGGAGCTAGCCGTGCTGGTGTATGCGGCAGCAGCCGTAAGCTTTTCTATGTCCAATACGTTTTATGACTCACTGCTCAGCGACGTTGCCCCCCCGGAACGAACCGACGCCGTTTCTGGCCTTGGCTACGGTCTGGGCTATCTAGGCGGCGGCCTCATTTTTTCCCTGCACCTCTACGCGGTTATCCACCCAGATTTCTTCGGGTTTGAAAGTGCTGGCGCTGCCGTGCGCTTCTCTTTTATTAGCGTCGCCGTTTGGTGGATAACCTTTTCCATACCCGTTCTGCTCTTCGTAAAGGAAAACAAACCGACCAATGCACCGGGCGGTCTAGCGGCTATCGCCAGCGGTTACAGACAGCTCAAGGAGACGGTCTCCCACATTCGCCAACTGCCGCAGACCGTGTATTTCCTCGTTGCCTATTGGCTGTATATCGACGGATTAGATACGATTGTTCGCATGGCCGTAGACTACGGTATGTCGCTGGGATTTGGCCACGAAAGTCTACTCACCGCGCTGCTGATCACCCAATTTGTCGGCTTTCCCTTCGCCATTGTCTTTAGCAGAATGAGCGTCCATCTGGGCACGCGTAATAGCCTCTTCGTCGGGCTCGCCGTCTACTCGGCAGCCACGATCTGGGGCTATTTCATATCAGAAGTTTGGGAATTTTATGGTCTAGCCGTGCTCGTGGGCTTTGTCCAAGGCGGGGTACAGGCGCTCAGTCGCTCGATGTACACTCGTCTTATACCACACAACAAGCGCGCGGAGTTTTTTGGGTTCTACAATATGCTGGGAAAATTCGCTACGCTATTCGGCCCCATCTTAATGGGCTGGACCAGCATACTTTTCGAATCGACGCGGATGTCGATCCTATCCATCCTCCTGCTCTTTATCGGGGGCGCTTTCTTTTTAGCAAAAGTCGATATCACCGAGGGCGAGCGCGCTGCAGCAGCCTTCGGAGACGACGCAAATACTTAGGCGACGCAAAACCGCTGCGCGGTGAGCGCATATACGCGCGCCACCCGCACCAATTCGGCAACGGCTACTCGCTCTTGGGTTGTATGAGCGCCCAGACCAGCCGGCCCGTGGCTCAGCGCGGGAATACCCGCTCGTGCAATAAAGTGGTTTCCGTCGTCGACAAAGGGCTTGGCTCCAAACGGAAGCGGCCGTCCTGCAACAGCACAGTGCGCCTGCTGTAAGGCGGCGACGAGTAGGTCGTCTTCGGCCACGCGAAAAGCATCGCCGGTCACATCCCACTCGGCCACGCGGATCCGCGTGCCACTTTCTTTGGCGAGCGCATCGATCATAGCGTCGAACTCGGCGCGCACGGCATCGAGTGCCCCAGGTCGCACCCAGCGCCGCGTGCCCTCTACCCGACAGCGCACGGGAGCCTGGTTGTATATCTGCCCACTCTCGATGCGCCCGACAAACGCCGATTCACAGCCAACGTGCTCGGCCTGCAGTCCAGAGAGCCGCTCGTTGAGCGCGCGCATCTGCGCGACAAATTCTGCCCCCGTGCCCAGCACATCGGGCAGCCCGGGCGGGCGCAGCACTTCGTGGACGGGTTCCCCGTCGCGTTCGATATCAATGGCAAAGATAGCCTGCCCACGTCCTCCCAGCGGCAACAGATGCGCCAGATACTCGGGCAGCAGCACACCGTCACCGACGTAGCCTTCGCCACTCAGTGCCATGAGCTGGCGGCGATCCCCCCACGGGCCTTCGTGGTGATCGTGGGCCGTCAGCAAAATACCTCCATCGGCAAGCGCTTTGCTGTCCCGCAGCGCACGCAGCGCCTCGACGGCAGCGGCCAAGCCCCCCTTCATATCTGAAGCGCCCGATCCACAGAGAAACCCATCGACAATACTCGGTCCGACAAAGGGCAGGTGGACCGTATCGAGATGACCGTCAAACTGCAGCACGCGCCCTCCCTTGCCCGCCCTATAGCGAACGGCTACGGCAGGTGCCGTTGGCCAATCGGCCACGGGACGCTCTACCGCAAATCCGTCGGCCGTGAGCAGTTCGGCCAGCCGGTCTGCAGCCGCTCCCGCATCTAACGTTGGACTCGGCACTTCAACCAGGGCGATCGCCGTATCCAACAGTCGCTTCTCGTCGATGTGTGCCAGCACATCGGATCCATCAATTCCCATATCGCATGCTTCCAAATAATTGAGCTATGACGAGCCCTGCACGGGCTGGACCAGATCGTCGGGACAGACCACTCCAACTCGCTGCCAGCGCGGCTGCGCACAGCGCTCACTGAGCGCTTCAAGCCGCTCCTCTTCGGCCGTCTTCCACTGCTCCGTCGACAGATCGTTCGGCTCCAGTGGGCTCTGGCAGGCAACGCAGCCCAACAGCACACAGGTTAGGGCGAATACAGGCCCCTTCAACACGCTAAAGCGCCACTTCTCCATCGCGCAGACCAAGCGGCAGCGCCTCGGGCCGGTCGCAGCGACTCTTTAGTTTGAGCTTTCTTCCAGCATCGGCTGCATCGTGAAAAGCATGCATTAGATCGAGCACGTGGTAGGTCAGCTCACCGTTAGCCCGGTGGTTCCGCCCAGTGCGCAGCGCGTTAGCCATATCGGCCACGCCCAAGCTGCGCGCATTTTCTACGTAACCGTGCGTCAGCGGGACCTCCTTCCACTCGTCGCGCCCTCGCTTGTACTTAACCGTTCCGCCGAATCCATTCGGATCCGGTACGCTGAGCGAACCCTCCGTACCGTATACCTCTATGCGCGGCAATTCAGCTCCCCAAACGTCAAAGCTAGTCGTAATCTGCCCAACGGCCCCGCTGGCAAACTCCATAATCCCCACGATATGGGTCGCCGTTTCCACCGGAATTACCTTGCCGTATTTCTTTTCACTGGTAATCGTGCGCTCGGGAAACGTAATGCGCGTGCAACCGCTCACACTGGCAACTGGTCCCATCATATTGACGAGCGCCGTCAGGTAATAGGGTCCCATATCAAACATCGGACCGCCCCCGCGCTCGTAGTAAAATTCGGGATCGGGATGCCAGCTTTCGTGGCCGTGGCTCATCATAAACGCGTTGGCAGCTATGGGCGTTCCAATCCAACCGTCATCGATCAACTTGCGGCAGGTCTGATGCCCCCCACCGAGAAACGTATCGGGCGCACCACCGACGAGCAGCCCCTTCTTTTTGGCCAACTCCAGCATTGCCTGCGCATCCTCGCGCTCGACGGCTAGCGGCTTTTCGTTATAAACACTCTTACCCGCATTTAAGGCCTGTAGAGCGACGCTGGCGTGCGCCTTGGGCACCGTGAGATTTACCACGATCTCGATAGACTTGTCCGCCAATAGCTGTTTCACGGTGCAGGCACGCGGAATATCAAATTCCTCAGCCCGCTCTTTAGCCCGCTTGCGATCGAGGTCGGCAACGGCCGCTATTTCGATGTCGCGAAACGTCTTGCCTATGCGCAAATACGCGGCACTGATCGCTCCGCAGCCGATGATACCAACCTTTACCGGTCCCTTATTCTTAGCCATTTGTTCCTCTTTAGTTAGTTAGGAAATCGCCCATTACTTGCTGCCCCAATGATCCCGTATTCTCCAGCAGCGGCCAGCTAGTATAACCAATTGCCCCCGGATCGAGCAATCTCAGCGCAGCACCCGTAGTTGAACCGAGTCGACGAGTGCCGAACCGAAATAACCGATCCCATCGCCCTCAATAGAAAACGCAGCCGAGTGAAAATTACCGTCGGCTTCCTGGACTCGATCGTGGGTCTGGATAAAACGCGCATACTGTTCGTCTGCGGCATACACCACGATGTCGTATTCTCCGTAGAACCACAGATAAAACCACAGCAGCTTGATCGTCGACAGCCCCGGTCCGGACGGCGTATTTTGGATCCAATCCCAGCGGAAGTTGAAGTCGGCTAGATCCCGCTCTACCGATGCGCGGCTCTGCTGTGTAAAGGGATTATCATAGATAAAATTAGCGCTCGTAGCGACCCGTGGCCGCGCGGTTATCAGGTAGAAATCGCTGCTAGGTGAACGAGCGATATCGAGCGAAAAATGCATCGGCTCGCCGCGCTCGTCCAAGGGACGGTAGGGCAACTCCTCATCGCTGAGAGAAACGATGCGGAACCCGGCCTCTGGCACGGTTGTCACGGCATAGGTGCGCAGCGTCTGGCCTTCGACGGTCGCCTCGACCGACAGCGCGTAGGATCCCCCTTCGACAATGCGTAAATCGGCCCCTTCATAAGAAAACAGGCGATCCTCTACCCGTTCGGTAGACCGCATCTTCAGGGCGAAAGATTGACCGTTCGACAGGTCTACAATAGCGGCCCGCACGTCGCTGGGGATCAGCTCGGACGAACGGATTGGCTCGTCTACGCGCAGATTGCGCGTTATGCGGATACCTTCTACTCCCACCCCTGGCCGCAGCACGCCCTCGATGACCAATTTGGGCTCGTAGCTAGTATCCGACACGGCCAAGGGCCCCTGACCGCAGCCCAACCAAAGGCTCAGCCCGCACAGCATATACACATAGCGGGCCATTAGAACTGCACCCGCAGCCCCACAGAGGGCAAGATCGGAAACATCCCGACCTGCTCGACCTTTGGCTGGCTGCTGCTGAAATCGTACTCCACGTACCACGCGTTGCGCCGATTGCCGACGTTGAAAATTTGTAGGTAGGGAACGACCCGCCAGCCGGCCAGTTCCCCGCGCCACTCGAGGCTCAGGTCGAGCCGTGCATAATAGGGTAAGCGCGCGCCGTTGATCCGCGTTGGCGCGTAAAAAACACCTACATTCGCATCGTTCGGAGCAATCGAAGCAACGTAGGCAGAACCCGGTTCGGTGATCGGCTGTCCCGTAGCGTAAAACAGGTGAAATCCCATGGACCACGGACCTTGGCCCGACGAACTCAATTGCCTGCGGATCCAGCGCAGCGCGCCGCCCATATCGACATGCCCGACGGCATTGAAGGCGAAGGTGCGATCATGCCGGGGGGCAAACGGCCGCCCACGGTTGATTGCATCAAATGCGTAGCGCGTTCGCGCCAGGGCGCCGCCGAGCCAACCGCTGACAACTCCCCGCTCTTTTCGCAGCAGGGCTTCGACACCTGTGGCATGGCCCCGCCCCGGCAGAAACAAGCCCTGTGTCGTATCGATAATGGGACGGTCGAGTTCATCGTAGCGCGTCGCGCGCACCTCTGTCAGATAGTTCTGATTGAACTGGTATAAACTATCGTAGTCCTTGTAGAAAAACTCTACTTCGAACTGCCAGGCCCTCCCCATATCGCGCGCGTAGCCCGCCATGTAGTGCACGGCCTGCGCTCCTCGCTGGAACGCATTGGCCGTAGTCCAGATATCGGCGGCGACAAAGCGCGGCACGCGATGGACATACTGAGTGTGGACACCGGTAGCGACCTTTATTAGGTGGGTCTCTCCCAGACGGTAGGTCAGCGCAAGGCGAGGTTCGACCTGGTCGAGCGTTCGCTCACGCGCGGCAAAACGCCCGTATCGCACTCCCCCGCGCAGCGTCAAACGACCGGGCAGCGGCTGCCAGTCGACGTTACTATACAGGGCACCGTGCAGCGGCCGGTCGCGCACATCGATCCGCCCGGAGAGAAAATCCTGCGAAAACCGGGCGGCCAGTTTTTTCACTTCGGCCCCCCACTCAACGCGCAGATGCTGACTGTGAAAAAACTCCAGATGGCCCCTTAGCGAAACGTCGGTAATGGAACTGCGCTCATCCATCCCCGATTCATCAAAGGCGAAATTGGAAAGAAAGCGCGAATGCGTCAGCCAGAAGTTGGCAAATATCCGCGGCGAGAACACGTGCGTATAGCGAGCACTGCCCGTTTGATTACGCCACGAAACGGCGTAACCGCTCTCGTCCTGCGATGGACCAGAAAACGTAACGTCGAGCACGTCGCGTCCGGCAAAGAAGCTCAGCGTCAGCGCATCAGAAGGTCCTAGGTCGACGTGCGCCTTGAGGTGTCCGTCGTAGAAATAGTAGTCGGGCACCGAATCCAACCAACGCCCGACGGTTCGGTCAAAGTAGGTACGGCGCAGCGAGCCCGAAAGGGATCCCTTCTGCCCCAAGGGGACCTGCAGCGTCGACTTAGCTGAGAGCAGGCTTATGGCCATAACGCCCTCAAACTGCCGGCGATTTCCATCGAGATGCACGACGTCGAGCACAGAGGACAGGCGACCACCGTACTCAGCGCCAAACCCTCCTTTAGAGAGCTCAACGCGCTTGATGGCATCGGTGTTAAACGTCGAAAAAATACCCAGCGCGTGCTCAGGATTGTAGATCTCGGCACCGTCTACCAGATAGAGATTCTGGTCGGGCGTGCCGCCGCGCACGTAGAGGGCAGAGGAAAAATCCGAAAGAGGTAAGACGCCCGGCAGCGACTGCAGCGAGCGCAGCACATCGGCCTCGGCAACTTGCGGTAGGCGATGGATGTCGCGCGGGGCCAAGTGCACGGTAGAGATGCGCAGGTCGGAACGGTCGCCCACCCCCCCGAGCGAATCGGCGCGCACCAGAGTCTCGACGGTCTCGAGGATTTGGTCCTGGAGCAATATGTCCAGGCGGAGCGCCTTTTCTTGGTTCAGTTCAACCACCTGCTGGTAAATCTGATAGCCAATAAAAGACACAGTGAGCGGCCAGCGCCCTGCCGGCACGTCACCTAGGAGGAAATAACCCCGATCGTTGGTCGTCGTGCCGATCTGCAGCGGACCGATAAATACGCTCGCGCCCATCAGCACCTCGCCGTCGGCCCGATCGCGCACGAAACCGCTGACCGTCCCCCCCGCTCCATCCGCCTCGGCCGTCGTGCCGGCGGCAGACAGCAGCAGGCAAACGAGCCAGCGGATGCTGTGTATCCGACCCCGCCAAAGGCGTCCCGTCACCCCGCGTTCTCCTATGGTGCGCACTCAGGTGCTCAGCGACAGCGCTCCCTGGCCAAATATAACGGGGTAATTCGCTCCATTACGCGCTTGGGTCGCCGCGTCCATATAGCATACGCTAAAGGCGCGGCGTGCCCCTTCCGTGCGGTTTACATCGGAGCTGTGCAGCAACCAGTTGTGCAG
>JAYOKQ010000036.1:0-5215 GCA_038119905.1 Gemmatimonadota bacterium | reverse complement strand
CGGATTGACGAGCGCGGAATGAGATCCCGGCACGATGTGCACGCAGCCGTTGTCTACGGTTGCCGGGTCCAGCGCCGTCCACACCGTAATGAGCGGATCGCGATCGAGATGAGTCCAGCGGTCCTGATGCCATACCAAATGCGTGCCCTCACCGGCGGGTTTGTTCATGAACATCGCGCGAAAACAGGCGATGTCGGCCAGTTCACCGTAGGCGCGAACGCAGATATCGCGAAAGAGCGGATGCTGCATATAGGATAGGAATACGTCGTCAAACTCCAGGTCTTGGATCTTGCGATAGGCCAACGTCGCGCCCTTAAACCCTCGCGACTGTGGCCCCGGTGCCGAACCCGGTCCATCGGCACAGTCCAACTGCATCATCATGCGGTCGTAGTCGACGTCGGCGCGCCCCATCATGATATCGTCCATGCGCGTTTGCAGCGCCTGCATCTCCTGTGGATCAGCCACCTGTCCCAAGCGCAAAAAACCATCGCGCTGAAACTGCTGCCAATCTTCCTCGGTTAGACAATCGCGATTTACTTCCATGGCCTAGGCTCCCTACCCTTGCGGTTCACTAGTCGAATCCACATAGTATACACAAATCTCACGTCCCTCTTCAAACTCGGTCTCATGCCATGATCCGAACCGTTTTCTTTACCGACCTACCAACAGCACAGGCCGAGTTAATCACCCACTGTGCCCCCGCGGAATTTGCCGTAGAGATCCATTCATCTTCTCTGCCCGATGCAGAAAAAATAGCCCTGCTGAGCGAGGCGGAATTCCTCATCCTCTTTCCCGGTCGACTGTCCGACACCGTGCTCGAATCGGCTCCACACCTGCGCCTAATTCAGCTCGTCAGCGCCGGTTTTGAACAGATGAATCTCGACCTGTGTAAAAAATTGGCGATTCCCGTAGCCAACAACGGCGGCACCAATGCGATCGACGTAGCGGAACACGTCCTAGCGCTCTCACTTGGTCTGTATCGCCGTCTAATTGATTTAGATCGCAGCGTGCGCTCAGGACAGTGGGACGCCATTTCCCTCGGCGCACAAACTCAAACCATCTACGGCAAGACGCTTGGCATCGTCGGCTTTGGCCATATTGGCCAACGCGTCGCACGCCTGTTCTCGGCACTAGGAGCTGAACTGCTTTACAGCGATCCAACACCAGCAGAGGCCGGGCTGTGCACGGCATTATCCATACGCCCTCTCCCCCTTGACCAACTCCTAGCCGCCGCTGATATCGTCACCCTACACGTGCCGCTTATGGACAGCACGCGACGCCTGATAGGCCCGGCTCAGTTGAGCCGTATGAAGCGCAACGCGCTGCTTATCAACACCTCACGCGGACCTGTGATAGACGAAGCAGCCCTCTATCAGGCGCTCAGCGCCGGACACATTGCGGGCGCCGCGCTGGATGTATTCGCGACTGAACCCTGTCCAGCCGATCACCCGCTCCTTGGCCTGCCCAACGTCCTACTCTCGCCGCACGCCGCGGGCGTTACCCGCGATACCTGGGCGCGGCGCGGCGCGTTCGTATTTGCCAATCTTCAGCGCGTCTGGGCCGGGCATCCACCCGAGGCGAAAATATAGACAGCGATGCCCCTTTTTACCGCAGCATCCGGAGCATAAGGAGCCTAGAGCGTGCACAGTTGGACGGAAATCATTCCCTCGCTGCAGTCGGGCTATGCCGACTCCCTGCAGGCGCACATTGATCAGCTGCGCACAACGCACACCGTCTACCCGCCGGCTGAGAAGGTGTGGCACGCCCTCGAACTAACGCCCTTTGATCGAGTGCGCGCCGTCATACTCGGCCAGGATCCTTACCATGGCCCGGGCCAAGCGCACGGACTGGCCTTTTCTGTTCCCAACGGCCTGCCCACCCCGCCCTCACTGCGCAATATCTTCAAGGAAATAGCCAATGACCTATACGCAGGCCAAGCGCCCGATGTGTCCACCGATTTAACGAGATGGGCGCGCCAGGGGGTATTGCTTCTCAATGCAACCTTAACCGTTGAGGCGGGCAAAGCCGGTTCGCATGGCAAGCTGGGCTGGCGGCAGATCACCGATGATATCATCGAAACGCTGAGCCAACGGCGAACGCATCTCGTTTTCCTGCTGTGGGGTGCCCATGCCCAATCGAAACGCTCTTTAATCAATACCGAACGCCACTTAGTGCTCGAAGCCGTGCATCCCTCCCCGCTGTCAGCCTACCGCGGCTTTTTTGGCTGCCGGCATTTTTCTCAAACCAATGCCTATTTACAGACCCACGGGATGACACCGATCGCTTGGTAACAGCCCGGTAAATCCCTTTGCTAAATCCCCTGCCCGATCTCCCCAAACCCATAGGAAAAGCTATGCCACACATTCTCTTTGTTTGCACGGGTAATATTTTTCGCAGCATGATTGCCGAGAACGCACTGCGGCACGCCGCCGGCAGCGACGCACCCTATATATTTTCCTCGGCCGGCACGGAGGCAAAGACCCAGGTCATGGTCGACATCGTGCGCGAGGGCCTCCTTAAACGCGGCATCGATCCAACGGGGCACGTCCAACGCAGGCTTACGACCGAACTATTGGACTCAGCCGATGGCGTCGTGGCAATGGGCCTCGATCACGCCGAGTTCATAAAGACGCATTTTCAGAGGGAAGTGAAGCTATTTAACGAAGTGGCCTATGGACGGCGCGAAGCCATACTCGACACCTGGGAAGCCGTGCCCGATTACGCGGTGAACCCCTTGGACCGAGACGCTCATATCAACCGAGTCGTCGACCACATCTGCACGGCAGCGATCCCCTTTTTAGCCAACGCGGACGCGATCTGAGGGCTACAGGCTCGATTCAGCGGCCAGCTCATCAATCAGACGCCCAATCCAATCGGGACGCCCGCAGGAAAATTCACCGACCCCCAGCGCGTGCAGTTGGCGAAAGCGCGCGCGCGTTTCCTCGTAGGTTAAGTCGTCGCGAAAACCGCAGCGCACATCCATACCGTTGGACCGCGCATCGGCAATAAATTCGGGCCGGGCCGCGGCGGGCCAAACGATTAGAAGACCGGCTCCCAGCTGCTCGCGCACCGAGGCCGCATCAAAGGGCTTGGGCTCAACCAAGAAATAGGCCGTTTCTATGTGTGGATTGTACGCTCGGGCTTCGATGAGTGCCTCTTCGTGAAAGCTAGACAGCGTGCACTGCTCAACGACGCCGGCTGCCTCAATTTCTCGGACTGCCTGCTCGGCCAGATCCCCCTCCTTAAACTCGACGAGTAAACGAGCTCGACCGCGCATACATGCAATGGCCTCTGCAAAGGTCGGCACGGGCTGATCGCCGCTGCGCAGCTTTTTAATTTCAGCCAGATCCATATCAGCTACGGCACCGCTGCCGTCGGTAGTACGGTCAACCGTCGCGTCGTGTATGACGACGAGATGTCCATCCCGCGTGCGGCGAATATCAAACTCAATGCGATAGGCTTGCTGCTGAATGGCCGTCTCAAAGGCGGCGAGCGTATTTTCCGGCTGGTAGGCCATCGCTCCGCGATGAGCCCCTATGCGAATTCCCGTCATATCCATTTCCTTAGCGCAAAAGGAGCATTTTCTTGCTCTGGCGGCTCTCGACCGTTTCTAGCCTGTAGAGATAGGTTCCCGTAGCCAGCTCACGCCCAGCGTCGTCGCGACCGTCCCAGCGCACGATGTGCGCCCCCTCGTCCCACACTCCCGCAGCCAGCGTCGCCACGCACTGCCCCTTCAGATTATACACCCGAAGCGCAATCGGCTGAGCATAGGGCAGCACAAAACGTATTAGCGTGGCGCTATTAAACGGATTCGGCGCGTTCTGGACGAGGGCGCTGTGCAGCGGCACGTTTCCCGTCTCCAGATCGACAACAGCAGTTATTGGATCGGAGCGACGCTCGGCCACCAAGCGAACATCATCGATGTAAAACGTCCCGCGCAAATTGCCCAGCATGCGCAGCGAGACAATCGGTCCATCCAAGCGATAAAAGCGCTCGAGCGGAATTTCGACCTCCTGCCATTGGCTGCTCTGCATGTTGATTTCCGGCCCCTCCCCGTCGAAGAGCAGCACCTGCGAAGGCGCATCGCCGTTGACCATAACGTTGAATGCGGGACGCGTGCCGACTTCGGCCGTGCCGGGATGGAAGGCAAAGCGCAGCGCGCGATAGCCGATGGGTTCGACCGGCTCTACGGGCAAAAATTCGAAGGTAAAGGCGCTGGCCTCAATAGCCCGGGATACAGCACCGACAAAAGCCATATCGCGCGCATCATACGCCGACGCGTTGGACAGAAAACCGGGCCGCCAGCCGCTACCGAAGCCCTCATCAAAAATGAGTTCGTCCGCGCTTGGCAGCAGAACGATGGCATGGTCGAGCACCGCCTCTAAGGACCCCGCTGCGGTCTCTTGGCGGATGTGAACGGTAATTTCACGTCGGCCGTGCTCTATTCCAAGGGGCAGTTCGGCGCGCAGCCGGTAGCGCCCGTCACCCAACGCATCGAGGGGATGTTCAGCCTCTCCGCCTAACGCGCGTAAATCGGCTGAGACAGCCAGCGCAGACCCATCCATCTCGGTGGTCGTGACGTGGATCTCTTGATCCCATTGAAAAACCCCACCGCTCATCAGCGTATCCGGCGGCGCCCCAACCCAGACACCGCGCACGTGCGGCGGTGGAAAACGGGCGCTAACCAACTCAATTGAGTCGAGAAAAAACACGCCGCGGACATTGCCAAACAGCGTGATCGATTCGAGGGGATCTTCCAGAGGATTAAACGCCCACAGGGGAATCTCCACCGTCTGCCACGTAGGAGAGGCCAAATCGAGTCCCTCTCCCACCAACACCGCATCGCCCAACAGCGGTTCGATTTTGCGCACGTCCCGATTGAGTTGGACCGAGAAAGCCGGCCGCCACCCTGCCGTGACCTCCCCGGGATGGAAGGCAAAACGCAGCGCGCGATAGCCGGCAAGATCGACGGGCAACTGCGGCGTGAATTCGAGCGTGAAGGCGTTGGCGTCAACGGCCAACGCCCGGTCCCCGTCCTCCACCGTTTCGCCCTGCCAATAGACCTCTGCATTGAGTAATAGGCCCTGAGACCACCCCCCTGCTAGTTCGTCTTGAACTATAGAGGCGTTGGTGGGAGGCACCAGTACGACGCGCCGCTCCAACCGCTGCTCCAGGCCGTCCTGTCGCAGGACGAGCGACAGCGCGTAGCGGCCGT
>JAYOKQ010000035.1:0-36977 GCA_038119905.1 Gemmatimonadota bacterium | reverse complement strand
CGAAAGAGGCCGAGGTGCGAAAGAGAAAGCGCTTGCCGCGCTCTTGGGCGTCGAGTAATCCCAGCGTGGCCACTTCAATATCGCGGTAGCTGACGGCGTTGATAATGGCCACTCGACCGGGTGCCATTTGCAAGAGCTGATCGCATACGCCCTCGGGCCCTTGCTGGCGAATGCATTCGAGTGAGATCGACAGCACGTCGCCGGCGCGCACGGTGCCCGCTGTTTTTTCTTCGACCCAATGAGCTAAATGCGAACGCTCATAACCGAACGCTGCGTCGCGAGCAAATTCTGTTTTAGCGACCGGGCGCACGCTATCGCCTTCGGCTACCCAGTGTATATCGCCGGCCGTCAGACGGCCACCTTCAGCAAAAAAAGGGCATAGAATGACGCCGTCGTAGCGAAAGCCCATGCGCCTTTCAAAGGCGTCGCGCACGGCGTCGAGCTCGTGTGGGTAATGGCCGCGCAGGGTCGAGTCACCGCGCACAAGGAGGTCGAGCGGTCGGTTGGTGCGCCGGGCGATCGCGGCTAGTTGGGTAGCAAGCTGATGGATAGCGTTGCGCGCTTCGGTCGCACCGAGCGAGCGGGTGTTGGTCAGTGCGAAGAAAGTGCCCGGATCTTCGGTGATTAGGGCCTCTAATAGAGCCTCGTCCCAGTGCAGTAGTTCGCGCAGACCGTGCACGGCCTGGCCGCCGGTTGGATCGTCATCGAGAACGACGAGCGTGCGTCCGCAGTCCCGCACGCGCTGGCGTACCGTCTCGGACAGGTCTTCAGGCCAGGGGGACGGTAGCGCTTGGTCAAACGCATCGCGTGCAATCGCAGCGTGCTCATTGAAGTTCACGAAGTATGCTCCTTAGGAAGGCCAATTTAGAAAATGCGGTAGGCTTCGCCCCAGCATGCCTGGCTGAGCGGGCCGTCCGGCACGTGGCGCATCAGTCCGTAAAAGCCATAGGGGTATTTGAACAAGTGGCCGATGGATACGCCGTGCTGGCTGCGCTGGTGCCAGTAGTCTGCTTGATGCGGCTGTGCGGGACGCCGCGTATGCTCAGGGCGCGATAGGTCGGTATCCAATGGTCCCATGCGGATGCGATCGATATAGAGGGCAAAGCCGTGTTCAGCGCGCGCGGCCAGTGCGTCATGGCCAAGTGCGCGCAGGTCGAGCAGCGCGCGCGAGTAGGTTAGCAGATGTCCAGACCAGCCCTGCCCGCGTCCGTCAAAGGCTCGCATGCACGCCAGCAGTTCGCCTAGCGTATAGGCGCTGGCCTCGGCGGCGTTGGCAAAGGAAGGGAGATCGGAAGCGGGGTGTAGGGGGACGTCATCCATGCGCGTAAACGCGTTGATCATCTTACACAATCCACTCACGCGTGACTCAGTTAGTAGGTCGGGTCGCTGGGCAAAGGCCTTGAGCGCTAGCGAGGGCAGGATGACGTTGTGTCCGGCCTGGCGCAGGTGGTCTAGGCTGCGCTCGACGTGCTCGACGATGCGCTCTGTGCCATTGCCGATAGGTGCTTCGTCGGCAAAAGGTGCGCAGAGCGGAGTAGAGGTCCAGTGGGCGTCGATGAGCGCAGCCATTTGTGCGCATGCGTCTGCTTCAACGGCTTCTTCGCGGCAAAAGAAGTAGGCTGAAACGATAGCGCCGCCGCGGTGGCCGTCGGCAAAGTAGTCGAAGGCGTGGGCGCGGCACAGTGCGTCGAGGCCGCGCTGTAAGTAGATGGGATCCAACATTAGGGCCGTTCGATTTTTTTAATCTGTGCCCACGTAATGCGCTGCACGGCCGTGTTGGTCGCAGGTAGGTTCAGCGCAATAGAGAAAACGCGGGTGCTGGCCGTTATATACAGCGTGCTGTGGGCGAGCGTGCAGTTGGTCGGCTGTTCGGGGATGGGAATGAGGCCCAAGTGCTGGCCGTCGGATGCAAAGACCCAGACTCCGCGTCCACTGCTGGTGCGACCAGACACAAAGCTGGTAGCATATAGGGTGCCGCTCGCGTCGATTGCCATGCCGTCCATGACGGACGCGGCCGTTGCGAAGAGGCGTCCGTTGCGCGGCATGCCGTCGCTATCTACGTCGAATACGTGAATCTCACCGATGCCGGCCGGGTTGTCGTTGGTTACGTAGAGGGTCGACTCGTCTGGACTTAGGGCAATGCCGTTGGGACGATCTAGGTAGGAGATGACCAAATCGACCGAGCCGTCGGCTGCGATGCGATAGACGCCGGTAACGGGCTGTGGCTGCGCGGTGCGTGAGCCAAAGTAGGGATCGGTAAAGTAGACGCTGCCGTCGCTGGCTATAGCTAGGTCGTTAGGCGCATTAAAACGCGTGCCTTCGAACTGATCGGCTAATACGGTTAGGCGACCATCTGCTTCGGTGCGCGTCACGCGACCGCTGCCGCCTTCGCATGCGTAGAGGCGACCTTGCCCGTCAAAAGAGAGTCCGTTGGCCGCATCGGCGCGACCGCTGCGAAAGACGCTGAGCGCGCCGTCGCGCAGTGCGTTGATTGTGCCGTTGCCCAGGTCGGTGAAAAAGAGCGTGCCGTCTGCGTCGACGGCTGGACCTTCGACAAAGCCGTGTCCGCTGGATAGCTCTAGTAGTTCAGTTTGGGCGGCAACCATGGGCGGTCGCTCGGCCGTTTGGGCATAGGCCGGTCCATGCGAGTAGGCCAACGCCAAGCACAGGACTGCGCCCAGCGCGCGTGCTGCTCGGCCGACGATAGATTTGAAATGGGTTTGATGACAGGCGTTGCGCATGGGGGTATGCCTCAGTCGTGAAGAATGAGATGGAGTGCGATGTGACGCCGTCGCCCTAGGACGATTCGCGCTCGACAAAGTAAAACGGCGCTCTTTGCATAGCGGCGATGGCTGCCTGTTTGAGCAGGGGCGTACTGAGCACGTGTGTTTCGGCCTGGAGGACGCGTCCCGTGCGCAGTATGTCGGGGGCTTCGGGTAGATCGGCGACGCGGTCGTAGCGCTGACGCCAGCCGTCAAAGCCGTGGCGAATATAGGTTTTGTCAAACGCGTGTCCCTGCAGGTCGGTAATGTGGTAGGTGCATTCTCCGCCGAACACATAGGGCGGTTCGACGAATTCTTCTATCGCGTGCATCGTCGTGTTGGGGCGCAGTCCGCAGCCGAGCAGGACGATTTTGGCGCCGAGGTCTATCATATTGCGAAAGGGTGAATGGGGGCCGCAGGGCGTATGGTCTTTGTGGTGCTGAGCAAAGAGTGTCTCTACGTGTCGGCCAACGCCGCATAGCGAATGCGTCGGGTGCAGGCTGCGTAAGGTGCCCTGGCGCAGGCGGAAGTGCTCGGGGATGGCGCCCACGCAGCAGGGCGTGTTGCGCGCATCGTGCAGATGGTGTGGCTCCTGCATGTAGCTGAGCGCCGGAAGCAGCAGCGTGCCTTCGCTGCCGATACACGTTAGCAGTCCGCGGATGACCGTTTCCGGACCGCCGGGCACGGTGCCTAGCGATTTGAGCGACGAGTGAACGAGGAGCACGTCACCCGCTCTCACACCGAGGGCGTGCAGGTCGGCTGCTATGCGAGAGCTCGCCTCCGTTGATCCATCTGTCATTGCGTGTTGTCTCCTATCGCGAGGTACCAGCGCTTGCTCATCGTTTGAGAATGCCACCGTTAACGTCGATAGTGGCGCCGGTTATATAGCCGGCCATTTTTGAACAGAGGAAGAGCGTGGCGTAGGCGATGTCTTCGGGCAAACCGATGCGTCCAAGCGGAATGAGTTCGAGCACGCGCTGGCGGGCCTCGGGCGTGAGCAGATTGGGATCGGCGTCGATTTGTCCCGGTGAAATGGCGTTTACGGTGATGCCGTCGCCGGCCAAGTCGCGGGCTAACGTTTTGGTCAGAGCGAGCATGCCGCCCTTTGAAGCCGAGTAGTGCACGCCTCCTGAAACGCCGCCGGTCTGGGCGCTAACCGATGCGATATTGACAATGTGTCCGCTGCCGTGAACGCGCATGTGTGGCGCGACGGCGCGGCTGCACAGATAGGCGCCCGTGAGATTGGCCTGTATCACGCTGTTCCAGTCGTTTGGCTCGATGGATTCGAGTGGTCCAAAGCCGATTAGACCGGCATTGTTGACCAACACGTCGACGCGATCCCACGTTTCGACCAGTTGCGCGACGGCTCGATCTACCTGGACCGTGTCGGCTACATCGCAGGGAAGGGCCAAGACACGTTCAGCGCTGTACTGTGCCCCCAGCGCGTCGGCGGTTTCCTCTAGGCCTTCGGCGTCGCGCGATGCGAGCGCGACGCGGGCGCCGGCTTGGAGCAGGGTTTCGGCAATGCTGCGGCCGATGCCGCGACGCGCGCCCGTTACGAGTGCTACGCGGCCGCTTTGGTCAAGTAAATGGGCTAGATGCTCCTGCACAGCGTGTCTTTCTGCGGCAAGGTGGAAGAGAAAAGGGCTCGCTCCCTGAGCGTTGAGTGGATACGCTACGCAGTTGCTGAAGCGGCGTCAAATCCGTTGTTTCCGGCCTACGATACATGTCTATTGGTCGGAAACACGCAACGGGAGAAGAGGTATGCAACTCGATTGGACGGCGATCGATCGCTTTTTGTTTGGCCAGGCGTGGACGGGATCGCGTATCGCCGAGCGCGCTGCTGTACTCTGCGAGGAAATCGGCCCGCGCTGGGCGGCAAGTGAAGGCGAGCGGCGTGCGGCCGAGTATCTGTGCGCGCAGTTTGCCGAAGACGGCTTGGAGGAGGCTGGACTCGAAGAATTTGCGCTGCCAACGTGGGCGTATGCCTGCGCCGAAGCGCGGCTGGACTCGAGGTTAATCGACTTGCGCCCTTTTAACCGCTGTCCTCCCTGCCAGCTAGCGGCGCCCATCGTCGACGTGCACTTTGGCACGGTCCGCGACCTAGCGGCGGCTGGCGCCGAGCTGACGGGTGCTATAGCCGTTATGAACATTGCGTATGAACCGTTTACGACGCCGGTGCCGCTCTACCTGCGCCTGCAGTCGCTGGCAGAGGTTGGCGTAGCCGCCGTCGTCTGCGTCGATCCGAAGGACGGTCGTCGCGTCGAGTATCACAACGCCGGCGACTGGCGCGCTCCGGAATCGGCCGAGGCTCCGGTGCCCTGCGTGACGACCTCGCGCGAGGACGGCGCGCTGCTGCGAAAGCACGCCGGTAAGCAGCTGCATCTGCACGTCGACAGCCGCTTCTTTGAGGCGCCTACGCAAAACGTTGTTGCACACCTGTCCGGTGTGCGCTGGCCCGAAGAGCAGATTGTGCTCGTAGGACATCACGACACGGTGCTGGGCACAGCCGGCGGCAACGACAATGCTTCCGGTACGCTGGCGGTAATTGAGACGGCGCGTGCGCTGGCCGCGCTCCGGCGCGAGATGGGTGTAGCGCCAGGGTGCACGCTGCGCTTTGCGACGTTGAGCGCAGAAGAGCAGCGCTTAGCCGGTGCGGCCGAATATGCTCGTCGCCACTGCAGTTCGGGTGAGAAAACGCGGTTGGTTATCAACTTAGACGAGCTGTCGACGGGGCATATGAAGGGTATTGTGTTGGCCTTTGATCACCTACGCTCGCTGGTGCAGCAGCAGCTCGATGCGCTGGGTGACGGTCTGCAGTGCCACGCCATGTCACAGCTCGACGCGACGTCAGACCACTATCCCTTTTTGCGCTTAGGGGTCGATGCGGCGCACCTGTGGCGCTGGCGCTTTCACGGGCGTCACGCCGATGCGAATTATCACCACGAGGCGGCCGATACGCGCGATAAGATCAACGTGCGCGAGCTAAAAGAATACGCCGGTCAGCTGGCTAGGTTACTGCTGCGCCTGTCGCACGTCGAAGGGAGCGACTGGCCGGAAAATCCGCAGACGCCGGAGACGGTGCGCGCACGGGTAGAAGCCGAGCGCGGGCAGGTGATACGGGTGTATTAGCGCTTGGTCGCAGACAGCACGGTAAACGGCCCGTTGCTGTCGACGGTCTGACAGGTGCCAAAGAGCCGTCGGATGCGCACGTGATGTCTCAGGCCGCTGTTGCCGACGATCAGCAGCTGACCGCCGCGGCGCAGCGCCGCGTGGGCTTGGCCGAACAGGCGCCAGGGCACGGTTTCATCTATGGCTTTTTGCCGGTGAAAAGGCGGGTTGCACAGCACGAGATCCAAACTGTCTGGCGCCGATTCTGATAGGCCGTCGCCGGCGACAAAGCGCGCCGGGCGCGATCCGAATATTCGCGTAAAGTTGCCGCGGGCCGACTCGACGGCTGTGAACGATTCATCGATAAAAATGACTTCTGATTGGGGATTGCGCTCGGCTGCTACTAGGCCAAGTATGCCGTTGCCGCAGCCCAGATCGGCGATATGGCGACGGCTTGGATCGCTGGGAATATGTCCTAGCAGGAGTCGCGTGCCGTTGTCCAAGCGCTGGCGTGAAAACGCGTTAGCGGCATTTTCTAGGGTCCAGTCCGTTCCCTCGAGTACATAGCGCGTCGGGTAGGGAGACGGCCCCGGGTCCAGATGAGCGTCAAGCGCGGCGAAAATGAGTCGCGCTTTTTTTTGGGCGAGCGAAGTATGCGTTGGTCCGATGAGTCGCTGGCAGAGTTCCAACGTGGACGTATGAATGTCGCGCACCATGCCGGCTCCAATGACGGCTGTTCCGGGGTGTAGAAGGGGGCGCAGGCGGTGCAGCTGGTCTTCCAAGAGCGCTTTGCTCTTGGGAACTTTAAATAGCAGCAGGTCGATGGGGTGAGTGGGGAGCTCCTGTGGGGTGAGTAGGCGTATACTATCGCTGCTCAGTCCGTTGCGCGCGAGGTTCTCTCGCGTGGCCCTGTGCGCAAGCAGCGAGTCGGACAGCATCTGGGGTGCGCGGCCTGCCAAGGCCGTGCTCAGTGCGCCCCAGGCGTCGTTGAGAATGAGTGTGCGGACGTCGTCGCCGTGCTCGTTCTGCTCGTTTAGATAGTTGAGTAGATACTCGTCGGCTGCATCCCAGGCGCGCAGTGCATCGCGCTGTCGCAGGGGATAGCGCGTCAGGTCAAACGATCCCTGTGCGGCGTGCAGCGTTTCCACTAGGCGTAGCGCGCGACCACGGCTCGTTCCCGTTCCTGTGCGCGCTCCCACGCGTGCGGAAAGCGCGGGTTAGCCAGCGTGTTGGGTCCCGGCACGTAGGGAAACTGCTCGGCAAAGTCGTCGACTAGCTCCATGCCAAAGCCGGGTGCATCGCTCAGGTCGATATGCGCCTCGTGCGGTCGGTAGGGCTCTTGGAAGAGGCCGTAGCGAAAGTCGGATGGATACATGAAGAACTCACACATATGGCCACCGGTTCCGGCCACTAGGTGCGTGTTGCACATGGTGCCGAGGCTGGTGCTCCAGTTGTGCGGCACCATTTTTACGCCAGCTGCGCGCGCGCGCTGGGCCACCCGCCAGTTCTGCGTCAGGCCCATGTGCAGGCAGTCGGATTGCACGGCGTCGTATATGTTTTCGCGCAGCCACGGCTCAGCTTCTTCGTAGCTGCGAAAGCGCTCGCCGCCCCACAGCATGACGTTGGGCATGCGCTCTTTTAGCGTGCGATAGTCGGCAAACTGAGAGGGGCCCTCGTCGCCCATGGGCTGTTCGAAAAAGTAGAAACCCAATTCGTCGATGATCGGGGCAATCTCTAAGCACTCGGCAAAGGTCCACGAATCGTAACCCTTTTTCTCTAGGCCTAGCTTGAATGATGCACCGACGGCTGTGCGCAGCGCTTGGCAGATCTCGCCCAGTTTATGCGGATTGATTCCCGCCTCTTCCCAATCCGTGCCCGGCCGCCATTTAAAAGTGTCAAATCCCAGCTCCTGATAGCGCAGCGCCTCTTCAATCAGCGCCTCGGTGCCCCAGGTGCTGCCGTCGCCGCGGTCGTAATACGTCCACATAACGCCACCGCTGGCGTAGACGTGTACGCGCGGATTGGGCTCGACGTCGAGGGCCAGCAGCCGGTAGACCGGCTGGCCCAGCGCGCGGCCGACCAGATCCCAGCAGGCTACGTCGATACCCGGGATTACGTCCGTTCCCAATAGATCAAAGGGATTCCGGCCGACCAGATGGTCGTAGCTGTGCTGCGCGTCGCCGACGGCACCCGGACCGATGCCCTTTAGGCCCTCTTCCGTCCAGATTTCGACGATGGCTTCGTCGCGCTTATTTAATATGACGGGTCCGCATTCGTGAATGGGCGAACCGTCGGCGGGACGATAGGTGATCGGCGTTACGCGGATAGAGCGGATGGTCAACTGGGGACGTTCGATGCGCTGCAGCAGGACCTGTATGTCGTCGGTCATCGCTGGATTCCTCTCATTAGCTCGCTCCTATGTCGCCGCGAGCGATTCTTGTTATGCGCCTGCATTTCTTTTTCGTGCATACCTCGGACGCGCTTTTTCACGAAAGTAGAGTGACAACAAGACGCCGACCTTTCGATGCTAGGCAAAAAAGCACATATTCACGGAGCTGACAATCCCACGCACAGAGCAGAGGAGCTACACATGGCTTACCACGTCTATATTTCCAACGCTGCGAGCGCGTTCTTTTCTTACTTCATCATGGATGAGAGCAGCGGTCAACTTGATAAACAGCCGGATATCGCTCTGCCGGCCGCGCCCGGCGCGGTAGCGGTGAGTCCGGATCAATCGCATCTGTTCGTCGCGCTGCGCGCCGCTAAATACTTGGCCAGTTATCGCATCGATGCCGGCTCTGGTCAGCTGACGCAGGTCGGCACCAGCGAGCAGGAGGAGGGGCCGCCCTACCTCTACGTCGACAAGACGGGTCGCTTCCTGCTCTCTTCCTACTACGGCGGCGGCCGTGTCTGCGTGCACGGTATCAACGACGACCAGACGCTGTCTCCCGAACCGCTGCAGACCCTCGAAACCGACGGCCACGCGCACAGCATCCAGACCGACCGCGCCAACCGCTTTGCCTTTGTGCCGCACACCAATCCGGCCAATGCGATTTACCAGTTTCGCTTTGATGAGGCCACCGGCCAGCTCGCACCCAACGATCCGCCGAAGATTGAGCCGGCTACGCCCGAAGGACCGCGTCACTTTGCTTTTCATCCGCACAGAGATTTGCTCTATTCGATCAACGAAAACGGCAGCACGGTATCGGCGCATCGCTTTGATGCGGAAAACGGCACGCTTGAATCGTTTCAGGTTATTTCAACGCTGCCGGGTGGCCGGCCTGTAGAGGGCAATACCACGGCGGAAATTGATATTACGCCCGACGGCAAGTTTCTCTACGGCTCCAATCGCGGACACGATTCGCTAGCCCTCTTTGCTATTGGCCAAGACGGGACGTTGGAGGCGAAAGGCCACTATCCGACCGAGGAGACGCCGCGCTTTTTTGCGATTGATCCGAGCGGTCGTTTTCTCTATTCCGTGGGGCAGGGATCTGGGCGGTTGCAGTCGTACACAATTGATACCGATAGCGGAGCGCTCGAGCCGTTAGAACAGCACGAGGTGGGTGAGAGCCCGCTGTGGATCACGTTTGTAAAACAGCAGTAGAGCAGTAAAAGTACTTTAGCGTCGCACCGGACGTCGTTTCGGTGCGGCGTTTTTTGTGCGAGGTGCTCAGCGACCGTTGTCCAAGCCGACGGCCTGGTCAATGCGTTCTAAACCGTCGCGCTCTAGGTGTTCGACTAGGCCGCGGTTGATCTGTTCGACTAGGGACGGGCCGCTATAGACGAGCGCTGTATAGACCTGTAGCAGCGATGCGCCGAGGCGTATTTTTCGGTAGGCGTCTGCGGCGGTGCGGATCCCACCCGAGCCGACGATTGCGTGGCGCTGGCGGTCTATATGGCGATACCAGAAGCGCAGCGCCTCGTCCATCCGCTCTTGCGTGGGCGGCCCGCACAGCGTGCCCGGCATCTGGGCCAACGTCGCCGAAGGTGAGTGGAGCCGATAGTCGGTGCCCGATGGCAGGTTGAATATAAACCCCCGCACAAAATCACAGCCCTCTATCGCTCTGAGCATCGCGTCCATGCGCTGCCCGTCGGCGTGTGCGGTAAACTTGAGAAAGACGGGTGGCAGTGCCTCGATGCGCGCGTATTCGAGCATGAGCGTGCGCAGCAGGCTCGCGTCGTCAAACGGACTGCGACCTCCCGTAGTATTGGGACAGTTTAAGTTGAGGGCGATATAGTCGGCTATACCGCAAAAAGGGCGCACGGCCTCGACGAATTCGGCGACGACGGCGTCGTCCGCTAGCGCACAGCCCGTGTTTGTTTCGACCAAATTGATGCCGAGGCGTCCACTCAGGCTGCGACCGCGCACGCGGTGCGCCACCGCCTGTGCTCCTTCGTTGGGAACGCCGTAATTGACGACGATGGCCTCGTCATCGGGTAGGCGGAACAGGCGCGGTTTGGCGTTGCCCTGCGACGAGTGTGCCGAAACGGAGCCCACCTCAACGGAGCCGAAGCCCAGCGCGTCGAGCGCGCGAATGGCCCGCCCGTTTTTGTCGAAACCGGCGGCTAGCCCTAGGGGATTAGCAAAAGATAGACCGGCTACGTGCGTATGTAGGCGCGGGTCGTCGTAGGCAAATAGGTTGCGCAGTAGCTTGCGGCCTACCGCGGTCGCGCCGAGCGCAGCGCTGGCATCGAGCGTGCGGTTGTGTATCCATTCGGCATCGAAAGAAAAAAGCAGCGGTCGGGCGAGTGCTCTATACAGGTCCATGCCTGTAAAGCTACGTCGTCGAACGAGCAGGCGCTACGTTGCTCGTCTGTGCAGCGCTATGTAGTATAGCGGGTAAAGGGAGCGGTACATGCTAGGACTCATTGGATTGGGGCTGGTTGGATCGGCGCTCTGCGAGCGTTTTGTCCATGCTGGCTGGTCCCTGTGCGGATTTGATATTGACGGCTCGGTGCTTGCCCGCGCTGAGGAGAGGGGCTTGGTGGCGTGTTCTTGTCCAGCCGAGGTGGCCGTGCGCGCGCGGCGCGTGGTTCTTTCCCTGCCCAACTCGGACGTGGTCGATCAGGTGGTTGCCGGTGCGGACGGCATGCTGGGTGCCCTGCAGCCCGACGATGTGCTGATTGATACGACGACGGCCGATCCGCTTGCCACGGTAGATCTGGCTCGACGACTTGGTGCGGCCGGCGTGCGCTTTATTGATGCGACGATTCTCGGTTCCAGTCAGCAGGTGCGCGAAGGGCAAGCGCTGGTGATGGCGGGTGGCGATGCGGCCGATATTGCGGCGTGCGAAACGCTATTTGATGCGTTTGCCCGCAGCTCGTTTCACATGGGTCCCAACGGTAAGGGAGCCGAGGCTAAGCTCGTCGTCAATTTGGTGCTCGGACTCAATCGGCTGGTATTGGCCGAGGGGTTGCTACTTGGTCAGCGCGCAGGTATCGATCTTGGCGCGCTGCTTGAAGTGCTCAAGGACGGAGCCGCCTATTCCCGCGTTATGGATCACAAAGGGCAGAAGATGATGGACGGCGAATTCGCGCCGCAGGCTCGCTTGGCTCAGCACGCCAAAGACGTACAGCTGATACGGGCGCTGGCCGATCGATGTGGGGCTCCGCTGCCGCTGAGCCAGGTGCATGCAGAGATTCTGGCGCGCGGGGTAGACGAAGGGTTGGGCGATTGGGACAACGCCGCCGTTATTGAAATCCTGCGCCGGATGATCCCTTAGAACACACACGGTTACAAGCTACGCTCGGGAGAAATGCGATGCATCCAATTATAGCTTCTACGCTGATTCCTCTGGCCACCGCGTTGATCGGGTGCGGCGATCCCTGTGCAGAACAGGTGGACGCGGCTTTTTTAGATGCGGCCGCTGCCGAACCGGGTGCGGTGCGCACGCCGTCGGGTTTGGTATTTGAAGAAATCAAGGCGGGACTGGGCCCTAGCCCGGGTCCGACGGACAAGGTGTTCGTGCGCTACACGGGTATGCTTACCGACAGCACGGTATTCGACTATACGGCTACCTACCGCAGTCCGCGCAAGATTTCTTTGGAAAAAGCGATTCCCGGTTGGGTTGAAGGACTGCAGATGATGAAAAACGGGGGCAAAGCCAAGCTGACGATTCCGCCCGCGTTGGCCTACGGCAAAAAGGGTAAAAAGTTTGATATTCCCGGCTGTGCGGTGCTCGTCTTTGAAATTGAGCTACTCGGTATCGAGTCGAACGTAGCCGAGTCGCCCTGATCTGTAGAATTAGTTGCCGTTGTTGAGGATAGACACCTCGCGCGCGGCGATGCGCGCGGCTAGGTCCTCGGCTTCTTGCTGCGGCAGGCTGGGATTGTCGATGACAAAGAAATGGCCGCCGATGCGCGTCAGACCGGCGAGGCCAGCCAAATGTTGCAGGCGGTTGTTGTCGTAGATATTTAGATCGCTGCCGACTTCGCTTAGCGCTTCTAGTCCGCGCAAGTTGGTGAGCTTTTCGTTGTCGTATATGTTCAGGTGACCGCCAACCGACTGCAGACCGCTCAGGCCGCTGATGCCGGTGAGTCGCTCGTTGCTATAGATGCTCAAGTCCCCGCCGATCGCGGTCAATCCCGCCATGTTTTCCAGGCGATCTAGGGTGGCGTTGTTGCCGATGCGCAGATGGCCGCCGACCGACTGCAGGCCCGATATATCTTCTACGACTTCCAGCGCAAAGTTGTTCTCGATCACTAGGTCGCCGCCGACCGACGCTAGTTTAGACAGGTCTTCCACCTGTTCGATAGCTGGGTTGAACTCGATGCGCAGGTTTCCTTCGACGCGCTCCAGGTTGAACAAATCTTCGATATTGGCTAGCCGATTGTTGTTGTGAATGTGCACGTCGCCGCCCGTGCTCACTAGCTTGGCTAGTGCGGCAATGTCTAGCAGCTTTTCGTTGTGGTGGATTTGCACGTTGCCGCTGACAGTTTGGATAAACAGTCCTTCGATTGAAACGAGTTCTTCGTTGTCGTAGATGTAGACGTTACCGCCCACCGTCGTCAGGTCGGCTAGCCCTTCAAAGCGCTGCAGCTCTTCGTTGTTGTAGATGATGATGTCGCCGTTCACGGCGCTCAGGTCGGCCAAGCCATCGAGCGACTTTACCAGCACTTCGGTGATAATCAGATTGCCGGCAATGGTATAGCTACATCCTCCGGCCCGCTCTAGGGCATCTATGTCGCGGACGGAACGTATGGTGTAGCTGCCGTTGAGTATGCGCGTTTCGCAGCCGCCGCTGTCGCCGTCCTGCGAGACGCTGTTGCGTCCGCTGCAGCCGGCCATCAGCGCGCAGAACAGGAACCAGCAGATAATCCAGTGGGCGCGGTGTGCGATACTCGTTTTCATGGTGGGGTAGATTCGTTGCGCTGAGTCCACTGCGTTGGTTAGAATGGTTGGGATAAGCGACGTCTATTAATGTAGGTACTCGCAAACAATTAGGCACATGGAACCCACCGGACCAGCGGGAGGAGAGACGCCATGTCGAACGATATCACGCCGCGCTACGCCACGTCAGCCGATCTGCCTAGTGCCGTGCTGCGCCAGCAGTACGAGGAAGAGGGCTTCGTGCTGCTGGCGGGCCTTATGGACGACGAAACAAGCGCCGCTGCCGCTCGCTTTGTGGAGCAGTTGCCCGGTATGGACGGCGACGTGGAGGCCCTAGCCGAGCCCCACTTACACAACGCTGAACGCGGCTTGGTAGAACACTATGCGCTGCGTGAGCACGCGTTGTTGAACTGTTTTGGCGACGCATTTATGGAGATGACGCGTCTGTTGGCCGACGCTGGGCCCATGCATCGGCCAACAGGCGTACAAACGCAAAATCTGCTGGCACAGCCGCGCGCGTGGGCGCCGCCCAATCCACATATTGACGGCATTCCCAAAGACAATCGCCACCGCACGTTTCCCGGTCCCTATCAGATTGCTTTTATCGCCTATTTGAGCGATGTCGAACCGCGCGGTGGCGGCACGCTTGGTTGGCCTGGTTCGCACCGGGCGGTGCGTGCCCTGGCCGAGTCGGACAGGGAGCGATACACCTATTTATTCGATTTGAACAGGGCGATGGACCAACTCGACCTTGGACCGGCCGTCGAATTGCTGCCCAAACGCGGCGACGTCCTCTTTTTTCAGCATCTGTGGGCGCACGGCGCGCCGTTTAATACGCGCGCTCAGCCGCGGTTGGCTATGCGTCCGCTCTGCGATTGCACGGGGTGCACGACGCGCTGGTACAAGCGCGATGGCTGGAGCTTTTGGCAGCCCTAAGGGGAGAAGCTACTGCGGATTCGATCCGACCGCTGCACGCGGTGCGGCCGGTTGGTCGTTGGGAATACTGCCGAGAAAAGAGCGCCCTGCGTGGACGAGAAACTTGCGCCTGACGGCCTGTCGGCCCAACAGCATGCGGAAGCCCATGGCGTCGCGATTAGTCAGCGTAATTTCAATGGGCCAACGCTGGCCCATAAGCTCCACGTCCGTGCTGATAACGGGCCGTTTTTCCGGGCGTCCGTTGGATGAGCGTACGGTGCGTTCGCCGATGAGGGGCGCGGTGATTTCGACCGCGCTACCGGCGCTGTCCTGCAGCGGCTGAACGACAAAGCGTGCCCAGCGTGCCCCATCCTGTTCGAATAGGTGCAGATTGAATGCGTGTAGGGCCGAGGATCGCGCGCCCGTATCTACCTTGACTTTTATTGCGTCGACGCCGAAGGCCGGTAGGGCAATCCATTCGCGCCAGCCAATGGTCGGCAGCGTCCGTTTCTTTTTGGGTCGTTGTTCAGGCACCTCGCCCTCGCTTTCTCTGCTCCAATATACGCAATAATGATAGAGTGGCGCCGCTAGCGGCGTTCCGCTGCGCGCCGCGCTGCTTGGGCTGGTAGACGGCAGCGGCGTCCCCGCCTATATTTCTGCCCACTGTAGCAGTCTATTAAGGCGCAATAACGCACTGCAGGAGGTCATTGCGAGTATGTCCCATCTGACGTTGGAAGACAAGGCTTTCTTTAAGGAGAACGGCTATCTCATCAAGCGCGGCGTGCTGAGCGATGCGCAGGTTCAAGCGGCCCGCGATGCGCTGTGGGAAGGTATCGAAGCCGATCGCGATCGACCTGAAACGTGGGTGCAGGCCGGTCCGCGCGTGCCCTGTCCGGGTAGCCATCCGGCCATTCGTGCTACCGTGCAGGAGTCGCCGGTATTTGCGATGATGGAAGAAATGGTTGGCCAGGGGCAGCTCAATTCTGGCGGTGCCGGTCCGCATCTGGTCTTTCCCGCCGGTGACGACGAGTGGAGCGCGTCAACGCACGGTCACCTCGACGGTTACTACACGCCGACCAACGGCGTTCCCGAAGGCACGGTGGGCTATATGACGATCAACGTAACGATCTACGTCGAGCACATTGAGCATCGTGGCGGCTGTTTTACGGTCTTTCCTGGGACGCACCGCATGGCCCACGAGTATTTTAAGACGCACTCGTTACTCTCCGTTCAAGGCGGTTCCTCCCATCGGATTTGGAGCGATGAAGAGATGCCTCAGGCGCTCGAGTTCGAAGGTGCACCGGGCGACGTGTGTTTCTGGCACGGGCAGATGGTGCACACGGGCAGCAAAAACGTCAATCGGAATATCCGCATGGCGCTGATCGGTCGGTTTTCGCGCAAGGACAGCAATGATATTCGCTTTGAAACGCCAGATGATATGTGGGCGCACTGGGAGGGAATCGAGTGATGAACGTCGTATTTAGCCCGACCGTATGTCCTCAGTTGGAATTGCCCGCGGCCCTCGAACTGGCCGCGGCCAGCGGCTTTAGCTGCATTGAGCTATTCCGCGATGCCACCGAGAGCAGTCCGATGCACGAGAATACCTCGGTCCCTATGGTGCGCGAGCGGATCGCGGCGGCTGGTTTTACGCTGACGGGTTTGAACATCCGCAACCTAACGGGGCGCAAGGCAGACTCTGACGAGCGCAATTTGCCCTACAATCTGCGCCAACTCGAATGGGACATACACCTGGGCCGAGCGCTGGGACTGAGGGCTTTCAACCTCAAGGGCGGTGCGCGCACGGATGAGGCACAGGCCGATCTGATTGAAGGCATTAACGCACTATTGGAGCGCATGCCGAATGTCGAACTCAACTTGGGCAATCAGCGCGGCAACCGCCTGCAGGGGTTGGATGATTTCCAGTCGATCATGCCGGAACTGGATGCGCGCGCGCGCGTGCTGCTCGACACGGGACATCTGCTGTCGGTCGGGGAAGACGTATTGGCTTTTGCCGAGGCTTTTGCCGATCGCATTGGTCGGGTGCATCTGCGCGACCAGCAGGGGGATCGCCCGGTGCCTTTCGGCGAGGGCGAACTGCCGTTTGCCGATTTGTTCGCGCTGTTGAAAGGGGCCGGCTATGCGGGAGATCTAGTCGTTGAGCTGGAAAGAGTCGATTGGGCCGAACCACATGGGGCGCTGGTGGCCGCGCGCGAGCACGTCGTCGCTGCGTGGGACTGAGCGCGCCCGGCGGCGTAGCGCATGTGCGGCAAACGCGCCGCGGTGCGGTAGATATATTGGGCAGCCTATACCATCCGGAGAGCCATTATGAAGACGCTAGCATTTACGGATTTTCGCACCTGGTCGCGCGATCGCTTTGTCGACGCGCAGACGCGGCGTAGCGCTCGTCTGGCGCCGACCTACCTCATTGCGCACGAGAGCGGCGTCGAGGGCGGCTTGGACGAAACGCTCAGCGCCGCCGAGTGGTCGCGCATCGATTTTCATCTCTATTCGGGCAGCGTCAAAGGCGCTGAGCTGCTGTTCTACGTCAACGCCTACGACGGCACGCGCGAAACGGCCATGCAGGTATTGGTCAACGGGCATGCGCTGACGCACCGGCAGGATCGAGAAAAAATGCTGACCGGAGGCTGGGATCGAAAGCGGATCCACGCTCGCTATCTGCGCGACGGCGACAACGAATTTGTTTTTTCACATCACGGCGTCCTGCATATCGATCCGCATCAGGGGGGGCATGCCGACGTGCGCGTCAGCCACAGCGGCCGCAGCTTTGACGGCGGCAAGAGCTGGCACGATAGTGCGCTGGGTCCTCAGCGCGACGTGCGCGGTGAGTACATGGTGCGACTTCGCGTCAAGGGGCATCCACCCGCCGGCACGCTCACTTCGCCGGTCATCGACGTAGCCGATCCCGATGGAGCGGGCTGCGTCGCTCCGCAGATGGGGCTGCGCAGAATCGAGCTTAAAGCCCAGGTCGATACGCCGTTGGGTACGATCATCGAATTTGAAATGCGCTCGGGCTCGACCCCGGGCTTTGATCCGCGCGCTTGGACGGCGTGGTCGCCGACGACGCGCTTGGATTGGCCGGGTCGCTTTGTGCAGTTTCGCGCCGTGCTGCGCACGGACTCAGCCGACGCTACGCCGGTGCTGAAGTCCATACAGCTCGCGGTCGATGTCAAAGAAGATGCCAAGAGTTTGAGCGGCGTTACGCTGGTCGAATTGGACAATCCCGACCTAGCGTATAGTTCCTATCCCTTTGCGTATTTGGCGCCGCATGCTCGACTCGACCGTCTGCGCAAACAGCATCGCCTGGACGATGTAATTGCCGGCGGATCTACTGAGCTGGAGCAGCTGGCGCTGCTGCGCGATTGGGTGCACAGCCAGTGGTTGGGCTGGCAGTCACAAAAATATCCCTACTGCCCACCGTGGGATCCGCTGGAAATTCTCGAGACCACTAAGGGCGACTGGGGCTTTGGTATGTGCACCCATTACGGCGCGACTTTTGCCGGCTGTGCCAGCGCGTTGGGCTGGGTGGCGCGCGTGCTGATTGTCGACCATCACTGTCTGGCTGAAGTGTGGTGTGAAACGCTGCAGAAGTGGATTTTGCAAGACGCCGGTCCCTGTCGCGAATACGATGCGACCTACGAGATGGACGGCGTGCCGATCAATGCACTGGAACTGCACGATGCGCTGTTGTCCGGCCGGCGCGACGAGATTATGTCCAACAAGCTGCCGCAGAATGTGGTCGAACCGATGGATCGCTACGTCGAGACCTTCTGCCGCTTTGGCATTCCGCTGCGCAACAACCATTTGACGCACGCCGAGCCGGCTGAACTGCGCCACGGCAATCGTCAGTATCACTACAACGGCTATTTGTGGTGGTCGGATCACATCGATCCTACCTACCCGGAATACTCGCTGCAGACGACGCGCCCGGCTGACTTTTACTGGTCGGTCAACCAGACGCGGATCTACCTGCAGGCAGCTGATAGAGACGGCGCGCTGCGCGTATTATTTGAACACACGATGCCCAATTTCTCCCATTTCGAAGTGCAGATCGACGACGATCCGTGGCAGGAAGTGCGCGAAGTCGAGATGGACTGGCCGCTGGCAGAGGGACCCAATTGCCTGGCCGTGCGTGCGGTCAATGTATTCGCAAAAGAGGGGCGCACGTCGAGCGCACAGATTACATACGAGAGGTGATATGCAGCTATCGATCTTTACCGACGAAGTGAGTGCAGATCCCCGTCGTGCCTTGGAGTTGGCCGTCGAATGGGATATTGAAGCCGTCGAGGTGCGCAACCTGCCCGGTGGTCGCTTTCCACGCGTAGCCGATGCAGAGTTGGCCGAGTTTGGCCAGTGGGTGGTCGACGCCGGTCGCTATGTATCGAGCGTCTCACCGGGGCTGTTTAAATGCGCGCTCGACGACCCGCAGGTGCGCGAGGGTATTGACGAGCTGTTGCCTCGCTCGTGCGAGTGGGCACGGCGCTGGGGAACAGAGGTCGTATCGGTCTTTGGTTTTCTGCGCGACGAAGGAGCCGTACCGGCACAGGTAATCGATTTGTTGGCGGAGATGGCGGGCGTGGCCGCCCAGCACGGCTGCCGCTTAGTGCTGGAAAACGAAGCGGTCTGCTGGGGCGATACCGGACTGGAGGCGGCCAATATCGTGCGGCGCGTCGATCAGCCCAACTTTGCACTGCTGTGGGATCCGGGCAATTCGGCGCGCGCTGGATCGCGCGATGCGTTTCCTGGTGAATATGCACAGCTGCGCGATTTGGTCGAGCACGTGCACGTGAAAAATTTTAGTCCTCAGGCCAACGCCTGGTCGCTTATGGCAGATGGAATCATCGACTGGGCCGGCCAGCTGGCCGCGCTTATGGCCGATGGCTATGTCGGTTTTCTGGCTATTGAGACGCACGTCAAACGGCGGCCCGAAGGGCTGCCCCTGCGCGAGGGGCTGGACGGCCTGGAGAGCAATAGCCTAGACAATCTTGAATGCCTGCGCGCCCACCTAGAGCGCATCGCTGATTGACCCCCCCGTCTCTGGCCACGCGCGCAGTGCGCGGTTTTTTGTGGAACGGCAGTGCCTCGTTTGTTCAACTGGGCACGATTGTCGTTCTCTACGCGCTGCTCGATATCGAGAAGCTGGGCAGCTTTGAGTGGGGTTTGTCCTTGGTCATGCTGTTGGCCATCGTCGGCGATTTGGGGTTGGGTGCGGCGCTCGTCCAGCTGCGCGAAACCGATGAAGCACATTTTGATACGGCCTTTTGGACCAATGCCGCTTGGGGCATATGGCTGACGGTGCTGGTTTCCGTGGGGGCGCCGGCGCTGGCTGGCGCGTTGGGTGGGGAGGAGCCCGAGCTCTTTGTGCGCGTGGTGCGGATTCTGAGCTGGCTGGTGCCCTTTGCGTCGGTGTCGGCTGTTTTTCGCGCCCGGCTGCAGCGCGAGCTCAACTTTTCCGCGGTGGCTATTTCCGAGGTTGTGTCCTCTTTTAGCTTTGCCTTAGCGGTCATGATGCTGCTGTGGACGCACCCTGAATGGGGCGTTTTTGTGCCCGTAGTTGCGTCCGTGTTTAGAGAAGTTGGTCTGTTGTGCAGCCTGTGGTACTCTACGCGCTGGCTGCCGGGTCGGCGCTGGCAGTCAGAGGCGCTGCGCCAGCTGCTGCGCTTTGCGCTCAATTTTACGGGGTCGCGTGCGGTGGCTTACTTCAATACCAAGATTGCCCACTTCTTTATATTTCCTCTACTTGGGGGTGCGGCACTCGGTTATTATGCCATTGCCGAACGGCTTACGCTCACGCCGCTCACCCGGCTAGCTACGACGATTAACCGCGTTTCGTTTCCCGCATTTTCCACCATTCAGGACGACGATGGTCTGCTGCGCAAAGGCTATGTGCAGTCCGTGCAAAGTCTGTTGCTCTGCATGGGGCCGCTGCTGGCAGGCGTTTTTGTCTTCGCCGATCAGGTATTGCAGCTGCTAGACAAGGAGCCGGCTCTGCTCGCGCTGCGCCTGCTGGCGCTAGCCACGCTATTCAAGGTGGTGGGGACGATGGTAGGGTCGATTTTTATGGCAAAGGGTCGCACGGACTGGTCGTTCTATTGGTCGCTCTTTAGCGTGGCCGTGCTAGTGCCGTCGATGTATTTCGTCGGCGTGCCGCGCGGGTTAGAAGGGGTGACGGGCGTCATCGCCGCTTCGTCCTGTGTGTTTCTCATGCTCTCGCAGCAGTTGGCCAATCGTCTGATTGGCCTGTCTTTTTTGCAGTATATTGGGCATTTGATGCGGCCGTCTGCCGTCGTGCTGGGCGTGTTCGTCGCGCTCTGGCTAGCGCGGCCTATGCTCGAGGGGACGCCGTTGTTCATCCTAATCCAGGGTGCGGTGCTGGGGGGATGTACGCTGCTGCTGCTGCTGCGTTTGCTCGTCTGGGATCTGTGCGCTAGCTACTGGCGTCGCCTGCGCGGTTAGGGCTATCTGCGGGCCTAGAAAATCTTCTGTTACACCTTTTGCAAAGTGACAACTCTTGGAGTATGTTCTCTACGATTCGAACTACTATTTTGCAGTTTAAAGGAGCTCAAAATGAGTGAAAATAACGGACATACCAACGGGCAAACGGGTACGCTGCGTCTGAAAACGGGTCTAGCCGAGATGCTCAAGGGCGGCGTGATCATGGACGTAGTTACGGCCGATCAGGCCAAAATCGCCGAAGACGCTGGGGCGACCTCTGTCATGGCGTTGGAGCGCGTGCCGGCTGACATTCGCGCGCAGGGCGGCGTGGCGCGCATGTCGAGCATTGAAAAGCTGCGCGAGATCATGGAAGCGGTATCCATTCCGGTGATGGCCAAGTGCCGCATCGGTCATTTTGCCGAGGCGCAGATGCTGCAGGCCCTGGGCGTCGACTACATCGACGAGAGCGAAGTGTTAACCCCGGCCGACGAGCACTACCATATCGACAAGTTTGCCTTTGGCGTGCCCTTTGTGTGCGGCTGCCGCAATTTGGGCGAAGCGCTGCGCCGCATTGGCGAGGGCGCGGCGATGATTCGCACCAAGGGCGAAGCCGGTTCCGGCAATATCGTCGAGGCCGTGCGCCACATGCGCACCGTGACCGACGAATTGCGTCGCCTGACGACGCTGCGCCCAGAGCAGCTGATGACGGCAGCCAAGGACCTAGGTGCGCCGTACGAAATCGTGCGCATGGTCGCTGAGAGCGGCAAACTGCCGGTGCCCAACTTCGCCGCTGGCGGCGTTGCGACTCCGGCCGATGCTTCGCTGATGATGCAGCTGGGTGCCGAGGCCGTCTTCGTTGGCTCGGGTATCTTCAAATCGGGTGATCCCACCGTTCGCGCCAAGGCGATCGTCGAGGCGACGACGCACTATGAGGATCCCGAAGTGCTCATTCGCGTTTCGGAAAACTTGGGCGAGGCGATGGTCGGCATCAACATCGACACGCTTGAAGAGAAAGACAAACTGCAGACGCGCGGCTGGTAAGCGCACGCGCTGTTTGATAAGCTGGCCCCGTCTCCGCGTCGCGGGGACGGGGCCTTTATAGTGGGAGTCGTAGGTGGAACTAGGCGTACTGGGATTGCAGGGGGACTACGCAGCGCACGGCGCGATGCTGGAGCGATTGGGCGTGGCTTGGCGCGTTGTCAAAAAGCCGAGCCAGCTCGATGCGGTAGATGGGCTCATCCTGCCCGGCGGCGAGAGCACGACGCTCATCAAGCTGCTGGATTCGTCGGGGCTCTGGCAGGCGATCGGAGATTTCGCCGCGGCGGGTCGGCCCATATTTGGCACCTGCGCGGGTATGATCTTAGTAGCTAAGGACGTGTCAAATCCGGCGCAGCGATCGCTGGAATTGATCGATATTGGCGTGGAGCGCAACGGCTATGGACGCCAGATTGACAGCGCCGAAGTCGAGGGGCTATTCCGCGGAGCTGATGGCGAGCACGCGATGGATATGGTGTTTATCCGCGCACCACGCATCACGCGCCTGGGCGCGGACGTCGAGGCGCTGGCGGAATGTCGCGGGGATGTGGTGATGGCGCGCCAGGGCCATGTCGTAGTGGCGTCGTTCCACCCGGAGCTGACGGACGATCTAACGGCCCATCGCTATTTCGCGCAGATGATGAGCTGACGTTCGACGCGCTATACTACAGCGAGGCCCCGTGGCATAAACCTGCTGCGGGGCCTCGCTCTGTTTGTTGGTGAGCAGTGCGCTCAAAAGTCCAGGCGGATAGTGGCGCCCAGGCGGTTGATGCCGATCGATTCGTCAGAGAAGATGAGGTCGCGCTGTATGCGGAGCCCCGCGCGAATTCGCTCCGTCAACAGCACCTCAATGCCTGCGCCAGGTGCGATTCCGAAAGCGGACTCTCCGACTTCGGGCGCATAGATTTCGGCGTCGAGTGCAACATAGTAGGCAAAGGGGTCCGCGTCGAAAACCGACCGTGTCCCGGCCGACCACAGGCTGGTGTTTTGGTCGGCGATTCGCGCGTAGCCGACTTGGAAGCCGAGCCAGTTTTCCATGCGGTAGCCCACGTATAGCCCGCCGAATAAGTCGGTTTGGTCGGCGTCAACGCCGTCGTCTCTGTGCACGATAGCCGAGCCGAAAAAGCCCTCTGCGTAGAGGCGCCCTTCGCTGCGAAATCGTCCGTATCCGCCCTTGCCGTACTCGCTGCCCTCGGGGCCGTCGGTCCGTCCCGGCGTGGCGGCGTTCATGGCTATTGCAGAACGGTTTGTGCTGTGGGTGCCATCGGTAGCTGCGGCCGTCGTGGCCAGCGCGAGTAGTGCCATCATCGTCCAGCGTAGCATGCCGTATCTCCTAGAAGCCGATGCTCTTCTTCTTAAAGTGCTTGGTTATCTCTTTGTGGTCGGTCCACACGATCTCGGTCGTAGCAATATCCGTTAGCTCAAATGTGGCCTTGTAATAGACAACTTTCTCGCTGCCGACCTGCTGGACGGTCGAGGTGATGGTGCCGCCCATCATATAGCGCGCACCGCGCTGATTGCCGGGCCCCTGGGCTTCGTCGGGGCGCACATAGCCCGACTCTTGATAGTCGTATTCTTCGGCTATTTCCTGGCGCGCCGCTTTGTCGAGAAAGGTAAACGAGCCGCTCTGTATCAGCGTCGTTTTGACGTGGTCGTATAGCGCCTGCATATCGATATGCTCAGCCGTTTTGTTGCGCGGCATCTCTAGGATGACGACCGGTTTTGCGATTGGGCGCCCTTCGATCCATGTCTCCATAGAGTTGATCATCTTTTTGGCGACTAGCTGCATGTCGTTTTGGTTCCACTTGTCGTCGAGCATGGAGATCTCATTGGGATCGCCGTACTCGCCGCGCGTGAAGGCGCGCTGACCCGCGCAGGCACTCAGGCCTAGGCTGGCCGTCAACAGGCTCAGTAGCAGTAGTTTCATATCAGTTCTCCTTGCTCATAGCGTGTTTAGTCCCACTCGCACTGGAAATTCGTCCGCGCCAAGTGCCACTTATCGGCTAGCATTTGATCCTGGCGATAGAGCGCCTGCAGCGAGCAGTAGCGCTGGAGCGAGCTCGACGGATAGGTAAAGATGTATTCGCTGGCGCCTGCGCGCTCGCGCTCTGTTAGATCGGTCGACGCGTAAATATTCGGGCGTGCCGAGGTAAAGACCAGCGCCTTTTTCTCGCCGTAGGTTTTTAGCGGCACGTCGGCGGCAAACGTTACGCGGCGCACCTGTTTGGACAGGAGCTGGTCGCTGCGATCAATCTGCGCTTCGCGCTGCCAGCGCCCGGCGAGAATCTGCTGCAGGTTGCCGACGAAGACGCGCTCGCGCTCTCCGTCGGGGATGATCAGATAGAGATAACCTTGGCGCGCCTGCCGCGATAGCGGTTTGTTGCCACCCAACCCCTCGAAATCTAGGTCGATGGAGATATACATGGAGCGGTTAGGAGGAAGTGCGTGCAGCGAGAGCGCGTGCAGCACGTCCTCGGATACGCCGGCTGCCTTGAGATCTATCAGTGCATCCACGGATGCGTCGCAGGCGCAGCGTCGCTCTTCGAGCATCTTGATGATGGATGCGTCGCTGAACTTGCTGGCGCTGAGCTTGCGTATGTCATCCGGCTGCATGGGTAGCTGCTGGGAGCGCTCGTAGCGCTTGGGCAGATGTCCGCCATCCCAGTCGACGATGTTGACGATTTGTCCGGAACGAAGCGGGTCGACGCCGCTGGCCGGAGTGCTCTGTTGGGCCGCTAGCGACTGCGTGCTGATGAGCCCGAACAGCGCCGCATATACAAGGTATTTTTTCATAGCCTCACTCCTCAGCGAAAAATGCGCGTGCTCAAAAAGGTCATACGGCCGTCGGCCGCGTAGACGGGAGGCAGGTCCTGTGTATGCACGACGTTGCCCCGTGGGTCGAGAACTTCGATGCGCAGCTGCTCAGCCGTATCTGAAATGGGTAGGCGAGCGATGTAGACGGCGCGCGGAAGCGACAGCCAGCCGCGCGTATCAGCTGCTTCGGTCGCGTTGCCGAACAGATTAAGCAGTCCGCCAACTAGTTCGCCGACGGCTTCGTTGTAGTCCCGATCGTCGTCGTCGCCCGATTTGGCGATGTGCTTCTCGACGGCTTTGGTGGCTGCATACTTGGCCATGCCGCGCGCAATCGTGCGCAGCAGGATGTGGTCGAATTTCTGGTCCAGCGTGCGGCGCGCTATCACGTCGAGGTCTTCTGCCAGCACGCCCATGGCGCTGGCCTGTTTGCTGCGCAGGCGGACTGCACCGAGCTGAGGGGTCACGTCGTGATAGGCTGGCAGCGCTAGATTGAGCCAGTAATCAACAGCGTATTCGCGGTACACATACTGGTTGTGATAGCGGTCGACGGCGCGCTCGGATACGGTCCATATGGTCTTGCCCTGATCGTCTTTGAGTATGGGGATGCTCAGTTCGTTTTGCTGTTTGCGCGGCACGAAGCCGCTCTCTACGAATACGATCACTTCGCTGTTAGCCGGTTGGAGCTCTTCGTTGCGCAGGCGATAGCGTTCGGTATAGGCCTGTACTTCGTCGTCGTAGCCCAACCGGCCGGCCACGCGCACCAGGTCGATGATGAGCATGCGCGGCACGCCGATGCCGAATGCTTCGCGATAGGCGCGATAGCCTCTCTCGGCATCTTTGTAGGATATATAGGCATCGTTCCACTCGCCTTCGGCTTCAAAAAACAGGCCCGTGGCATACTGCATAAAGGCATCGTTCTTGTAGCTCAGCTGGTAGTCGGCCTGCTGAGCGTACTCTTCGAGCTTCAGATTTGCTTTGCGGCATTCGACTAGGACGGCTTGGCGGTCGCCCAGACGCTCGTAATTGAGGGCGCGGAAGTAGTGGATAAGGACCTGCTCGAACTCTTCGCCGCGGTAGGCGACGATCGCGTCGTTGGTTAGGAAAGCGGCTGCCTCGCGCGAGAGCGAACGGGTATAGAGCCGGTCGATGAGTTGCTCGGCCCGTTCAAACTCGGCGTTGGACTGGGCATACAGGCCCTGGTAGTGGAATATGAGACCGCGCTCCAACCGGTAGAGTACCATGTTGGTTGGACCGTTGGGCTTTTCCAATCTTTCCAACGCCCCGGCGTAATTACCCTGACGAAGCTGGCTCAGCGAGCGCGATACATAGCTGGAATAGGTCGCCGCGCAGCCGCTGAGTAGCAGCCACAGCCCGCAGTATATTCCAATGCTCAATAATCGTCGGTGTCTCATACGTCAGGATCGCTCCCGCTGCAAAGTCCACCTGTTGGATGCGCTGAGCAGAGCGATTGTTCCCGCGTTGGATGGCGATCTGGCTTAGGCGATCCCAAGGCTGAATCGCAGTCTGGAGAAATCATGGTGTGGATGGGGCGATGTACTGCACCCTTAGGGAAGGCGTTCGACGCGGATATCCATGCCGTCGCGGACGTTCGCTAGCAGGCGTGGGTCTCCTTCGATTTGGCCGAGGATATTTACCTCGGTTACCAGCCGGCATTCGTCGCCCTGCGAGGCCGGCGTGGGACCATAGGGCAGGGCGAGCGAGTTGCCGCCCGTCCAGAAGCAGACGGTGCCGGGATCGACGACCTGACGGGCATCGTCTTCTAGATCGGCGCGTATGGGCAGTTCAAAATAAACTTCCTCGCCCCATGTGCTAGCTGAGGAACTGCAGGGAAGGGCTTCCCAGACTAGATGGGCCGTTGGCGTATCGAGTAATTGGGCCGATAGATGGCCGCCGTCCCAGGTGATTTGAATGCGCACGTCGCTCTCTTTTTCGATCGTGTGAAATTTGCCTAAAGGTATGACCGGCTTTAATATAAATGTTCGCTAAACGACTTCAAAACACCCCTCGTACGTGCGCAGGTATTGCATGGCTAAGCCCCGAGTCGCCGTCGTCGGCTACGGATTTGCCGGACGCTGTTTCCACACCTATTTGGTCGATTTGGCCGACGGACTTGAGCTCTACGCACTGGCTAGCAGTCGCCCTGAAGCGCGCGCCGACGCCCATCGGCGCTTTGGCATTAAGACGATGGAAACCTTCGAAGAAGTGCTCGCCGATGAGGCGGTAGATCTCGTGGTTCTGGCCACGCCGAACGATCTACATGCCCCGCACGCCATACGGGCGATGGAAGCGGGCAAGCACGTGGTTACTGACAAGCCGATGTGCCTGAGTTTGTGCGAAGCCGATGCGATGATTGCGGCTAGTCAGGCGAATGATCGCCTGCTCAGCGTGTTTCAAAATCGCCGCTGGGATGGCGACTTTCTAACGATTAAAAAAGTTCTGCAAGAAGGTCTGTTGGGCACGCCTTTTCTCATTGAGATGTTTTGGGGGCAGTTCGGTATTCCGCGCGGTTGGCGCGGCGATGCGGAGCACGGCGGGGGCAAGTTCTTTGACTTGGGCGCGCATCTGGTCGATCAGGCCCTGCAACTGGTGGATGCGCCCGTCGAGTGCGTCTACGCTGCGTTTCACTCGCCTCCTGGCTGGGAGCGCGATATTGAAGCTCACGCCCTCGCTAGCATCCGCTTTGCCAACGGCGTCGAAGTGCGCGTTGAAAACTCGTCTATGGCGCAGCGGCCCAAGCCGCGTTGGTACGTGCTGGGTACGGAGGGTGCGCTGGTAAAAGAGGGCATTGATCCACAGGAGCGCGCAATGATCGATGGCGATATCGATGCGGCGCGCGAGGCGCCCGAGCACTATGCTCGACTGTTTCGCAACGTGGACGGTCAGGCTTCAGAGACGGTCTTAGAGACCGTGCCTGGGCGCTGGCGTTCCTATTACGAAAATATAGCTGAGGCCCTCTCCGACCGCTCCAAGCTGACGGTGACGGCCGAGAGCGCGCGCGCGGCTTTTGCCGTGATCGAAGCGGCTCGTCAGTCGGCGGCCACAGGGCAGGTGGTCAAACTGGGATGAAGCTGGCGCCGGGCAATTATGGCAAGGAAACCACGTTTGAAGTGCGCAACTTCGACGCGGCCATCTCCGTAGAAGAGTACGCCCGCCTCGGTAAGCATCCGCTCTATTTGGTGCTGGATAATCTGCGCAGCGCATTTAACGTAGGATCGATTTTTCGCAGCGTTGACGCTGCGCGCTTGGCCGGCGTATTCACCTGCGGCTATACCGCTCATCCTCCACATAAAAAGCTCGATAAAACGGCGCTTGGCACGCTTGACTACGTGCCGACGCGCCACTTCGATACCGCACTTGATGCACTTGACTATCTGAGTGACAGGGGCATTGCTGTATGGGCCTTGGAGACTACGTCGCACAGCGTTTCCCATACTCAGGTGGACTATCCACAGCCGCTGGCGCTCGTGTTGGGCAACGAGGCGCTCGGCGTGGACCGAGCGGTATTAGAGCGCTGTGAACGCATTGTAGAAATTCCCATGTATGGCTACAAGAACTCGCTGAATGTAGCCAGTGCGGCCGCGGTAGTCACCTTTGAAGTGCTGCGCCAGTGGACGGACAAGGGGCTGGTGGAGGAGCCGACAGCTCATGTCTGAGCACAGCGTAGAGTCTGCAGAAGACGAAGCGGGCTTCTTCAAGAAGTGGTTGGGGCTAGAGTACACGTCTCGAATCTATATCTACAGCATACTGGTCGGTGTGGTGTCTGGTTTGGGCGCGATTGTTTTTACCTACTTGCTCGAGTTGGTCCACTTTCTCTTTGTGGAAAAGCTGGCGGGTTTTCGCCAGCTGCGTCCCGACGGCGAGGTTCATTTTACCTTCGATTTTATTGACGCGCCGACCTACGGCGAACATATGTGGGTGCTCCTGCTGCTGCCGGCCGTGGGGGGACTGCTGGGCGGTCTGTTGGTCTACCGTTTTGCCCCAGAGGCCGAAGGGCACGGCACGGACGCCATGATCGACTCCTTTCACAACGGCAAGGGCATTATCCGTCCGGTTGTGCCGCTGGTGAAAGCGGTGGCGACGATCCTTACGCTGAGCAGCGGAGGATCGGCTGGCAAAGAGGGGCCTGTGGCGCAGATTGGTGCCGGGTTGGGATCCTGGATGGCATCACTGCTCAAACTGACGCACGCCCAGCGGCGCATCCTGCTATTGGCCGGCACTGCCGGAGGCTTGGGCGCTATTTTTCGCGCTCCGCTGGGCGGTGCGTTAACCAGCGTAGAAATCCTCTACAGAGAAGATTTCGAGAGCGATGCGCTGATTCCCTGCGTGATTAGCTCGATCGTCGCCTATGCTATCTACACCATGACGTTTGGCTCTGAGCCGATCTTTGGCATTCCCGACAGCCAGCTGAGCAGCGCCTACGAGCTCTTTCTCTATCTTTTGCTCGGCGTGGTATGCGTATTGGTCGGCATGCTCTACGTGCGGGTCTTTTACGGCATGCGCGACCGCTTCTTCAGGAAACTGCCTCTGCCGCGTTATGGAGTTGTGGCGGTGGGGGGCGCGATGGTGGGTGTGCTCGGACTGATCGACCCGCGCGCGCTCGGGGCGGGGTTTGGCATTATCCAAGAAGCGATTTACGGTCGCATCGGCATCGAGGCGATGCTGCTGCTCGTGCTGTTAAAAATCTTGGCGACCAGCTGCACCATATCCAGCGGTGGCTCGGGGGGTGTCTTTGGCCCGTCGCTCTTTATCGGGGGTATGCTAGGCGGCTGTGTCGGGCTGCTAGGGCAGCACTTCTTTCCCGATGTCGTTCAGCATCCGTCGGCCTACGTAATCGTTGGCATGGCCTCGTTTTTTGCCGGCGTAGCCAACGCCCCGCTCGGGGCGCTGATTATGGTAACCGAGATGAGTAGCGGTTATCGCCTGCTGCCTCCGCTGATGCTCGTTTGTGCGTTTGCCCTGATTTTTGCGCGCAATTTTTCAATCTATAAAAACCAAGTGCAAAACAAATTTCACTCCCCGGCACACGTTAAAGACCTGACGGTCAACGTCCTGAAGGGGCTGCGCGTAAGCGATGTCTTTGTGCAGCTGGATAATACCTCTGAGGCAGTGGTCAGCAACAGCTTGCCCTATTTTTCTCTGGCCGCGCTCAGCAAAAAGCAGGGGCACGTGCATTTTGTCGTAGTGGATGAGGCCGAACAGCTGCGCGGCATGATCAGCCTCGAAGAGCTAGATCTGCCAGAGGACGACTTTCTGCGCAATCTGGTGTTGATTGAGGACATGGTCGTAGACGATGTGCAGCCACTCGAGGCTACCGAGAACTTACACGAAGCGCTGCAGAAGCTGCTGGACAGCGGCTACGATAAGCTGCCTGTCGTGCGGCGCACGGAGGAAGGGCAGCGGGTATTTATGGGCTATATGATGCACCGAGATCTGATGCGGGTCTACCACGAAGAAGTGCAGAGGCTGGAGGCGCAGGAGTAGCTACGGCGTGGCCGGCGCGTAGGGCGTTTGCACGTAGCGCCGAGCGCGCACGTGGCTGTTGCCGTGTGCCGGTAGGTCGAGGACGCGCGCGTAGCGTTGCTGCGCTTCGATAGTGTTGCTGCGGAGGTCGGCTAGCATGCCTAGATAGAGGTTGGCTAGGGCGGCGTACGACAGATCCCGCTCGCGTTTGCTCTCTTTGGTCAACCGGTCAACTGACGCTAGCTGCTGTTGGGCCCCTTCCCAATCGCGCTGAAAAAAAGCAAAGCGCCCCAGATAATAAAGCGCTTCGACGCGCCCGTGCACGTGATACCCCGTTTGGCCGGCCGTGCTGCGCTCTACGTAGTTCCGATAGAGATCACAGCCCTCCGCCCAACGCCCTACTTCGATTAGATTGCGCGCGGCGTAACGGTGAAAGAGCGCGTTGCGTGGATAGCGCGCATAGAGTGCCTGTAGGTAGGGCTGAGCTGCGTTGGGATCCTCTTCAAAAATTCGATAGATCTGCGCGAGGAAATAGGCGGCTTCTGTCCGCGCATAGCGTCCCTCTTCGGCTACCTCGCGCAGCTGCTGCAAGCCGAGCTGGCGGTCACCGTCGGGCAGAAAGACCATGACCGGCCGAATGATGGCGTGGCGCTGTGGCATTACGTCGGCAAAGTAGTTGTAGATGCCCTGTCCAAAGAGAATGTCTCTGTTGCTCGGTTCGAGCTGGCGGCTCTTTTCGAGCAGAGGCAGGGAGCGCAGTCCGTCGCGGGCAGCCTGAAGGTATTCCTCGCGATCGCCGCGCAGCCGTCCGCGGAATCCGATGGCGCCGCCTTTAAAGAGAATAGCGTCGAAATCGAGCGGATTTTGCTCGAGGCGCCGATCGCATACGGCGACGCAGCGCGCTAGCTGCTCGTAGAAGGCCTCGTCGTGGCTGCGGTCGTCTAGGTCTACGAGCACGCGCCACCAGGATACCATGGCGCCGAAGAAATAGCCGAGGGGGTTGTCCGGGTCGGCGGAAATGATATCTGCGAAATGTGCGTCGGCCTCGTCGAAGTGCAGATTGTAGATTAAGTCGATGCCGTGCTGGATGCGTTCGTCGAAATCGCGCAGCGTATAAGTTTCTTGACCCATAGCCGGCGATAGGGCCAACAGCAGACTGTATACGAGGATGTGCGCGCTGGCGCGACGGCGTATGATGGAGCGACTATTGATGATCGGATCCTTGGGCGTGTTGGTGGAGATAATCGAGCATGCGGCGCTGCTCTTGGGCGCTGGGCAGCGGTTTGTTGTTAGCGCGCATGAGATCGATCATGCGCTTGAACTGTAGGTCCCAATACTTGCGGCCGCCGGCCTGGGGTAGAATGGCGTCGTGACAGCCTGCACTCGCACAGTAGCGTACGTAGAGACGGGCTTCGGGGCTATCTGGTTCCGGCAGCGAGGCGCAGCCCAACCAGACGATGAGAGCACTGAAAATAGATAGGGGGCCGAATACGGCGAGTTGCTCCCTGTTGATCAACTAGAATCCTTTCGCTAAACAGCACGTGTAATGCGGCCGACTGCGAGCGGTCGCTCTTGCGTATGAGCACGGTAAAAATACAACGTTGAGGGCATAATGAAAAAACACGATATCGTCGTAATTGGCGGAGGCTCGGGCGGCTATGCGGCGGCGCGCACGGCACACGAAGCAGGCGCCGATGTCGCGGTGGTCGACTGCGGTCCACTCGGCGGACTATGCATCCTGCGCGGCTGTATGCCGAGCAAAGCTATTTTGCGCAGCGCAGACATTATGGGCTATATGCGGCGCGGGCCGGAGTTTGGCCTGCGGGAGGTCGCGCCCGAGGCGGATCTGGCGGCTATTATGGAGCGCAAAGATCGCCTGATTACCGAGTTTGCCGATTATCGCATCAGCCAGCTGCGCGACGGGCGCTTTGCCCTCTATGAGGAGCGAGCCACGTTTATAGGACCCAACAGGATACGCGCTGGCGAGGAGACCATAGAGGGCGAGCAGTTTATTATTGCTACCGGCTCGAGCGTGCGTCACGTGCCGATTCCCGGCCTCGACGAAGTTGGCTACATCACCAGCGACGAAGCGCTATCCCTGCGCGAACAGCCGCGTTCAATGCTGGTGCTGGGCGGTGGGCCCATTGCGCTGGAACTGGCGCAGTTCTACCAGCGCATAGGGACTCAGGTACACCTCATCCAACGCAGTCATCACGTCCTGTCCACGGGCGACGAAGACGTGGCGCGTCCGCTTGAAGCGCGTCTGCGCGCCGAGGGTATGCAGCTCTATACGGGAACGCAGCTGCACCGCTTTAGCATACAAGATGGGCTGAAAGTAGCTGACTTTTCACAGGGCGGCCAAGAGAAGAGCGTCGCAGCTGAGGTCGTGCTGCAGGCGCTGGGACGGCATCCCCATATCGATGGACTGGGATTGGACAACGCCGGCGTGCATACCGAGCGCGGTCGCATTATCGTCAACGCTGAAATGCGCACAAACCAACCGCATATTTTTGCGGTGGGCGACGTCAATGGACTGCACGAGATCGTGCATATTGCTATCGAGCAGGGTGAGGTGGCTGCCTATAACGCGACGCACCCGGATCGGGCCGCACATCGGATGGACGATCGTCTGGCGGCGCAGGTGACGTTCACCGATCCGCAGGTAGCCAGCGTCGGCCTGTCGGAAAGAGACTGTATGGATCGTAACATACCCTATTTGGTCGCCTCCTATCCCTTTGACGATCACGGCAAGTCGATGTGCTTGGGCGAGACCCACGGCCACGTTAAGCTGCTGTGTGCGCCGCGCTCGGGCGAGATCATCGGTGCACATATTGTCGGCCCGGAGGCCGGCGAACTCATTCATGAGCTGATTGCTGTGATGTACTTTCGCGGCACGGCGCACGACCTGATGAAGATTCCGCACTACCATCCAACGCTGGCCGAGATTCTCACCTATCCAGCTGAGGACATTGTCGAGCAGATGGAATAGGCGGCTGTCTCGTCAGGTATCGCTACAAAAAAAGCGTCCGTCCCAGCGGGGACGGACGCTTTTTTGCGTTCCAACCGCGGTGCTGCGTGCGGTATTTAGTCGTAGTATTCCTGGCCGAGATGCGTGATGAGATCTTCGCCCATCATAAAGCGCAGCGTATTTTTCAGCTTCATGAGCTGGATGAAGATATCGTGCTCGGGGTAGAGGCCGGCCGCCGTCTGCGGACTCTTGAAGTAGAATGACAGCCATTCCTGGATGCCGCTCCAACCGCAGCGCTGGGCCAGGTCGGTAAAGAGCACGAGGTCGAGGACCAGCGGCGCGGCCAGAATACTGTCGCGGCAGAGAAAATCGACTTTAATCTGCATCGGATAACCGAGCCATCCGAAGATGTCGATATTGTCCCAGCCCTCTTTCTCGTCGCCGCGGGGTGGGTAGTAGTTGATACGCACTTTGTGGTAGATGTCGCCGTAGAGCTCTTCGTGCAGTTTGGGTTGCAGGATGTACTCAAGCACATCGAGTTTGCTGACTTCCTTGGTCTTGAACGAGTAGGGGTCGTCGAGGACTTCGCCGTCGCGGTTGCCGAGGATATTGGTGGAAAACCAGCCGCGCACGCCGAGCATACGCGCTTTAAAGCCGGGTGCCAAGATGGTTTTCATCAGGGTTTGTCCGGTTTTGAAATCCTTGCCGCCGATCGGCACGCCCTGCTGCTTGGCCAGTTGGATCATGGCCGGTATATCGACTGTCAGGTTGGGTGCGCCGTTGAGAAAGGGCACGCCTTCCTGCAGGGCGGCATAGGCGTAGATCATGCTCGGAGCGATAGAAGCGTGGTTTTCCTTGATGGCCTTCTCTAAGCTCTCGATGTCGTCGTGCACGGGGTTGGCCTCGAGAAAAATTTCCGTGCTGCCGCACCATATCATCACTAGGCGATCGACGCCGTTGTCCTCCTTGAAGCGCTGGATGTCCTCGCGCACTTCCAGTACCATGGCCCACTTATCTTTGCCGGACTTTACGTGGGATCCCTCTAGGCGGCGCACGTAGTCGCGGTCGAAAACGGCCTTCATGGGTTTAACCGCGCGCAGGCGCTCCTCGATGGCGTTCAGCGTATCCTTCTGCAGCACGCCGGCGTGGCTGGCTGCCTCGTAGGCATCGTCGGGGAATACGTCCCAGCCGCCGAAGACCAAATCGTCGAGTTCGGCTAGAGGGACGAAGTCTTTGATGAGGGGAGACCGTCCCTCGGTGCGCTTGCCGAGGCGAATGGTGCCCATCTGCGTCAGCGAGCCGATGGGCTGGCCGAGGCCGGCTTTGATAGCTTCTACGCCGGCGATAACGGTGGTGGCCACGGCGCCCATACCCGGCATGAGAATGCCGAGTTTGCCGTTGGCTGGTTTGACTTGATTCGGTTTGTCCATCGAGATCACTCCTGTGTTAGAATCGCATATACGCCAATAAAAACGCGATGAATCATGTATTTAACAAATGAATTATTGCTATTCTAATCATAGAAGATATCTATTGATTGTCGCGCGTCCTACTCGCGTATTTGTGTGGTGAGATCCTATAGGTCGAGTATGAGCTGGTTGGGCACAGATGTTCCGTCGTATAGCGTGGGTAGGCCCATATGAAGGCCGGCCCGTTGCAGATGGTCTAGCGCTTTTTGCCGGAGCTTGTGTGCACCGCGCTCGTTGCCAGCGCGTTCTTTTATGCGCATGGCTGCCAGTTGGATCAATCCTTGCAGTAGATGCGATCCGGGTGAGGCGCGCGGCGCCCTTTTCCACAGCCCTTCCCATGCTTCGTGTGCTTCCCAGTAGTAGCCGTGATTAAACAGGTCGACCCCGTAGAGATAGGCGGTACACTGCGCCCAGGTCTGCTCTGTCAGAGCGGGGCCGATATATTCGGGGGCGTCGCGACTGTGGCCGTCGGGATGGTTGCGCGGATGGGGCGTCTGTCCGGGTTGGTATGCGTAGGGAGGAAAGGGGCTGTTGGGCGCGTAGCGGGGCGGTTGGCTCACGCGGCCAAACGCTCCAGGTCGCGCAGTTCTTCGAGGCGCTCTACGAGAGGCCCAAGTTCCTTGTAGCCGTTGAGCTCTGCGCGCAGCTGCGAGGCGCCGCGCAGGCCGCGGAAGTAGCCGCCGTAGTGACGGCGCATGCCGATGAGAGCGTGTCGTTCAGGATCGTGGTCTAGGCACAATTGCAGGTGGCGCATGCACAGCTCTGCGCGCTCTTTTAGCGTGGGCTCAGGCAGCAGTTCACCCGTTTCGAGGTAGTGACGCGCCTCGCGAAAAATCCACGGATGGGCAATGGCGCCGCGCCCGATCATCACCCCGTCGCAGCCGGTTGTGTCGAAGGCGTTCTTTACATCCTGCGGGGTGACGACGTCGCCGTTGAGGACGATGGGCATCGATACGACCTCCTTAACGCGGGGAATCCAAGAATAATCGACGGCGCCCTTATGTCCCTGCGAACGGGTGCGGCAGTGGATGCTCAGCGCGCGCACGCCGAGGTCTTCGAGCATGCGCGCTACGTCGAGGATTTGAATGCTGTCTCCGTCCCAGCCAAGGCGGGTTTTAACGGTTACCGGCAGGTGCGTTGCCGAGATTACGCGGCGCACGACCTCCTTCATCTGAGGCAGGTCGCGCAGCAGGCCGGCACCGGCACCGCGCAGGGCGACGTTGCTGACCCAGCAGCCGCAGTTGATATCGATTAGGTCGGGATTTTGCCGCGTGGCGACTTCGGCCGCTCGCTCCATTGACAGCGAGGTCGCACCGTAGAGCTGGATGCCCAAGGGGCGTTCGGCCTCGAGAAAGCGCAGCTTGCGAAAGGTGCGCCGCGGTCCATCGGCGTCCTCGCGCAGCAGGCCCTCGGCGTTGACGAATTCGGTGTAGACCATATCCGCGCCTAGTTCCCTGCAGATCAGGCGAAAGGGAAGCTCTGTTACGTCTTCCATCGGCGCCAAGAGCAGGCCGGGTGTAGCGCGTATGTTGTCAATGTGTAGCATGTTGATCCATCGTGTGCACAGCGGGTGAGCCTGCGTTGGCTCGCTCACTTAAATAATAGGGCATTGTTGCTATTCTACAATCCTAGTCACGCCAAAATGGGCTGCTCCGTTCAGAGAATACGACTCGGCCAAAGTCGCGCGGACTGTGAAACTGCGGCTTCTCCGTTTGGCTGGCGCGCCACTGGCTATACTGAGCGTTGGTCTTGCCGCCGAGGCGGTTGAGGTTGAGGTGCCAGACGTCGCCGGGCTGTGGAGGAATGGCTGCGCCAGATGGCGTGAAGTTGTTCAGGGGAATGGCTGCTTCCAGGATCCAGTAGTGGTCTTCGTCGCGCTCGTCGTTGAGCGTGCCGACAATGGAAGTGGCAATGCGCACGCCCTCGGCGTCCCAGGGAGGATGGCTGACGCCCGGGCCGTCTGGATGATATTGATCGAGAAAGATGCCGATTGCGTTCATCTCGATATTGAAGTAGGCGTCCGGTCGCTCGGGGTTGGGTGCGGTAAAGACCTCGACGCAATCATCCTTATATACGGCGCTGTCGCGCCCCGTGTGTTCCGCCCAGATATGCGCGTCTTCGCTGATAAACAGCGCGTAGAGATGCGCGTCGTCCCACAGCAGCTTGGCGACGGTCTGTTCGCGTTTGCCCTCTTGCCACCAGGGAAATACAAAGGCCCCGACGTCCGGTGCGGCCGTCCACGCGGCTTCGTCGAGCCGGCCGTCGATGTCGAGCGGTTGGTTGGTGCGGTAAATCGAGTAGGTATCCTGTGCCCACAGCGTGCTGGCAGTCAGGGCGAGTAGGGCGATGAGCTGAATGAACATGGGCGCACTCCGGTTCGTAGTAGGGCCGTCAGTTGGACTACTTGATAGTGGAATAGGGCAGCGATTTCATGATGCGCACTTCGCGGCGGCGAATGGTCGGTCGCAGCGTGCCGACTATTTTGGCCCACTCTGGGCTGCCGTAATAGGCCTCGATCGCCCGGTCGCGTGCCTTGTTGTTAGCAAAGGAGCGCAGCCAGATAAATTCGTCGTCGCGGTCGGGGTTTTCCCAGGCGGCGACAAAGGTCACGCCGTATTTGGCCATAAAGCGTTTAGCCT
>JAYOKQ010000034.1:0-37613 GCA_038119905.1 Gemmatimonadota bacterium | reverse complement strand
CCGTCGGATCAGTGCCGTCCGTCGGATCAGTGCCGTCCGTCGGATCAGTGCCGTCCGTCGGATCAGTGCCGTCTACAGGTTCTACGGCTTTCATAATGATTTGCACGCGGACGGCTTGGTCGGCAACGATGGTTGTCGTCGCAGCGCCGGTATACGTCAGTTCGCCCAGCGCATTATAGGCGCTCAAGCGTAGCAGGCGAGCAGGACCCACCGGAATATTGTCGATCAAACCGCGCGCGACGCGATCCTCGCCAATGGCGAGATGGCCGCGCAGGGAATCGTCGTCGGCTACTACGAGGTACTCAACCCAAGCGATGCGATCTACGGCGATTTTGGGCAGGGGTAGAGCAATGGCAACCTGTCCATGGGACGAATCAGGTCCCACGGTTTTTTCCCTGTCACAGCTAGTCACCAGCGTTGCGCAGAGAGTGACGATTAAACCAACGATGGAGCGGCGTGCCGTTTTCATCAGCCACCCCCTTCAGCGTCTTCAAAAACGGCTTCGACCTCGATCGAACCACGCGGCGTGCGCAGCGGACTCATTTCTATGAGAACGTCTACCGTCTCATTCTCGCCGATCTGAACAAGCTCTGAGCCAAAGGCCACGAGCTGTTGGGCGACATCGTAGGCGAACAGCTCGATTAATCGATCGCGGCCGGGCGACATCGACAGCAGGGTCTTCTCTGCCGTCTGGTTGGCCGTTAAGACCAACTCCCCGCGCAGCGTATCTAGGTCGGCCGCGGCGATGGTATACTCGATGCGTTCGATGCGATCGCTCAGCGACGTGACGCGAATGCGCAGCACGCCTTCTGTGTGCGTGCGCCGTACGATAAGACGCATCTCGTCGGAAGCACTGAGTCCGCCTTCGTCGGTTACCGTCAGACGAAAGGCATACTCGCCTACCTCTGTGGGAACCACGGTAGCCTGCGGCCGCGCCGCGCCTTGAATGACGAGCGGTGGACCATCCAGCTGAACCCATGAAAAAGCGAGTTCGCCTGCTTCAGCGTCTGAACTAGCGCTGCCGTCCAACAGCACGCTTTCCTCAACCTCGACCTCTAAATCGCGGCCGGCTCGAGCGACAGGCGCCGAGTTGATGGCGACATTGTCTGGCCGTTTGCCCCCCGTTGGATCCGATACCTGTAGCACCATTTCATCCGAAGCACTGAGTCCCCGGCCGTCGGTCACCGTCAACCGAAATACGTAAATGCCCTCTTGGATCGGTGCGACCTGCGCCCGTCCACTGCCGGCGTTTTGAATGCTGACAAGGGGGCCTTCGACCTGAGCCCATGAGTAGTTGAGGGTGCTATTATCGGCGGGGCGGCTATCCGTTCCATCGAGCACAACCGTATCGCTCACTTCGGAGCGGAGGTCTTGACCCGCATTGGCAATAGGCGGCTCAACTTGGGGAGCCGCTGGAGGCGAATCGCAGGACCACAGAGCAACGAGTAGCCACAGCAGAGAAACGATGTGGGGAGTTGAAATCATAAAATCACCTGGCTGCACCACCGCGTTCATTAGGGGAGAAACGTCGGAGGCGTCGCCTGCTGAAAACAAGCATTGGTGCGCGTCCTACACGGCGCGCTTTACCTTTATATTATTCGGCACGGATTCTTGTTTTTTCAGCGATTTGTGGCGCCAATGATACAGCTTTTCCGTTGGAAAGGCAACTTGCTTGTCGGCCATGTCCCGCGCCCAAAGCACAATCTCTTGGCGCAGGGCAAAAAACCAGATGCCCAGCACAAAGGCATAGCGTCCCCAAATATTCCACTGGGCGAGCGCGCTGCTATACAGGGCATATTGTTCGGTGGGAAACCACGCACCCAATCCAACGATCAGATCGCCGCGAAATCGGGTGGGAGCCAGCGAATGGACGTAATCCCACAGCGCGATATGCGCACTGACAAAAAAGCTGGCTACATGCGTACCGAATAGGAGCAATACGGCCAGTCCAATCCAGCCGAGTCTCCAAGCGATTCGTTTGTGCGACACCGTGGCTAGGAGCGCCACGGCGGGAATAATATTGAAGTACACCGCTTCGTAGCTGTGCATCTGCAGCCGGAGCATGCTCCCTGCCGAGCGTTCGTAGGCAAATACGAGCGCCGTTTCGTGCAGCTCTAGTTGGACCGGCAGCGCAACCATCGTAAAGAGCGCATTAACCACCGGCAGTATGCTCTCCATATACAGTGGCGAAATCCACGACCAGCAGCCAAATAGCAGGCCCGCGACCGCCAGAAACGGTGCTAAAAACAGAAGCGAAGCACTCATGCGCGCTCCGATCCGGGAACCATTTCGCGGACCCAGTACAGCCACAGCAGCAACACAAATCCTATATTGACCAATACCATGATATAGACGTGAAAAAGTTCAATGTGGTCGGGGATAAAGCGGGCGACCACTCCCATGACCACCAGCCGCAGCGTGCTGTAGGCCAAGAACGCAGGCAAAACCAGAGATATACCCTTGATTTTACTTACTTTAGAAGCTGGATAGGCCAACACCGAAGACGCGCACATAAAGAGGGCAAAAATACCCGTGCACTCAAAGGTGACCAGATAAACGACATCGCTTACGGCCAGCTGACAAACGCCTGACGTCAACAGGGCGTTGCCCAAAGCGGCCTGGACACCGATGCCGTTGAGGATCCATGCGGCGACGTAGGAAATCGGGTACATATAGAGTTCAACCAGTAGCGTGCGCGCCAGTTCAAACGCACCGGCAAACACCGCCAACCACACGGCGAAGAGGGCGCAAAACTGCACGCCCTTCCGCTGTCTCCACCAGTTTACTATCGACGACAAAACGATTCCGTAATCCCCTCAACGGTGCTCCCAGACCTTTCTCTATGACAAGAGCCACTGCAGGCCCAATGGCAAGAGGGCACTAACGGCGACAATAGAGATACTCAAAAGACCCAGCAGCACACCGCGCCCGGCAATAGCGGCGCACTCTAGTAGCTGTATGCTTAGCATAATTGACGTCCCTGTCAAAATAAATAATGATTTTCGCGGAATAAAAAGCCTTCCTGGCGCCCGCGCACAGAAATCCTATTTAGGTTATCGGCATATGGGTCTACAGCTTTAAAAGATTTGTAGCGAATTGTGCGCAGAACAGCATTCAAAATTTTTTATATGCAATAAAAACAGCTGCTTATATATAAAATTGGGCGCGTTTATTTGGTCAACATCATGCGGCGCGTGTGCGTAAATTCTTCGGAGGCTAGGCGATAGAAGTAAACGCCGCTAGCAACGCCCCGCCCGGCGTCATCGCGACTGTCCCAGCTGATTTGGTAGCGACCGGCGGCGCGACGCTCCTGTACCAGCGTGCGCACTTTCTGCCCCAGCGCGTTGTATATCTCGAGCGCAATATGCGCTTCGGTGGGTAGATCAAAGCGAATGAGCGTCTCGGGGTTAAAGGGGTTGGGCGCATTGGCGTGCAGCGCAAATTGGCGCGGCAAACTAGCCGTCGGCACGGGCGCCCCCTCAAAACGCACGCCCAAACGGCCCCCGTTAAAGTGCCCGCGCAGTTGGCCGATCTCGCCCGAGGTTGCGCTAGGATAAATGCGGAAGAGTTCGCCCGGCCCTGTCTGCGCGGCTGGTCCTGCAAAAGAAACGTGTACACCGTCTTGCGCCTCGTAAACGACCAGCTCAAAGCGCTCCATCTCCGGGCTCATCTCTATCGCACCCGAAACCCCCTCTAGCACCAGATCGCCAGCGATAATATCGTCGCGTTCGTCGGCCTGTACGGAGAGAAAGCCCTCCTCCTGAGCGAGTACGCGGACCCAACGCTCTTCGGCGACGACCAGCTTGGCACCGCCGCCTGAAGACCCGGGTTGGGGATGGTTTAGCGAGGTAGTCGCCTGAACGGGAAAGCGCGATATGAGTCCCAACCGCCGCTGGATAGCCAACGCAGCATCGAAGGCCGTGATCGACCCGTAGGGGGCGCTAGCGTCGAGGTTGGCTACGAGCGAATCGCGTCCGGTCAGCACTAGGTGACCAGCAGAGCACGAGAGGATGAGAGCCGCGTCAAAGGCCTGCAGCACGCTGCTGCTATCGACGTCGCCCAGCACGACAACGAGGTGGGTGTCGACAATAGCACTGGCCGGGCCCGCTGAGCTGAGCGGGTCTGAATAGGTCACAAATAGCTGCGTTTCGGCCTGCGCCACCATTACGCCGTCTTCATCGACGCCGGCCGAGTCGCCATAGGCCGTAACGAGTTGGCCAAAATAGACGCTGTCGTCCAAGCTCTGCTCGGTCAGCACGATGGTCTCCTGTTCGCCGGTGGCAGCGTTGGTAATAAGCGCCATCCACGTCTCTGCTGAATCGGCATCTATACTGAGATCGTAGTCGGTTACGAGTATGGCAAGGGTATCGCCGGGCTCAGACACCACGCTGGACTCGAGCGCCCCGTTATTGCCCGTAAGCGTAACCAGACCCGGCTCGACCTGATACCAATCGGAAAGCCCGCCGTTGAAGGACAGCGATTCGAGCGTAACCGGCGACGTGATCGCCTCGCGCAGCTTGTTGACCCAGAAGCCAATTTCTAAAAAAGTGCCTATATCGGAAAAGGAATCACCCGACAGGTCCAGAATCAGTGTGTCCATGTTACTGGTGCCGGTCTTGATCGTATAGCCTAGGGACCAAGACGGCGTCAGCGGCCCCGCATTGAGCCCGGTAAAGGTCAGCAGGTCTCGGTTAAAAGAGACCGCGGCCGTTGCGTCGACAACCTTCATACCGCTAGTCGAGTCAATGGTCACGGACAGGTTCAGCGGCTCGTTATAGGTCGACGAACCCGTCTGCACGGATACCTCTAAGTAGGGCGGCTCGCCCCAAACGACGTATACATGCCCGGTAAAATTGTCGGGATAAATCGTGCCTATGATCGCGTCACCTACTCCGTCGCCGTTGAAGTCCGCTGCGATGACGGGCACGCCGATCTGATCGCCTGCGGCCGCGCCAAACACTTCTATGTCGGCATTGGTAACCGATAGATTGATAGCGGCACTGAGCGCCTGTTTCTGGTCGCCGAGCAGGGCATACACCGCTCCGGCACTGGCACCGGCCGGCGCCGAAGCGCCAGAGCCAGACGTGAGGATATCGTCAAAGCCGTCCCCGTTGAGATTGGCCACGGCCAGAGAGAGCCCCGACAGGGAGACGGCCTCTCCGCTGATGGTCATATCTGCGCTTTCCACAGCCAAGTCGACCTGTGCCGGCAACAGGCTCCGGTCTTTGCCGAAAAAGACATATGTTTCCCCGTTAAACCCCGCTGCCCCGGGCGCACCCACCACCAGATCGTCATAGCCATCGCGGTCGATATCGCCGCTGCCGACTCCGTAGCCCAGGTAGGATCCGGCCTCGCCTATGACGGTCAAATCGGCATCCGTCAGTAGGTCGACCACTGCGGGCAGCACCGAACTGCCGTACTGCACATACACCTCGCCCGAGCCGGTTCCATTGGTCGCGGCACTGACGGCCGTAACAACAATATCGTCATAGCCGTCGGCGTCTATATCGCCGCTGGCGATTGAATTGCCGCCGTTTAGGTTGTTGACCTTACCCACGATCATCACGTCCGTAGAATCGCCGCTGCTCAAATCGATGAGTGAGTCGGAAAATGCAACGCCCTGTCCAAAAACAACGTAGGCGATACCGCAGCGCACGCGCCCGCCAAAGTTGGCACCTATGGCACTCACGACTAGGTCATCATAGCCGTCGCCGTTAAAATCGCCGTGATCCAAGGCCTCACCGAGGAAATTACTGATTTCGCTCCCCCATAGCTGCAGAGCGACGTCACTCGTGCTCTGATTTAAGTCTATGGATGATGGCAGGCTTGGACCACCGTAGATAACGTAAGCCTTGCCGGCATCACCAACTCCCTGCGGAGATGCATTGGGAGCACCCAGCACCAAATCATCGTAGCCGTCGCCGTTAAAGTCGCCGCTCGTTAGAGACGCGCCCAGCCGATCGTCATTTGATTCACCGTAGATGACCATATCATAAGCAGTAGACAGGCTGTTTTGCGCAGGGGGCCCGGCCTGTCCGAACAGCACGTAAACGGCCCCTGCTGCTGCGCGGTTGCCCGGATCGACGTTCGGTGCCCCAATGATCAAATCGTCAAAGCCGTCGCCGTTGAGATCCCCGCTGGCTACGGCCGTCCCCGCGCGGTCTCCCTGGGCGGCCCCCGTAATGCGCATGTCTTCCTGCCCTTGGGCTAGGTCGACCGTTTCTTGGGCCACAGCCCCCGCGCACAGTAGGAAAGACACGAGGATGCCCAGCCCGGCTCGAAATCGGCGGATGCTTGCTGCGCCCCTTTTTGTAGCGTATCTCACCATGTGCTTATTGTAGTAACACCATCTTGCGAACGATGGTCCGTTGACCGGCTGTTAAGCGATAAAAATAAATGCCCCCCGCCACGCCCGCGCCGCGCTCGTCGCGTCCATCCCAGCGCACGGCGTGGCTGCCAGCTACCTGAGGCTGGTCTACCAGCGTGCGAACGGGTTGGCCCAGCGCATTGAATACCGTCAGGCGCACGGACGCTCCATCGGGCAACTCGTAGCGTATCAGCGTATCCGGATTAAACGGGTTGGGCACGTTAGGCAAAAGGCGAAACGATGCCGGACGCAGAGCAGAGCGATCCGATCGCAGCTGCCCCAGGATGCGGCCGTCGTTAAAGCGAAGCGCCTGCACCCGCGGCGGCGCGTCCGATCCATACAGTCGAAGCAGCGGCCCCGAACCGGTCAGCGGCTGCGCGCCGGCCAGCGCTAGGCGCACGCCCTCAACGCCGCGTCGCCAGACCACTAGATAATCACCCAGGTCGTCGGCCGGCTCAATCCGGCCGTCAAAATGTTCTATCACGAGTTCACCTGCGACGATATCGTCGCGCTCGTCCATGTGCAGCACCCAGTGATCCCCTGTGCGCACTACGTCGACAAACCGTTCGACGGCCACCGGCTTGGGCGCCGTGCTGCTTTCCGGCTGCGGGTGGTTGGCCGAGGTCCTCAGCTGCACGGGAAAGACGTTGATCAGCCCCACGCGTTTTTGCAGCACCAGACTGGCATCAAAAGAGGTAATGGCTCCGTACGGGGCCCATTCGTCTAAGTTGCCGCTTAGCGAATCTAAACCGCTCAGGGGTGCACTGCCCACCACGTGCGCCAGTATTTCTGCCGCGTCAAAGCCGCGCAGTTGACCGTTGCCGCTAGCGTCGCCCCACGGATCGAGCACGTGGCACGTGTCTAGCATATGCACAGCCACCCCCTGACCGGCGGCCAGATCAAGGTAGTCTGCCACGACCAAATCGCCGCGCTGTACGTGCAGCACGCTGTCGCCAGGCGTACCGGATCCCGTGCCCAGAACGGTAAAGGTGCGGCCAAAGAAAATCCCGGTGCTGTCACCCGTCTCATTGAGCAGGATGGTCTCGGTCTCCCCCGTAGTCGCATTCGACAACGAGATGTGAACGCTTTCGCGCAGACCCGAGTCTAGGTTCAGGTCTGGGTCCTGCAGCTTGACGCGCAGCGTGTCGGCCGGCTGCACCGCATTGGTCAGCTCAACGCTGCCCGGAATGCCGGAGATGATGGATGCGACCGCGCAGCGCGACACCGTATAGCCGTTTGCATCGAGCGAATCGTCAAAACAAAAGAAGAGCGAATCGCCCGGCTGGGCCTGCACGATGCCGTCACCTGGAACGACCACCGTGTCTATAGCGACGGCGATTGAGGCGCCGAATGCACCGCTCGCAGCGCCGGTTTCTAACGCTGAAACGACTTCGCTATCTACGCCCGTTTGCACCGTAACCTGCAGGCTCTCGACGGTCCCGCTGTCGCGATTGGCCTCGAGATCCAACGCGGCGATCGACACTGGCATGTCGCTACCGATCCACTGGGGATTGACTTGTATGGTGCCGTCGCTACCCGTCACGCGCAGCGAACCATCGACCGGGGTTACGGCCGGTGTGCCCGCATTGACCAGCGCATATTCCAGCGCAATAGGACTGCTAATCGGCGTATAGAATGCATTCATGGTGAAGTGCAGATTGAGCAGGACGCCGTCCGCAGTAAGCGGATTATCACCTGTAGCAGCAGCCACTTTCAGCGTGTCCAAACCGGCTCCCGGCACCACCGTCGACAGCAGGAGGCTGTTGGCTGAAGTAGTCCAGCTTTCCAGCAAGGTACCCGTCGCACTCAGGCTGTCGAACTGGGCGAAAGCTGGGTCGTAGGTCAGCGTGACCTCGACGGCTACGATCGACGCACCCCCAGCGCCGGACAGACTGACCGGCACTACGGCACTGCTGCCGCTCGGCGCACCGACGTGAGCCACCTCTACCGTCACGGCAGAGGCAACGCCCATCGGGACGAGCCACGCGAGTGCATACAGCACGTATAGGAGCGCACTACGTTTCATAAAGAGAGGCTGCCGGTCAACGCAGCAGCATGAGCTTTCTCACCTGGTGGAAATAACCGCCCGCCGCTTCCGCAGCGCGGGCTTCTAACGCGTAAAAGTATACTCCGCTAGCGACCTGACGACCTCGGCTGTCGCGACCGTCCCACGTGGTCTGATGCACGCCGGCCGCATGGATACCCTCAGCCAGTGTGCGTATCTCCTGTCCCAACACATCGTAGATCCGCAGCGTGACGACGCTAGGCTGCGGCAGCTGAAAACGCACGTGCGTCTGCGGGTTAAAGGGGTTGGGGAAGTTGGGATCCAACGCGTATACCATCGGTTGCAGTGACACCTGCGATGCGCCTAGAACGGGCGTCCCCTGGACGGTCACTCCGTCTCTGAAAGCAACGACCTGACGCAGCGCGAGCGAACCGGTCTGTGCGCCGGGTACGGCAGTAAAAATCAGCCGCGCCCACGAACCGCTCTCGGGCGGCGAAGCACCGTAGTAATGACCGATGCTCAGCGTGCCGGCCACGTCCTGCAGGACGACGACCTCGGCATCTCCAAATCCCATTGCGCGCTCGAGGCGAACCGCCTCAGCGGGATAGTGCAGCTGAGCCGCTAGGCCCTGCCAGTTTCGAAGGTCTGCGCTGGAAAGGTCGACTTCAAAGCGCCCGGCTTCGGCGCGCGCCAAGGATAGTTCTACGTCCAGCGGCGCGGCAGCAGCCGGCATAGCCCGGCGTGCCGCGCCGTAGCGCGTGCCGAACAGATCGACAAAAGAGAAAAAGTCGGCAAAGTCAATCTGTCCGTCGTCGTTCATATCAAACTCGCTGCTAAACCCGTTCTCTCCGCGCCCTAGTCCAAAGCGCTCAGCCAGCATAAAGAAATCGCCAAAACCGACTAAGCCATCGCCGTCCCAATCGCCCCGCCCTTTCACCTCTACCTCGAGCGAGACTTGGGCCGAGGCGGGCCCTTCGTTATGGGCTCCGTCGACGGCGGTCACTTGATAGACGTAGACCGCTTGGGCCGGCACGCCTTGGTCTGTGTAGGAAATACCCGTCAGCGGACCAGCTACCTTGACCAGCGACTGGCCCACCGCGGCGCGATAGACGTTGTAGCCCAATACGTCATCCTCTGCAACGGCCTGCCAATCGAGCTGTACGCGGCCGGCACCAAGCGCCTGGGCGCGAAGGCCGGTGGGCGAGACCGGCGGCGTGGGATCGGGCTGTGCGAGCGTGGTGAAGCTCGCCTCGGCGCTCGTACTAGGACCGTTGCCCTCCACGTCAACGGAGGCGACCTGGTAGCGATAGGTCGTGGCCGGCTCTAGGTTGGCCAGCACGACGCGGTGCGCGGTCTCGGCGTTGACGCGGCCAAAGGTCTGGTCCAGTGCATCCCCGCTGCCAAAGGAGACAAATCCATCGGCCGCCTCGTCCGTCGTCCAGACGATGGTTGCCGAACGATCGCCCAGCGAGACAACCGACGGGGGGACCGTTATGCGCGGAGCAATGACGTCGGCGGCAACGGGCGTAGTAAAGGTCTGCACGGAGCCCAGCGTCGGACCATTCTCGCTTAGATCCTTCGCGCTTATTTGGTACTGGTAACGCGTGCCGGGCTGCAGGTTGGTCAGTTCAATGCGGTGCTGCGCGACCAGATCCCGTCCCGTTATCTGCGCGTCTAGTTCGTCTATGCCGTAATAGATATTCGCAACGGTTGCCTCATCCGTCTCCCAAGCGATGGTCGCTGCCTGACGGCTCAGGGCAACGACTTGGGGAGATCCGATGATGGCCGGTGGAGTGAAATCGGCAAACGCGCTCGTCGTAAAGGAGAATAGCTCGCTCTTGCTCGGACCGTTGCCCACCGGGTCGGAAGATCCCACGCGAATGTGGTACGTGGTCGACGGCGTTAAGTCACTCAGCAGGACCCGATGCTCAAATGCGTGTTGGGGAATAAAGACCACTTCTTTGAGCTGGCCTTCGCTCTCCATAAAGAGGCGACTGTCGCCCACCTCGTCCGTGTCCCATTCGACAAGTGCTTCTGCGTTGCTCAGGGCGGTAATGCGCGGTCCCGATACGATGGCCGGCGGCGCAAAGTCAGCCGTCTCGTCCGTCACGAAGCTGATGTCGCCGCCCTGTTCCTGCGGCGCCACGACCTTGCCAGCATTGCGGCCCCCCATGACCGTTTCGTTGCCGCTAAGATCGCGCGACACGATAGTAAAGAAGTAGCGGGTGCCCATATCCAAGCCCGTGATCGTGACGTTGTGTTCCTCGTGCGCTTCGTCCACCTCAAACACGCGTTCGGCGACCGTGCCCCACGTCTCTTCCGTGCCGACGCGCACGCTGACGTAGCACGGTTCGTTGGTGGTCCACTGAAGCGTCGCCGTGCTGTGGCTGGAAATGACTTCTGGGCGGTGCACGATTAAAGGCGGTGTGTTGTCGCGCTCGCCGTCGGTTTGAAACGTGTAGTCCACTGTTGCGGCTACTCCGCCATCTAGCGAGCGGGACAGGACGCGGAAGTGGTAGGACGTATTGGCCTCTAAGCCCGAAAGCTGAATCTGATGTTCGCGCTCATAGTCGGGACTTTCCACCCGCTCGCCGTAGCCTGCATCGATGCCATATTCAACGGCGCTGTCGGCTGGCTTGCTAGTATGCCACTGGATCAGTGCTCTGTCCTGGGTCACTTTGCGCACGCTCAGCTGGCGAATTACGGGAGCTTCGCTCGAGGCGTCCTCTTCTGTCGTAAAGCTCAGATCGCGACTGCGCGTGGGCCCGTTGCCGCTTGCATCGGAAGAGGAAACCTGAAAGTGGTAGGTCGTATTGGCATCGAGGTTGGTCAGCATGGCGCGGTGGACAAACGACATGCGGTCAGATATCAGCTCGAGTCCATAGGTATTGTCCGTGCCGTATTCAACCGTGCCGTCGGCCAGTTCGTCGGTGCGCCATTCAATTACGGCCGAGTCGTGGGTAAGGGCTACGACGGCCGGACCAGCGTAGATCACTGGGGGAGTCTGATCGGCCGATGGGCGCGTGCTAAAGGTGAATGGATCGCTGTAGGCCGGGCCATTGCCAAAGGCATCGGTCGACGACGCCATGCCATAGTAGGTCGTGCCCGACTCGAGACCGGTGATGCGCACGACGTGATGCCGCACTAACTCGACGTCGCCGGCACGGCGATCGTAGTCGGTCGTCAGACCAAAGTCGATGCGGCTGTCGCTGGCCTCATCGGTGCGCCAGGAAATGGTCACCGCGTCATGCGAACGGTTGACAACCGAAGGTTGGCCCTCTATTTCGGGCTCTTCTTCGTCTCGCCGGGACGCCGTCTTAAACGTGAACTCACGGCTGCGGGTCGGGCCGTTGCCCTCTAAGTCAACCATGTAAATTCGCGCGTGATAGGTCGTATTGGGCGTTAGACCCGTCAGCGTTACGCTGTGCTCGCGCGCGTATTCGGGAATATCGACGCGCCCGCCGTAGTCGCTGCCCCGGCCGTACTCGACGTAGCCGTTGGACGGCTCGTCCATCTCCCAGCCAATGGTGCAGCGGTCGGTGCCACGAAATATCACGTAGGGCTTTTTGACGATACCCGGCGGATGGACGTCGGCGTTGCCGCGCGTAACAAAAGTGTCGTCGCCGCTGCGCGCCTCGTTACCGCTTGCATCCACGGACACGGCCTGAAAGTGATAGAGCGTCTGCGGCTCTAAAGGGGTCAGCAGCACCTTGTGGTGCTGCACGAGCTCATCGCTAGCGGCAAAGCGACCGTAGTCCTCGGTGGTCCCGTAGTTAACCCGGCTAGTCGCCGGCGCGCTTGTGCGCCATTCAATGAGCGCCTTGTACGGCGTGCGCAGCGTCACCGTAGGAGCACTGGTGATAACGGGTGGATCGTCGTCCGTTAGCAGCGTGCGAAACGAACCGCGGCGCAGCGCGGAAGCGTTGCCGACAGCATCCGAAGAGCGCACGCGGTAGAAGTAGGTCGTATTCGGCTCGAGATCCTCCAGCCACACCGCGTGGCGAAAAACCAGTTCGTCTACGGTTATGCGCTCGGCGTTTTGGAAGTTTTCGTCCCGGCCGTACTGCACAAAGCTGTTGGACAGTTCGTCTGTTGTCCACTGGATCAGTGCGCGGTTTTTAGCCGGCGTAGCCTTGGGTCCGAGCAAAATGACGGGCGGCTTATCGTCGGGGCGGGCCAGCGTCAGAAAGAAGCCGCCCTTCCAACTGGAGTAGTTGCCGTTGGCGTCGGCCGAACGCACGCGATACACATAAAATGTCAGCGGAGATAGGCCGTTCAGCTGGACCCGATGGTCAATCACTAGATCATCCGACCCGACCGTTCTACACTGGCCGATGAGAGGAAACCGCGCCGACTCATTGGCGTTGTCGTTAAAGTGAGGCAACTCGCCGCGCAGCAGCCAGCGTCGCACGGTCTGGCGCCGATCGTCGTCATCGTCGTCAAATTCGTCGAGCTCGTCCAGTTCATCGATAAACAGGTCGATGATTTCTTCTTCGTTGGCCAAAATGGGGCGCGGACGCAGCGCGCAATACTGCACCTGGCTATTGCTCGCTTCGTTGGTCTTCCAGTAGGCCGTCCCCACGTTGTGCCCGATGCCCAACACGACGGGGCCTTCGATGATCTCCGGCGGACGCTGGTCTGGACTGACTTCGATATGATCGACCTTTGTCTCGGTGTCGTCTCCTGTCGCGTTGGCTACCTGGAGAGAAACCGTGTAGGTGCCGGGCTGTTGGTACACGTGCACGGGATCCTGCTCGGCGCTGGTATCGCCGTCGCCAAAATCCCACGCGTAGGTGTCTATTTCACCGGAAGACTGATTCTGGAATCGCACTTCTAAGGGAGCGATGCCCTCTTGCGGTATTGCAATAAAATCTGCCTTTACGCGCTGGCCCACGACGGTGAGCAATCCGTCCATCGTTGTGGCCACGGGTTCGCCATTGTTGAGTAGGACGGTCCGTATATGCAGCGGAGACGTAGCGCCGATGGCCGCGCCCGGTGCCACCTGCACCGTTATAAAGAAAAAGACGCCCTCGCTGGTAATCTTGTCGCTTCCCGTGGCCGCGCCAATGAGGATCTGCCCCTCGTTGCCCGCGCCATCGGGTGCTCGGCGCACATTGGCCGCTACGATCCAGTTGGAGGCTAGAGACCCCTTGCGGTCTACCGCGATGCCATCCATCGACAGTACATCGGAATCAAAGCGCACGTCAATGTTGCTAGACAGCAGCTCATCGCCAGCGGCCAGGCCGCTGATTTGCACCGGTATGCGCACCAGCTCACCCGCCGCGGCTGTAACCTCCGGCAGGCTGATCTGCACCGCTTCCACGGTCGACGCCATCAGTAAAAGGGACAGAAAAGGACCGACCAACCATCTCAAAGCTACCATGAATCCTCCGCTTTGCTGCCTGTGCTCTCTTTACGGACTCTCATATAATATATCGGAAAATCGGTCGGGGTAACTCCAAGGGGCAGAATGGGAACCCGTTGCGCATAGAAATAAGGGGCTGAGACCAATAAGGGCTGAGGCATATGCCTCAGCCCTTATTGGTGCGTTCTGGTTGTTGTAGCGGCTTAGCGCAGCAGGGTCATCTTGCGCGTCTGCGCAAAGTCGCCCGCCTCAATGCGGTAGAGGTAAAGGCCGCTGGCAACCGAATGACCAAGGTCGTTGCGGGCGTCCCAGTTGACGGTGTACTGGCCGGCCTGCTGCACCTGATTGACCAGCGTGCGCACCTTCTGTCCCAGCATGTCGTAAACCACCAACGTGACCTGAGACGCCTCCGGCAGCGCGTAGCGCAGCGAAGTATTCGGGTTGAAGGGGTTGGGCCAGTTAGCCGACAGGCTGAACAGCTCGGGCTGGACAACGCCCAAGGTCTCGACGGGCGTGGCACCGAGATGGCCGCCGTTGAGAGAGACCGTTTCGATGCGCAGCGACGAGCCGTCGGCTGCACCGATCGCCTCGAGCTCGAGCTCGAGAATGGCGCCCTCTCCGGTGGCCTGCGACTGAGCGCCGGCCAAAGCCACCAGCACCTGGCCCTCGCCCGCGCGGCTGGCGACCAGGTAATCGGCCGTATTGGCCGTGTTGCGCACGCCGAGGACGCGGTAGATCTGCTCGTCATAGGAAATCTTTATCTGAGCAGAGAGCACGTCGCGCGTCTCGTCGAGCACGATGGGCAGATGGAGTCGGCCGCCTTGCTGACGTGCCTGACCAAAGGCGATCAAGCGCTCGTCGACAACTTTCTTGTAGGGGTGCGGGTTCGGCACGCCAATCTGCACGGGAAACACGTTGATGATGCCCACGGCGTATTGCAATACCTGCGTGGCGTCGAAGGCCGTTATGTTGCTACTGTCAAATGGGTTATTACCCGAAGACCCGTCGACGTTAGCGACCGTTTCCTGATAGGCGTCAAACGCAATTAGCGTAATCGAGCGCTGCAAAATCTGCGAGGCATCGAGTGCACCGACTTTGTTGTTGTCCGAGGTGTCGCCCCAGAGCACGCCCTGCACGTCGACGCTTATCGTTTGCGGACCGCCATTGGTCGACAGCACGTCGCTATAGACCACGTCGATTTCGTCGTGGGCGCTAACCTGAATGACACCGTCACCCGAAGTGGCACTGCCGCCGCCCGTCGTGGCGGGCGGCGTGGCGCGGAAGATACCGGTATTCGCGCCCGTTTCGTACAGCTTAACCGTTTCCGTATCGCCGTTAGTGGCGTTGGCGACCGTTACATTGACCGAGTCAACCGTGCCACTGGCGACGTTGAGATCGGCATCCGTCAGCTCAATGCGCAGACCGTCGCCGGCCTGGATTTCCGAGCTGGCTACGAGCGTGCCCGTGCTACCGCCCACCACCGTGGTGACAGGCGACGAAGTGCGGGTTACTGTGCTGCCGCCAGCGGTGACCTGATCGACGTAATCTGCTTCGATCGTCACGCCGGCATAGACGTCTAAGGGCGTGCCGCTAGCGGTTGCACCTGAAGAGAATGTAGTGGCGATAGCGCCGATGAAGTTATGCCCCGTGCCGGTGGCATCCAGCGTCAACAGCGCCGTTTCACCCAGCGAGGTGCGCACCGTAACCTGGACGGTACCGCTGTTGCCCAAGTCGGCATCCTGCACCGTGACCGTTACGCTCTCGCCGGGCAAGATCGTAGCCGGGAAAGTGCTCACCGTTCCGTCGTTGCCACCGCTGACGACGATGGAGTTCGACAAGATCGTCGTGCCTTCGCTATAGAATAGCGAGTCGGTGTATTCGACTTCGATGGAGTCGCCAACGGCAACGCCCAACGAACCGCTGCCCGAGGTAGTGGTTCCACCGGAGAAATCCGTCGGCAAGAAACCGGCAAACTGACCGCTGTTAGCCGGCGATTCAAGCAGTGAAACGGTTTCCAGTTCGCCGCTCGTGCGGTTGCGCACGAGGACATCCAGCGTGCCCGAACCATTGACGCGCGTGGCGGCACCCTTATCGACGTCAGACATCGCGATGCTTAGCGAATCACCAACGGTAATACTCGTCGGCACTGCGAAGGTGGCATTGGTAGACTGGAGCGACCAAATGCCTTCCGGCGTATCGCTGCTGCCGATGGCGTCGCTGTATAAGGCGTAAATCTGATCGCCGGCCTGCACGTTGAGCGTGCCGTCACCGGACGTACCGGCGCTGCTGCTCGTGCCGAGGGTGGCGGTAAAGACGCCACCGCCCGAAGCGCTGAGCGTAATGGTTTCGCCGTCAATGTTCGTCAGCACTGTCCCAGCAAAACGACGCACCGTCACGAAAGCATCAACCGAGCTGCGGTTGACCAAGTCGGCGTCTGTCACGGTGACCGTTACGTTGGCGCCCGGTGCGATGGATGCCGGTGCCGTGGCGATCGTGCCGCTAGTGCCAGAGTCCACCGTGATCGTGCCGGACGTGACCGTGGAAGACGAGCCCGATGCGTCGAGCGGGTCGCTGTAGCTGACGATGAGCTGATCGCCCGGCTTAACGCCCAACGCGCCGCTGTTGTTAGCGCCCGCAGCGGGTGAGAATTCGGTGGGCATAGATCCCAGGAACACGCCGCTGCCGGCCGGATCTTCCGTCAGCGTGACCGTTTCCGTCTCGCCCGTCGTCGTATTCGTTATCGTCGCATTGATTGTGAAGGGAGCACCAATGATGCGCGTGCCGGCGGCGACATCCAAATCCGTGATCGTAATTTCGACCGGATCCGTTACTTCGATGGTAGTCGAGGCCAAGCTGAACTGGGCCGTAGTCGGCGTGATAGACGTAATATTCTGCTTGGGGCCGCCCGTGCTGCTGATCTGGTCGTCGTAGGATACGATGATCTGATCACCACTCTGCACGTTGAGCGTGCCGTCGCCCTGCGTCCCCGGGCCCGTGGACGTCGGCACGTTGGCAACGAAGATGCCGCTGCCAGCGGGGCTTTCCGTCAGCGTGATCGTTTCCGTATCTACAATGACTTCGCCCGAAGGTGTGATGCGGCGAACGATGACCTCTACGTCCAGCGTGCCGGCACCGGCCTCGTCGGGGTCTACCACTGTTACCGTCACGGGATCGCCGCCGTTGACCTGCGCCGGCGACGTGGAGGCCGTTCCGTCGACGCCAGCTACGACATCAATCGCCTCTATGACCGAAGCACCGCCACCGCCGGCCGCGTCAAAGTCATCGGTGTATTCACCTTCAATGTCATCGCCGGGCTCGACCTCGAAGTCACCCCCGGCCGTGGCAGAGACGCCGTAGATCGTGGTGACTGTGGCGGTAAAAACACCCGTGTTATTGCCCGTTTCCGTCAGCGTTACCGACTGCGATTCCTTGACCGACCCGCCGCTGGTCTTGCTGCGCACCGTTACGCTAACCGACTGCGCCGAAGCGGCATCCGTATCGAGATCGGCATCGGCCAACGTCACCGTTACGTCCCTGCTCGGCTTGACGGGATCGGGGCTGAGCGTCAGCACGCCCGTGTCGCCGGCCAGCTTGACTGAACCGCTGGTAATGGAAACGGCCGACTCGTTCAGGTCGGCCAGAGACAGCAGCAGCGGCGAAGAAGTAGGAGACGATACAGAAGCCGCTTGGAACGTAATAGTGAACAGCGCGGACGTGCCCGAGGCAGGCAGCGCCGACCCGAGCGAAGCGGCCGAAATGCGCAGTTCCTTAGTGGTGCCGGAAATCGGAACAACGTTCTGCTCCATAATCCAGCCGTCCGTAGCAAAGCCCGACTGCTGGATCGCCGAACTACCCGACCCGAACACCTCTATGACGCTGCTGTCAAACTGCAGCGTAACGTCGACACCGACAATACCGCTGCCAGCATCCGTTACGCTTACGGGGACAGCTCCGGTTTGGCCCTGTTGCATAATGAAGTCCGTCGGAACGGAAATGGTGGCCGCATCTGCGTGCACATTTAAAAAAGAAAGTGCAAATGCAACGACGCCGTAAAGGCTTGTCCTGATGCGCGTACCGGCCAGCAGTTTCATGGTGTTCTCCTGTGAATCAAAACCATTAGTTATCTGATATGGGAATAATTTACTCCTAAAGAAAAGATTTCTCAACTATTTTTTTAAATAAAGTGTAAAAAATATAAGTTTTTTTGAGAGATCTTTTTATTAAGACAAGTTTTTTTATTCAAAGGCAATTTATCTATTTACATTTTTACCTTTTTTTTTTAGATTCCGCTCCGTGCTTAAATGCATTTCGTGCTTTCTCATTCAAATGGACCGCTTTATGACGCAAATTACCGATCCATCTGCCCAAGGCGAACGATCCCCCATATCCATACTGGTAGTGGACAACGATGTCCTTTATTTACAGTACTTTGAGCGCGTCTTCGAACGTCCTCACATCCGCATTCAAACGGCGACGAATGGAGCGACGGCGTTGCAGCGCGCGCACGAGGAGTTCGACGTAATCCTAATGGATGTGCTAATGCCTGACATGAACGGGCTAGTGTGCTTTGAAAAGCTGCGTCAGCAGGGCTGTTCTTCCGCTGTTATTATCGTCACAGGCAGCCGAAGTCTGCAGGTCGCAGTGGATGCTATGAAACTGGGCGTAGCCGACTTCGTAACCAAGCCCTTTGAGGTGGAAAAGCTCATCGCCAAGATCGAGGCTGTAGCCTATGCCGATGAGGAAGAGGATGATGGCAGCTCCGAGCGGCGCAAGAGCAGAGAGCGGCGCGGCCGCGATCGCCGGGCAGGTGACCGACGCACGAGTGGAGTGGGGGACCGCCGCATGGGCGATCGCCGGGCGGGCGACCGGCGCGTAGGTATTGAACGGCGCACCCGGCACGACGATCCGGTCATAACTTACATAAGGCAGAACGCACCCTCTATCGGTAGTCGACGCGACGTGGCCAGTGCGATGGGGTTAGAGGTAGACCAGGTTTCGGCCCGCGTCCAGATGTCTACGGGTCAGTCGTTTCGCCAGCTGCTCAACGAGTGCCGACTGAAAACAGCTCGGCGCCTGCTCACAGAAACCGATATCGAGATCGCACTCGTCGCAGAAAAGACCGGCTTTGCCACTGTGCAACATTTTAGCCGTGTCTTCAGCACGCTCAACGGCATTTCTCCCCGCAAGTACCGCCAGGAAAGTCGTCGGGGCAACGTCGCCGTTTAGGCACCGCGAGGAAACGCAGAGATCCATGGAAGAAACACAGGCCTACCCAGCAAACCGCCGCGCCGTGCTCGTCGTCGATGACGACGATCTCTTTTTGCAGTACTGCAAACGCGTTTTAAACGACAGCGGCATGTCGGTCGACTTAGCCAGCGATGGCCTACAGGCCCTAGAAAAGGCCCAGACCGCCTCATACGACATTATCTTGCTCGATGTTTCCATGCCCTATATGAACGGCATAGAGTGCCTGCAGCGCCTGGAAAGAACGGACAGCAAAGCGCTGGTCATCATGGTCACTGGAGGGGGAGACGTGTCGACCGCCGTCGAGGCGATGAAACTGGGTGCCGTGGATTACGTGCAAAAGCCCTTTGGTCCCGACAGCCTGCGCAGTCGCATCGAAGAAGCACTGGAGAAAAAGAAGAACGCACAGGGCAAAGAACAAGAGACGCTGTCACGCGAACCCGTCGTCGCCTACATACAGCAGAATGCGACGCGGATCAACTCGCGAAAAGATGTAGCAGAAGCACTCGGTCTAAGTCTAGATCAGGTCTCGTCGCGCATACAAACGTCCACGGGCCAGTCGTTTCGTCAGCTGCTGCACGTCTTCCGCCTAAAGCGGGCCATGCGCCTGCTAGAGACGACGGAGATGGATATCGCCAGCATTGCCGAGGATACCGGCTTTGCCACCGTACAGCACTTCAGCCGCGTTTTTAGCGGAGCCGAAGGGCTCTCTCCGCGCAAGTACCGCCAGCAGAGCCGCCTCGATCCGCCGCCGTCCGAGTAAAACTCACTCAAACTGCTCTTTGAAGCGAGCGAACTCCTCGCGCAGCGTGACCAGTTCGCTCGCCAGTTCCCGCACCCTTTCCTCTAGGGCTGCGATACGTTCGTTCTCGGCGCGCACTTCTACCGCAGCCGCGTCGACGGGACCGCCTTCATCCTCTTGCTCATCCTCTTGCGGCTGGCCCATCAACAGATGTGCATAACGCGACTCTTTGCGGCCGGGCTGGCGTGCCAGCTGTGCTACAAGAGGTCCCTCGGCGCGTTCCGCTAGCGCCGACAGCACGGCCTCAACTTCAGACAGATCGGCAAACTCGTGCAGGCGCCCGCTGCGGCCGCGTATTTCACCGACCGTCTGCGGGCCCCTCAGCATAAGGACGCACAGCGCAGCCACCTGCGGACGGGTTAGACCGAGTTTCTCGTCAAACAGATGATAGTGTTTGGGCACGCGCATATCCATGCCCGACACCTGGCGCGCCAATCCCTTGTCGCGCAGGCTCTCTAGTGCGCGCACGACGGTCTTCTCGTCAAAGTCAACTACGGGATAGCGGTTGGATTTCTGGTTACAGGCCGTCGTCAAGCTATTAAGCGTTAGGGGATAGTACTCGGGCGTGGTGATTTCCTTTTCCACTAGTGCGCCCAGCACGCGCACTTCCACGGCATTCAGCAGCGGTTCCATATCATTCCTCTTCCGACCACAAGGCAAAGTGGTAAAAGCGATTGATTCCCTCGCAGCCCGTAACACCGGCGTAGAGTCGATCCGGCAGCGCCAACGCCACGCCGAAAGCGTGTCCTGCGCAGCGCACAACCAACTGCGCACCCGCGCGCTCGACTTCGAGCACGTAGCGCCGGCCGACAGCCGCCCTAAAGCGCGCCCAAGCGGCGCGATTCCAATAAGGCCCGCGTTCGGCGCTCCACTGGTGGTGCCAAACGTTGATACCTTCATCAAAAAGGACCACTTCGATGTGTTCGCGGTACTCGAGCTGGCCGGCGGCGTTCTGCACCGGCTCGGGCGCTAGAACGACCAGAGGCGCCATGCGCTGGTCAAAAGACATCTCTGCGCGCACCCGCAGGGCCGTTTGGGGCAGCCGATAGAGCATACTCACATACGTCTCCCCGCAGCGAGCGCCCTGCAGTTCGGACAGCGAGGCGTCAACCGGCACGCGATTGCGAATGTGATCGGATTCCTGCAGCCACGCCCCCTCCCAAGCCCAGCGGGGACTCTTGACCAGCAGCCAGTCGGTCGCTTGCCACTGTCCAGCGGCGAACGAACACGCATACGTCGGGTCCGCCATCACGTGTCCGCGCCGTCGCCGTGCTGCAACACGTTGAGGTCGGGTAGTTTCTCAAAGAGCACGCCGAGCACCTCCTGCACGGAGGAATTATCCATGGGACAAACCAAATCGGCCGACGCTTGGGCGGGCGCGAGCGCGTCTATAAGGAAGCGCAGCTGATCAAAGTGCGTCAGTGGTTGAGGCACGTGTGGATGGCTGCGCGGCCCGCGCTCGCTGATTTGCTGGCGCACTTCCCAGTACATCGTTGACGGAGAGAGCGATAAGTATATCAACGCAGCGCTTTCCCTCAGCTGCCGCCGATTTTCTTCCCGAGCCAGCGTACCTTCACTGACGATGATCAACCCGCGCGGCTGCGCGGCCAGCGCCCGGTTCAGATATTCAAACTCTTTGCGCCGCAGTTCTTCCTCGCCGTCTTCCCGTACGAAATCCCACAGCGACTGCCCGACCTGGTGCTCGATCCAGCGGTCCAAGTCTATGAGCGTCAACCCGGTGAGTGTCGCCAAGTGATGACCCACCTCGCGATAGGGCGCCCCGGGCACACCACCCAGCGCTAGAGGACGTGCCAGCTGCACGGTGGGATGGTAGTCGTAGTAGCTGCTGTCTGACATATTCATAAAATTTAACCGATCCGTCGCGTTTGTAACAATCACACCGTATTTTGTGCTGCGCATGAACGACTCTACACGACAAGCAAACCTGCAGTGGCTGCGGTGCGACCTGCACAACCACTGTGAAGACCACGACCTAATCGAGGCGTATGTAGGCCGCGCTGCCGAATGCCTTGACGTGGTCGCCCTGAGCAATCACGCGCAGAAACCCATCTTCTTTGAACAACACCGGATGATAGAACGGGTGCGGCAGCTCTTACCAGAGCAGCTCGTGCTATTCGGCATGGAGTGGAATGCCCCGCTCGGCGTGCACGCCAACCTGCTCTTCCCACCCGGCCCGAAAGAAGCCGAAAACGCCTATGCCTTTGCTCGCGCCTACGACCGGCTCGGCTCGGGCCGACAGCCTGTCCCAGAGGAATCACTGGCCGCGCTGGCCGAATTACCTGCCGACCAGCGACCGGTGCTATTTTTCAACCATCCGGCCAACGGCCAGTGGACCGGCGAAACCATTGCCCGCTACCTCAAAGCCGACCGCGGCCACGTCATTGCCGGCATCGAGGCGGTGCACGGTCACCAGCTACACGCCAAAATAGCCGCGCTCGATCCGTTCACCTATGCAGGTAGCGCCGTTGGCGGCCTGTGCGACAGCGTCTACGCGGGCCAGCGATCCTTCGCTCTGTTGGCGCACTCTGATTTCCACGTGCACAAAATGAGCTATCAGCCAGACTATACGCTCGGTGCGTTCAACCATTCCCTTGTCGGCGTGCCGTCGGGGCGTTGGGGTGCAACCGAACTGTTTTCAGCCCTGCGCAGCGGGCGCACCTGCGCAGCGCAGGGCCACTGGTTGGATCTGCGCGCCTTCCATTTAGACAGCGCGCACATCGGCGACACGTGGCGCGGTGGGCCTAGGCGCGGGTGGATCGAATTAGCGGCCGAAGAGGACCTTGAACACGTAGAGCTCATCGGTCAACTGGACGGCGATCGAGCGCCCGCCGTGTTGCGCGAACTAGGGCCCCTAAAATCCGGCTTGCACCGGTATCCATTTGAGGTGCCCGCCGACGCGCGCGGATTTGTTCGCCTGCGCGTCGCAGCGGCCAGCCGTCGTCGGCCACACCCCGGCCCAGACGGCATCAAGCTTTTTCAGACAGCAGCTATTCTACTGGCACCTTAGCATGACTCGGGGCGACGCAGTTCCACTAGCGTCGCTCCCCAACTCCCTTCGCCCATGCCGCCGAGCCGATAGGAATCTACTTCCTCCAGCCGGTCGAGCAGCGCGTGCACGGATCGCCGCAAGGCGCCTGTCCCCTTGCCGTGTACCACGCGCACCTGGTAGAGGCCGCGTTCCTGACAGGCTTGGAAGTAATCGGGCAGCAGCGTCTTTACATCGCGCGGGTGGAAGGTATGTAAGTCGAGCGTACCGTCGATCGGCATTTCCACCGCCTCCGGCTCAGCAAATTCCTCTCTATCTGTCATGTGCGAGAACATATCGGCGCTCTAGCCCCTGCACAATCCTAGCGCGTATGCCGCTTGATAGCAGACCACCCAACGGCCTCGAGCAACGTGGGCGCATCGCCGCGCGCGACCTGAATATAAAAATCCGACACGGCGAACACCGGCGCGTTGATTCCATCCGATGCCGTTAGGTAGAGATAGTAGCGGCCCGGCAACACCTTGGTCGCCGGCGCAAACCCCCTGTTCCGTAGGGCGAGCGGCGTATCGTCCCACACGTAGGTCTGCGCGTCTTCAGGCCCCTGGCTCTCCAGCAAATCTCTCTCGCCCACTTCTAGCAGCGCGTCTTGTTGGTCGGCAATCTTTGTGGCGAAGACGCGGATGTCCCCAACCGAAGACAGGCGCTCGTCGGGATAGAAATACAGCGCGTAGCGCAGCTGTCCGTCCACGTCATCATCCGCGTCGTAGAGCACGTAGGTAATCGTAGTTTGATCGGCGACAAAAGGCGTGGCGCGGACGAGTTGGACGCGCGGAGGCGCATTTTCCTGTCCCTGAGCACTGCCCGTCCACAGCGGCAGAGTGATCAAAGCATACAGCATACTGTAAACAACCCGTGCCGTGCCCGACGAACGGTTCGACCGACCGCGCCGCGCTGGCCTGCGATACGTCATATCGTATAATCCTCCTGTGATGCCGATGCGCCATAGACCTGCACTGGACGGTTGGATAATCCCGTTTAGGTTTATACGCTCACTTAAAATTCACTAACGCACACCGCCTGCAGACGAGCCGTTGCGCACCGGCTCCGTTTGCCTCTAGGGAGACGCAATGCGCTTTGCTCTACTACTCTGCTGTATCCTAACGTCCACCCACCTCGTGGCCGAGGACTATCCAGCGGGCACGTTCAAACTCACGCCGCGGATCGACTTAGACCTGCAGCCCGTGAACGTGGACCAGCTGCCCGAGCGCACCTTAAACCTGCCCGCCGGATTCAAGGTGCGCTTCTTCAGCGGCCAGGTAAACCACCCGCGCTTTATGGCCTTCGATGAAAACGACGTGCTGCACGTGGGCAATTTTAATACCCAGCGCAGCGGCTACTGGTACAAAGGCCCTTGGCGCGACGCGACGGTGTTGGCCATGCCCGACGTCGACCGCGATGGACGGGCCGACCGCGTCTATGTCGCTGCCGACGATCTGCAGCTGCCGCACAGCGTCGCCTTTTACAAGGGCCACCTCTACGTGGCCGACCACGACGTAATTTACAAAATGACAGACGGCAACGGCGACGGCTACTACGAGGAGCGCGAAGAGTGGATCCGCGTGCCCGGCGTTATGAATCGCCCCTCCGAACACGTGACGCACACGCTCGTATTCGACGAAGCGAACGAGAAGCTCTATCTGCACGTGGGCTCCGGCTGCGATCTGTGCCGCGAAGACGATCCCGAGCGCGCCACCATCCTGCAGTTCAACGCCGACGGCACCGGTCGACGTATCTACGCCAGCGGGCTACGCAACGCCGTAGGCATGGATCTACACCCTCTGACCGGCCAGCTCTGGGCTAGTGGCAACGGCCACGATCGCGAGGGACGCAGCCTCCCGCCCGAGTGGGTTAGCATCATCCATCCCGACACATTTCACGGCTGGCCGCTAGCCTATGCCTATCGCAGCTGGGTTGATTTCACCGACCCGCAGTACGCCCGAGAAATGCTGCCCATCACAGCTCAAGACAGCGCCCTGGTCGAGCAAGTGCAACGACCCACGGCGCTCATGGATGCGCATCTGGGGCCGATGGGACTGCACTTTTACACTCATGATCAATTTCCCGCACGCTACCAAAATGGCGCCTTTGTCGCTCTGCACTCCGGCGCGGGCAGCAGCTTTGATCCCGGATACAAGGTCTCGGTGCTCTTTAGCGATCCCGACGGACGCCGCGCGCGCATCGCCGATTTTATGACGGGCTTCCGACCCGACCCAGAGGACAGCTATTACTGGGCGCAACCTATGGGCGTGGCGACCGATAGCCAAGGCTATTTGTATATCAGCAGCGATCTGGTGACTCCCGGCATCTTTCGCGTCGAGTACGACCCACAGTAGGGCAGGACGTAGAGCCATTCTGCCCGTGGAAAACGCATATCTTTCCGCGTTTGTTCTATCTGTCCAGCCGTTGGTTTTTCACCTAACCTGACCGGCTGCAGGAGCGTCTTTTGTGGGAGGACCGCGCGCATCTTTGCGCTCCGTGCGGCTCGATCGCACAATGGCCGATTACCGCCCGCTCTAGGGCAACACACCACAGAAAGAAGAAGGCACGCGCTATGAAAAAGTGGATCGCGCCGCTCGCAGTTGCTCTCATCAGTACGGCCTTGGGGGATTCACCCGCCGCCGCACAGGAGGACTATCCGCCCGGCGAAGTGCGCCTAGCGCCCAAGGTAGACCTCCACCTGCAGCCCGTGCCCATTGAGGGGCTACCGGGGCGCACGCTTAACCTGCCGCCCGGTTTTAAGATCAAAGTCTTTTCGAATCGGGTAAACAAGGCGCGCTTTATGGCCTTTGACGACAACGGTGTCCTGCATTTGGCCAACATGCACACGCGCGGCACCAACCAGTGGTCGCCCGATCCGGGGCGCACTAGCGAAGTCTTAGCCTTTCTAGATCCCGACGGCGACGGCACCGCCGATAGCGTCTACGTTGCGGCCAATAACTTCCTCTGGCCGCACAGCATCGCCTTTTATAAGGACCATCTCTACGTGGCCGACCACGACGTGATCTACAAAATGACCGATGGGGACGGCGACGGCTTTTACGAAGGACGCGAGGAGTGGATTCGCGTGCCCGGCATTATGGGCCGCCCTTCTGAGCACATTACGCACAGCCTCGTATTCGACGAGAAAAACGAGAAGCTGTATTTCCAGGTGGGCTCCGGCTGTGACCTGTGCCGCGAGGACGATCCCGAGCGCGCCACCATCCTGCAGTTTAACGCCGACGGTACCGGCCGACGCATTTACGCCAGTGGACTGCGCAACGCCATCGGCATAGATCTGCATCCCATCACCGGCCAGGTTTGGGCCGCCGGCAACGGCCACGATCGCGAGGGGGCTTCGCTGCCGCCGGAGTGGATCAACATCATTCCCGAAAACTCTTTTCACGGCTGGCCGCTAGCTTTTGGCTATCAGAAATGGGTCGACTTCTCCATTTCGCAGTACAAGGACGAAATATTTCCCATCACCGCCCAGGACAGTGCACTGGTGGCCAGCGTTCGTCGGCCCGTCGCTCTGGTGCCGGCTCACCTAGCGCCGATGGCGCTGCATTTCTATACGCACGACCAATTTCCAGCGCAGTATAAAAACACCGCCTTCGTAGCTTTCCGCGCCGGCGTCCTCGGCAACGATCCTGGCTATAAGGTTTCGGTCGTATTCAGCGAGCCCGATGGATCCAACGCGCGCGTAGGCGACTTTGTCACGGGATTTCGACCCAATCCCAGCACCAACGAGTTTTGGGGCACCCCCGTTGGCCTAATCACCGACGACCGGGGTTTTCTCTATCTGACCAGCGATCGCTTTACCCAAGCAATTTTTCGTATTGAAGCCAGCTCCCTACAGGGCCTGTGGGAAAATCCGCCAGCTGAGAGCCTGCTGACGGGAACAACCCTGCGCATCAACTCGACGGTGCGCATCGTGCGCCGGCCCGATGCAGGCCAACCCGTGCGCGCCGTCGCCGATTTGAGCGCCTTTGGCGGGCCAACCGAGTTTCCGCTCGAGCGCGTGGACGATGTGACCTACCGCCTGCAGACCGACGTGCCCACGGGTGCGGAAAACGGACGCAAAGACATCACCATCGTGCTCGAACAGGCTGGCGAACGCAACCAGCTGGTGCGCTCCATCGTCGTGCTACCCGAACGCGACCGCATCGTATACGACGACCAGCTGCGTTGGAATCAGAGCGTCTTGTTCAGCGCCGAGTTAGACGAAGCGCAGGCAGATACGACCTTTACCGGCGACAGCGCACTGCGCGTAGCGGCCACCGGCTTCACGATCGAGTGGACGCCGCAGACGCCGATCGACCCGGCCGGCTACACTGCCCTGCGCTTTGCCGTGCACCCCGGAGAAACAAGCGCTGGATTCCGCCCCTCGTTCTCGGTAACGGCAAACGGACAGACAAACCAGCTGCTCAGCGTCCTTGACCAATTGGATCTAGAAAACAGGAGCTGGCAGGTCGTCGAAGTGCCCCTCGACCGGCTTCCCCTCAACGGATCCATAGAGTCGCTGCGCTTTGTCGGCAGTCTGCGCGGCACGTTCTACATAGACGACGTGCGGCTGGTAGCCGACCGGCCAGTGGTCGAACCTACCGCCGTCGAAGAAACCGGCGAAATGGCTACGCCCGTCGACTTCGTTCTAGAGGCGAACTATCCCAATCCGTTTAATGCGAGCACTACGCTGCGCTATCGTCTAAATACAGCCGGACCCGTGCGGCTGGACATCTACAGCCTCAGCGGACAAAAGGTGCGCACGCTCGTTGACGATACACAGCAGGCGGGTGCCTACAGCGTCGCGTGGAACGGCGAGGACGCCAGCGGACGCAGCGTAGCTAGCGGCGTCTACCTGGCCTGCCTGGAGGGACCGGGCGCGACCCAAGTACACAAGATGCTCTTGTTGAAGTAGGCCAACCCGTGCATTTTCCTACGCGTTTACACTACGTTATCGCGTAGGGAGCCCGTTGCTGGGGAGCGCACAGCACGCACTCCCCAGCAACGGACCAAACCATGCAGCAGCTCAACTTTCCCCACACCTATACTTTCACAACGCGCACGGTCGACGACCGACGCGAAATACTTGATCCGCTGCGCCGACAGTACGTCGCCCTGACGCCTGAAGAGTGGGTGCGGCAAAACCTGATTCAGTTTCTGGTGCAGGATATGGGCTATCCGCGCGGACTGATGGCCGTCGAAAAGTATCTGCGCGTCCACGGCCAAGCCCACCGCGCCGACCTAGTCGTCTACGACAGAGAAGGCCAACCGCTTCTACTGGCCGAATGCAAAGAACCCGAAGTGGCCATCTCTCAGAGCACCTTCGATCAGATTGCCTGCTACAATCGCACGCTGCGCGCGCGCTATCTGCTGGTTAGCAACGGTCTACAGCACTACTGCTACGCCATCGAGCGCGACAAAGGAGCGTATCGTTTTCTCGAGCGCCTGCCGCGTTACGACGATCTCTAAGCCGTGGGGCTGCGCGCACCGGCAGCAGCCAGCGCCACGTCCACATCGCTCAACACCTGATCTACGGCTAGGAGACGCAGACTGGCTTCGGCCAGCATCGCCTCGGCCTCCGCATACGTCGCTTCGGCTGCTGCAAACGACTGCTCTTGCTCTATTTGCCAGCCCATGACGATGCGCTCACAGGCACGCCGACGCAGCTGGACCGCCGCCTGCATATCGGCGTGTGTGTCCCTGAGTCGAGGCGGTGGAACGAGCGCTTCCAGCTGGACGAGTACCGCCGCTAGTCGCACGTCTAGCGCCAAACACGCGCGGGACAGATTCTCTCCCGTTGCGCGTCCCGTAGATCCCACCGCCATAGCCCGCAGCGAACGTTCAACCTCGTTGATCTCGTCAACCAATGGATCAATGGCGGCGCGGTAAGCCGTCAGACGATCGACATCGCCATAGGGCGTCTCGGGCGAGTCGCCGCCACAGCCCCCAAAAAATACCAACAGCAGAGCGCACGTCAGCGCACGCCCGACGCAATAGCTCGACATCGTTCGCGCTCCGTTGACCGTTAGAGCTTTCATCAGAGATAGACTGCTCCTAGCGCTCCGTCGTACTGTGGTGTAGTTACGCGTTTGGGAGAAACCGAAAGGTGCGGCGCGAAGAGTAGACTACACCTGTAGCCGCGCTTTGAAATTGTCCAACGTAGCCTGCAGACCTTCCATGCGGTCGACCTTGGGTGCCCAGCCGAGAATCGTGCGCGCACGGGTGGTATCGGGCTGCCGCACCTTGGGGTCGTCCTCAAAGCCGGACGGAAGCGGCTGGTAGGTAATGGTGCTGCGATGCCCCGTCAGCTCGAGGATCTCTTCCGCCAGCTGTCGAATAGAAATCTCGACTGGATTGCCTATGTTGACCGGCAGCACTTCGTCGCTCATCAGGAGTAGCCACAAACCGTCAACTAGATCGCTGACATACTGAAAGCTGCGCGTCTGGCTGCCGTCGCCGTAGATCGTGATATCTTCGCCCAGTAGCCCCTGGCGCATAAAGTTGGGCAAGCCGCGCCCGTCGTCCAAGCGCATGCGCGGACCGTAGGTATTGAAGATGCGCACGATGCGCGTTTCGACTCCGTGCGTGCGGTGATAGGCCATCACCATCGCCTCGGCAAAGCGCTTGGCTTCGTCGTAAACGCCGCGGTAGCCAATGGGGTTGACGTTGCCCCAATAGGATTCTTTTTGCGGGTGCTCTAGCGGGTCGCCGTAGACCTCTGACGTCGAAGACAGCAGCAGCCGCGCCCCCTTGGCCAGCGCCAATCCCAGCGCATTGTGCGTGCCCAACGAGCTAACCTTGAGCGTTTGAATGGGCATCTTCAGGTAGTCGGCCGGCGAGGCGGGCGAAGCAAAGTGCAGTATGTAATCGAGGCGGCCGGGGAAATCGATGTAGTGCGTGATGTCATGCTCGACCAGTTCAAAGCGAGGATGCGACAGCAGGTGTGCTATATTGTCGCGCGAACCGGTGAGAAAGTTGTCCATTACGACGACTCTGTGTCCCTCAGCGAGAAAACGATCGCTCAGGTGCGACCCCAAAAAGCCGGCACCGCCGGTGATGAGCGTAACGGGAATACCGGACACGCCTATCCTTTCTCAAAAGCCAATACAGCGCTTGGGTGTTCGTTTTGCAGCGCTAGTTCCAGACGCCCGACGGGGCGCCGCCGCGTTCTATCATCCGTTCTAAAACCAATAGATTGCGCATCACGCAGCGCGGATGATGGTAGTTTTCCTTGCGCGTGACGTGTTCGACAAAGCTCATCTTGCGATCGCCGCTAAACAGATACAGGGGAAAGCCGTGCGGTCGCAGCGAACAGTGCGCTTCAACATAGTCAAACGTGCGCTCGAACCACTGCGCGGGCCAGTCCCAGTCGGTATGCTCAAGCAGAATGAGGCAGCCGATCATAACCTCTTCTTGGAGCCAGAGGACTTTGTCGTAAGCATAGGATCCGTGCACATCCAGCGCGCGTAGAAAGCCGCCGTAGACGTCGTCCCACGAAACCTCCAGATGGCGACGAAAGCGCTCGGCCGCAAGCTCAAAGAGGGCTCGGTCGCCGCGGCGCAGCGCCTCGGGCAATAGCATCCACAGCGTTTCGATGGCATGACCGAGATAGACGAAGGACTCGTTGGCGTCGTCCGGACGCGTATAGTCGTGCGCCAAGACCTCGTTCATGAGGCGGTACTCGGGGTTCCAATAGCGGTTGACGATCGCATCTACCACGCGCTCGGCCAACGCCTCTAAGCGCTCGTCGCGCTCCTGTTCCAACATCTGGGTGAGGATGAGGATGAGCACCATGTGACTGCCCAAGGGACGCTGGCCCTTGTAGCTAAGCGGAACGTAGCCCTCGTCGACGAATCGCTCCGGGTCGTCGAATAGCTCCAGTCCACGCCACAGCGCCTGTCGAGCCACCTGCATGGCCTCTTCGTCGCCGGTGGCGTGCGCATAGGCCTGCATGCCCTCAGCTACAAAGAGCGTAGCGTAACCACGCGGCGTAGCAGGTGACTCCACATCACCTGTGCGGGTCAGGCTCTGCACCCAATCGCCGCGCTCATCGCGGCCGTGGCGCAACAAAAAATCTTTGACGGCGCGCGCCACCGCTAGGTTTTCATCGCCACCAAAGTGCCGATATAGGTAAGAATACGTCCACAGTCCGCGCCCCTGATACCACATGTATTTACTGTCGCTCGAACGCGTGCCGTCGTGGTCGATCGCGCACATAAAACCACCCAGCTCGTGGTCGATGCCGTGGCGCTGCCAGAAGGGCAGGTATTCTTCAAAAAGGTAGTGGCGATAGTGATCGCGCAGTGTTTCGAGGCTGTGTGTACCGATATGCGTTCGCGTCATGCACTACTCCGTGTCGACACCCCACTCATCGGGGCTCGCTGCCCTTGCGGTCGAGAACGCGCTGGGCCAACCCATCCACCACGCTCTCGACGGTCTGCTTGCCTATTTCCCATTCGCCTATTTCGCAGTAAAACGTCAGGTCGTGTTCGGCGCCCGACCTGCGCAGCTGTTCGATCTTCTGTTGGGCAATGGCCGGAGCTGAATCAAAAAGGATGACGATCTCATCGCCCGAATACCAGCGCGCTACAATATCGCTGCGTCGGAACGGCACCGAGAACATCTCTTTGACGCGCCGGTCGACTTCGCTGTAGCCGAGCTGTTCGTTCAAATCGTGAATGCGGTTTAGATCAATAAACGCGATGCAGCGCGTATCGCGCGGCATTACGTGACAAAACTGCAAGAAGGCCTCGCGCGTCCACATGCCAAAGGAGCTGTCCCAGCTCAACTCTTCGACCTGACGGCGCAGCTGATTTATCTCGGCATCAAAGCCAAATAGTCTGCCGACTAGCTGCCGTAGCATATCCTTTTATTTCCCGAAAACCTCTCTATATAGAGACTGCAGGCCGTATATAATAGCACTTGCAAAACGCACCCTCAAGCCATTGATCGGCGCGAAGCCCTAGAGCGCGCAGGCCGCCGGACCGGGACGAGAGGCAAAGTAGCTGGCCTGCGCGGCCGCCCGTGGATGAACAGTGCAGTAGGCGGCCTGCCAAGCTTGGGTAAAGGGCTCCACGCGCGTGCGTTCGACCAAGGCCCATACGCCCCCACCAAAGCCCGCACCAAACGCCGAAGCGGCCAGAGCGCCCTCTTGGCGAGCTAGACGTGCCATGTCGGCCGTCTCATCAATCTGATTGCCCAGCACGCCGATGCCGTGCAGCTGTGACTGATCTACCTGGCGCCCAAATTCCGTCATGTCGCCCCGGCCTAGCGCTGCGGCAGCGGCGTCAATGATCTGCCCATCTTCCAAGAGAAAGTGGCGCAGGCGCTGGGTCAGCTCTGCCCCTGTATACGGGCCATCGGACGCGTCGGCCAATATGCCCTGTAGCCTCTCAGCGGCATCCGGGGCCGAGCGCAGCACGTCGGCCAAGTAGACCTGATCACCGCCTGTCGCCTGCCGCCACGCTGCGACGATAGCTCCCACCTGCAGCGCTGCGCGATTGTAAAGATCCTGCGCGGCACCGGTCTTTTCGGCTACTACTCCGCTAAAACCAACGACGAATGCGTAATCGTCCGGCACGGCGAGGCGCCCCTCCAGACGCGCCGGACAGTAGGCAAACTGACCCAAAAAACCCGGCTCTGAGCAGAGAATGGCCGTATGGTCTTCGCTGCCGCCGAACGTGCCCACGCCGCGATCGCCGGCCAATGGCCCAAAGCTCTGTCCGTTTTCCACCGTCCCCAAGTAGGCCGCTAGCTCCAGTGCACCATTGATATGATCGCGGTACAGATCGCGGCTCGACAGTTCGTTCCGAGCCGCCAGCACGAGATAGGTGGCCACCATAAACGCACTCGAGCTGCTCATGCCCGCCGCGGGCGGCAAATCGCTCAAAAAGGCGATATCGGCGCCCTGCAGCTGGCCGAAGTTGCGCGCGAGACGACGCATAACCGTCAGAGGATAGTTGGTCCAGCCGCTCGGTGGAACCTGCAGATCGGCCGCCAGTTGGCACTCGACGAGCTCGTCGGTATCGACCGACAGCACGGTGGCGCGTGCATCGGTGCGCGCCACGGCTACCATGCAAAAGCCGCGTTCGACGGCCGCGACAATACTGCGCCCACCCGCATAGTCGGTGTGTTTGCCCAAAACCTCAATGCGACCCGGCACGAAATAGGCGTATACAGGGCTAGCGGAATCCGCGCTTCTGTCCTGCAATGCCTCGGCTGTGCGAGCGAATAGCTGCGCCTTGGAGCGCGCCTCTTGCGGCGACAGCCCCGCACTGCACAGGCGCTCCTCTACGCCTCCATCCTTCAGATCGACTAGCTTCACAGCCGCACCTCCACCCCGCTCAGCAGGCGCTCCACCGACGCTACATCTCCCTGATTCGACAGGTCTAACACCGTCTGCTCGTACACCTGCATGGCAAAGCGCACGTCCAACCGGTCTATGGCATACTGCACGGCGTCGGGCAGCTCCAGCTCGCCCCGCGCCGACGGCTCGATTGCTCGACACGCCGCAAAGATGCGCTCGTCAAAGCGCCAGCAGTTCATGCTGACCCCCTGCGGGCCCTCAAGCTTGGCCAGCGCCGCTTCGTCTGGCTTTTCGAGAATGCGCTGTAAAAAGCCGTCTGCATTGGCTTCGGCAATGGCGAACTTGAGGATGCGCTCGGCGGGAATATTGCCGTCGATCATCATACCCTCGCGTGAAAAGACGGCCAAGCCGGGACCCGATAGGCCGCGCAGACCGGCCAGTGCGTCGACCGGGTAGTAGTTGTCGGAATTGACGATGGCAAAGGAATCGCCCGCCACAAAGTCTTCGGCCGCCAGCACGGCGTCGGCCGTGCCGCGGGGCTCCTGCTGTACGGCGCACTCGACCTGCAGGCGCTGGCAGTCCAACTCCTGCGCGCAGTAGGTTCGCAGCGCGTCGTGTTCGGGACCTATAATCAGGCAGACGCGACGGTACCCGGCCTCGGCCAACGCTCCCAGGGCGTAGTCAATAAAGGGCCGCCCTATGGGCATGAGCGCTTTGATTCCAGTAGATGCAACGGCCGCCTGCTGAGGATCTAGGCCGGCCTGTGGACTAGCGGCGCGCATGCGCGTTCCCAGGCCGCGCGCCATAATAACTGCTTTCTCCATAGTATCCCTCTTACTGAGGAGCGCGAAAACGCACACCCCCGTCTGCTTCAACGAATTCGAGCTTTGCTGCGCCGAGGTCATCCAGATACAAGGTCGCCCGCGTATGGCCTTCTGCGTCGTACAAATCCAGGCGAGGACGGCCGTCCTGACGCGCACCCAAACCCGCGCGGAAACGCTGTTGATCGTCCAACAGGCCCATCCACGCTAGCCCCTCCTCCAGCACGCCAATCATCGTGCGCGTGTCGCCATCTTCGTCGCGCAGTTCCAAAACGCACATCCCATCGGTGCGCACGCGCAGCGCGGCGCGCACATAACCGCTCGCATCGCGCAGCGTGACTTCTGGCGCATCATCTTCGCCCAGCCCCTGCTGTAGGCGCACGTGGCCGCCGGCGTCCATAAAACTGAGAAACGTTTGGCCGTCTGCCCCCGTCCCCAAACCGGCGCGCGGCCGACCGTCGGCGCCATAAAAACCCAGTCCCGGCACCCCGTCCTCTCCTAGCGTCCAGCTAGCCCGGGCGCAACCGCGCGCATCGCATAGCTCGATCAGGGGTGCGCCCTCGTCACCTACCAGCAGGCGCAGGCGCGGTCTATTTTCGTCGTCGCTCAGGACGAGACCGCCGCCCTCATCGACGCCCAAACCGAGCTGGAGTCCACGCTTTCCGCGCTCGTCCCGCAGCTCGATACCCCCTTCCGGCGACAGATAAACTCGATCGCGCCCGTCCCGATCGCGCAGCACCAGGGCACGGCCCTGCAGCACGGGAGGACGATAGATGCGCCAAACCATGATCAGCGAGATGACCAGCACGGCGGCTAAGCCGCTCAAATACACCGTGCGCTCGAGCACCTGCTGTCGCTGCGCCAGATCGGCAAAGGCTTGCTCCATACCCAGACGCGACGCCGGCTGAGCCGGCTGCTGTGCCTGGACGGACTCGGCCAACATCCACCAGATAAGCAGTGCGATAACAGCCGTCCACCAGACCAATTGTATAGGGCGATTGATCGACATGAGCGCTTTCTCTATAATGCAATGCATTGATGATACAACCTGCCCACCATGTCGGCAAGCAGCTGCCCGGAGCGAGCGCATGGCGCCCAAGTTTGACCTTTCTCTCCTGCCCGAAGCGGCACACCAATTCGTCGTAGTGTCGGATACGCACTACATGATCGACCCCGGCGATGCGGCACTAGAATTCGAATCTCGGCGCCACCAGAGCGCGCGGGCACTGTATGCTCTACAGACGGCCGCCGCCCTGCCCGGCGACTTTTCCGTGCACTTGGGCGACCTAGTGCAGGAATATCCCGATACGCCCCGCTTTGCACGGGCACTGGACGAGGCGCTGGACCAACTGCGCGCCAGCGGCTTTACGCCCCATCACGTGGCCGGTAACCACGACGTCGGCGACAAACCCGACGCCTCCATGCCAACCCACCCGACGGACAGCGCCAGCCTCGAGACCTACCAGCGACGTTTTGGTCCATCGCACTACGCGTTCGACTGCGGGCCGCTGCGCGCCATCGTTCTCAACTCGCAAACGCTAAACACGCCCTACAGCGCTGACCAACGAGCTTTTTTTGAGCGCGAGCTAGCCGAGAACGCCGACAGACGCCTCGTCGTATTTCTCCATCTGCCGCCCTACCTGTGGGACGCGAGCGAACCGCACCTGGGCCACTACGACAACATCGGCGAGCCAGACCGCACCTGGCTGCTCGACCTGCTCTTAGCGCACGGGGTAGAGATGCTCTTTTGCGGACACGTGCACTTTGCCTTTTACGATCGCCTGCGCGATACGCGCATAGCGGTCGTACCCTCAACGTCCTTTACTCGACCCGGCTTTGGCCACCTCTTTGCCAGCGCCTCAGCGCCGGAACAGGGACGCGATGACCGCGAGAAGCTAGGGTTTTACTTTTGCCGGCTTGTCGACGACCGCATCGACCTGCACCTCGTGCGGACAGAGGGCCAAGGAGGTGCGCCAACAGACGAGACGCGCTTCTTAACGCGCACGTCGGCCGCACTCCAGGGCGCACCGCTGGGATGGACGCTGACTCACGGGCTCTGCCCAACGGCGCAGGTGCCGATCACGTTCCCCTCCGTGGTGCGCCAGCGCGTGCGCAACGACTACCCTTTTTTATCCATCTTGGAAGTAGGTGCAACCTGCGTGCGCACGCCGTCGACCGACCTAGACGACCTGCTGCAAAACCGCCGCCTGCAGATGCTGCGCGCCGAGGGCGTGCGCGTACAGGCCTTTGTAGCCTATGATGACAGCGTCGACCTACACGCGCTGCTCGACAACCATCCCAACGCGGCCAACGCGTGGGAGGTACAGCTGGCCGGCAACCCGTGGCCGAGCGAGCGCTGTTTGGCGCATCTGGCCGACTGCCGGCGCCGCACGCCGCTGGCGCTGTGTCCCGTGCTGCCCGGACAGAACGTCTACGGCAAGCAGCACCCGCGCACGCGGATCGGCTACCGCGTTGACGAGCTAGCCGAACTGAATACGCTGCTCGCACAGAGCGACCTGCGCATCGACAGCGTCTGCTGTCGCATCGACGGCGAAGGGCAGCCCATCAAAACAGTCGACGCCTATAAGGCCTTGCCGGCTCTGTCGCATATTGGACGCGTGGACTGGCTGCTAAGCCTGCCCTATCTCGACGACGAAGCCAACGCCGCGCTGGCCTGTCGCGCGCTCTTTGCCGTTGCCTCGCTGCCCGACGGCCACCTCTTTGTCGACCCGTCGCAGGACCTCGATCGCACCATGGACATCGGCCACGGCCTACTCGACACGCGCTGTAATCCGCGCCCGGCCTTTCACGCCCTGCGCTCGCTCAACACGCTGCTGCACGTCTATCGGGGCGAGGGCTACACGCCTACAGAGGGGACCTACCGAATGCGCTCGTCGCAGGGCCATATTGAACTGCTGTTTCCCGACCAAGAGCCACTGCACCGCGGTAAGGACACGCGGTGGTACGATCTAGTTAGCAGCACGGTGGCAAAGGGGAATGATGGGGGATATACAACGACTGAACGAGCCCTGCATATGCATTGGTCAAACCCGTAGATACGTCTTACGTAGCATTAATTGGTTGACCTCTCCTCTCAATTTATTACTCATTAAAGGATAGAGGATTCATCTGAGTAGCTAACAGATAGGAGATATACTGTGAGCGAACTAGACCTATCATCGCAGCCGGAAGTCCTGGCTTTGTTCGATGGTCCCGTATCGATTGTGGTCGGCTCAAGTAGCGGGCATAAGAAGCCTCATTTCGCACGCGCTCAAGGTATTCGACCGGGCGAAAGAGCAAACGATGTCGTCGTGTTTGTCCCTGATGTTACGGCACATTCTATTCTAAGTGACGTCCAGGAAAACCAAAATATCGCCGTCACCGTCGGTGATATCAGCAACTTCGAAACGCGCCAGTTCGTCGGTGTTTGTACGCGCGTGGAGCAAGCTAGTGATAGCGACCTCGACCTCTGTGATGCGATGCTTGCGTGCTCTGGAGAAACGGTCGCCATGTTCTTTGGGGACGAAGGCGCGGAAGCCTGGAAACGCATGGTTACACGTCCAGCAAAGGCTCTTCACATTCAAGTTCTCAACGTATACGATCAAACGCCCGGAAATCGCGCAGGAGTAAAGCTCTTATGATAGCCGAAGACCTCAT